>NZ_CP038033.1:309433-618867 GCF_004421105.1 Nitrosococcus wardiae
CGCGATAGTCCCCTGTCCCGCAATGACCTCAGGATCGTCATAGGGATGAATAAAGGTACGCCCCTCGCCTTTAGCCAAAGCCAGTGCGTATTGGCAGGCTTCATCATAAGTATCCCCCACCAGGTCGATCTCAGTCCCCAGATCACGCACGGCTTCAATCTTAATGGGCGGCGTCGTCCGAGGCATCACAATCCGAGCGCTAATCCCTAGTTTGCGGGCGGAAAGGGCAACCCCCTGGGCGTGATTCCCCGCCGAAGCGGCAATCACCCCTCGCAGGCGTGCCTCTTCTGACAGGTGAGCAAGCTTATTATGGGCACCCCGTAGTTTAAAGGAAAAAACCGGCTGGAGATCTTCCCGCTTCAACAACACCGCATTTTTTAATCGCAGGGAAAGGCGCCGCATGGGCTCCAGCGGCGTCTCCCTTGCAACCTCATAAACACGGGCCTTGAGAATACGTTCTAGGTAACTGTACAGCATTACTATACATTAACAACAATGAGCAACAGTGTCAGCGACTTCCTGTTTCACATATAATTAATTTAATTAATTCACGCGGGCGATGAACAATATAATCAGGAGCAGGATGATGAGTCCCAATGAAATGAAAAAGCTAGCGGCCAAAGCCGCCCTTGAGTATGTAGAACCTGGCGCTGTTATCGGTATTGGCACTGGCTCTACAGTCAATCACTTTATTGACCTGCTGGGGACGATCAAAGGCAAGATCGATGGCACTATCTCCAGTTCTGAAACTTCCACTGAGCGGCTTAAAGCCCTCAACATTCCCGTTTATGACTTAAATGCGGTAGGAGAAATTCCCCTTTATGTGGATGGTACCGATGAATCCAATCATTACCTGCAACTTATCAAAGGAGGAGGGGGGGCCCTCACCCGGGAGAAAATCATTGCCGCTGCCAGTAGAAAGTTTGTCTGCATTGCAGACCAGTCAAAGTTGGTTGACGTATTGGGCGAGTTTCCTCTTCCGGTGGAAGTTATCCCTATGGCGCGAAGCCATGTCGCGCGGCAAATTGTCAGACTGGGTGGAGAACCCGTTTATCGGGAAGGTTTTGTCACTGATAACGGCAACCAGATTCTAGATGTTCACGGGCTTTCAATCATGGAGCCCGCAAAACTGGAAGGGCAACTCAATAATATTCCAGGCGTTGTCACCAATGGCCTTTTCGCCATAGACCCGGCGGACGTGCTTATCCTAGGCACCCCAGAGGGCGCTAACACCGTTTACTCCAAATGATAACCGGTAAAGTGTCGCGTTTTTTAGCGCTAATTAAGAAACTTGAGGCCGAGACTTTGGTTATCTTGGCGAACGACTTCCGCCTTGAGTAGGGGCGGGGTTTCACCATCGGCGAGAAGATCTTTGAGTCGTATAGTCACCACCTGCCCCACCGGTGGGATAGCCTGGCCATCAATATGGAGCAGAATCCCGCTATCGCTCAGATCGCGTGTTTTAAATATGAGCGGACCTGCCGTGGAAGGTGCCCATTCAACCTGGACCTCTACTGCAACCGGCAGGCGTTCTGATTTTCGCTTTTCAACCATAAACACTCCTTGAAGAACTAGAAGCGGAGTAACTTTATTTTGGACTTCAGATTACTATATCGGCCATTTTCTGACGGCATAAACAGCAAGAGTGTTGAGGCGCTTCTGTTTTGCGAAAAGAATTAACGCTCAGAACTGGCATCATCATTGCGAATGTTTAAACCCCTACCCTTTTATATCGGCCTGCGTTATACACGGGCTAAACGGCGTAACCATTTCATTTCATTTATTTCCCTGACCTCTATGCTTGGCGTCGCCCTAGGGGTAGCGGCTTTAATTACCGTACTCTCGGTGATGAATGGCTTTGAGAAAGAACTGCGCACCCGCATCTTGGGAATGGTCTCCCATATCATTGTCACCGGCCCCGATGGAACTCTTGAAAACTGGCAAGCACTCAAGGCCCAACTAGAAAAAGACTCCCGGGTAGTCGGCATAGCCCCTTTTGTGGAAGGGCAAGGAATGCTGACTTATCGCAGCCAAGTGCGAGGAACATTGGTACGGGGGATTCTGCCTCGACAAGAAGATCAAGTTGCCGATATCCGCAGCAAGATGGTGGTGGGCAGCCTAGATGTTTTACGCCCTGGAAGCTTTCAAATCGTGTTAGGCATGGATTTGGCCCGCGCCCTAGGAGTCTTTGTCGGCGACAAGATTACCCTAGTCACGCCCCATGCAACCACCACTCCCGCAGGAATCATTCCTCGCCTTAAGCGGCTTACGGTGGCGGGAATCTTCCAAGTTGGAATGTACGAATATGACAGCGCCCTTGCCGTTACGAATCTGGAAGACGCCGCCGTACTCTTCCGCATTCCGGGGAAAATCAGTGGGCTCCGCCTTAAACTCGATAATTTATTTAATGCTCCCTATGTCGCTCGCGAACTGCAGGAAGCTTTACCCGGCGACTACCGGACAGCGGACTGGACTTACCAACACGCCAATTTTTTTCGTGCTTTGAAAACAGAAAAGACGGTCATGTTTGTCATTTTGTTTCTTATTGTGGCCGTTGCCGCCTTTAACATTGTATCGACCTTAGTGATGGTGGTGACAGACAAGCAAGCAGACATCGCTATTCTACGCACTTTGGGAGCCACACCAGGGAGTATCATGGGAATCTTTATGGTTCAGGGCACCGCCATCGGCTTTATCGGTACTCTCTTGGGAATGGTAGGGGGGGTTGCCCTAGCCTTTAATGTAGAAACCGTAGTGCCCCAAATTGAAGCCTTGTTTGGCGTGCAATTCCTTCCAGCGGATGTCTACTACATTAGCGAGCTTCCCTCGGAATTGAACTGGAGCGATGTCATTACCATCTGTAGCACTGCTTTCCTACTCTGTATTCTAGTGACTCTCTATCCTGCTTGGCGAGCCGCTCGCACTCAGCCTGCCGAGGCCCTGCGTTATGAATAATACTGAAAAAGAAGCGGTACTTTGCTGCCGTGATTTAGCCCGGAGTTTTACCGATGGCAACCTTTCAGTAGAAGTACTGCGGGAGGTAAATTTATGTATTGCTCCTGGAGAATGTGTGGCCATCGTCGGCGCTTCGGGTTCAGGCAAAAGCACCTTGCTCCACTTGCTGGGAGGTCTAGATCGCCCGACCCAAGGCCAAGTTTGGATCGCTGGCCAAAATCTAGCTCAGCTCAGTGATGCAGCGTGTGGCCGGTTACGTAACCACGCCCTCGGTTTTATCTACCAACTTCACCACTTACTACCTGAATTTACCGCATTGGAAAATGTTGCTCTGCCCCTGCTCATTGCTGGTACTAAAACAACCCATGCCCAAGAGAAAGCCACAGCATTGCTACAACGGGTTGGCCTGGAAGCACGACTTCATCACAAACCGGGAGAGCTCTCAGGGGGTGAACGCCAGCGGGCCGCTGTGGCTCGGGCACTGGTTACTGATCCTCGCTGCGTGCTGGCCGATGAACCCACGGGCAATCTAGACCGAAAAAACGCTGAGCAAGTCTTCGATCTTATGCTGACACTGAACAGCAATCTCAATACTGCGCTGGTAGTGGTGACCCATGATCCTCATTTGGCGGTACAGCTGGATCGGGCACTTACCCTAGTAGATGGGCGCTTAATGCCCGGATTATTACCCTAAGCGGAAAGCTCCGTTAAGCACAACGCTTATCTCCCGGTTTCGCTATTATCTTACGCCGTTTACGCTCTTTCCAGCGCCGGCCCACCTCCATTCGCCATAAGCCAAGGGTTAGCAACCCTCCCGTCAGGCCCACAACTAGACCTACAACTAAGCAGCCCAGCAAAAATGGCTCCCAAATGGCCACCAGCCGAGTTTGTAGCCACTGCCATGTCAGTTCAAACGTTACTTCTTGGACTGAAATGCCTAACAGCCAGGTCCCAACCTTGTAGGCAAAGAAAAATATTGGCCCCATTGTCAAAGGATTGGTGACCCAGACCATCAAGACAGAAACGGGTAAATTCACTCGAGCCCACACAGCTGCGATGGCTGCCACTAGCATCTGGCCAGGTAAGGGGAGAAAGGCAATAAATAGGCCGATGCTTACGGCTCCAGCCACTGAACGGCGATTGAGGTGCCAAAGGTTAGGCACAGAGAGCCACTCCCCAAGATATTGCAACTGCTTATGCTCTTTGAGTCGGTGAGGGGGGGGTAAATAGCGTCTAAGAAATCGGCGTGGCATAACGTCATAAACTCTACGAAATTCGCATTACGTCCATAAATTTACGATTATGATCTGAATCCTAAAGGCATGGTGTTAAATATCCATGATCAGGATCCTCAACCCATAGTGTTAAATGCGCTCACCTTTCTCACGGGGATAGTTATTCTGCAGCAGCTGCCTCTGCTGCCAGATTCAAAATGGTCCCTACTCCTAGGGGGACTCATTCCTTTGGCGCTCTCCCTTAAGCGCCTAAGGCCGGTGTTGCTGATTGTCATCGGCTTCCTCTGGGCCCTATTCCGTGCCCATTTATTACTCTCCCAAGAACTCCCTCCAGCAGTAGAAGGACAGGACGTTCTGCTTGAGGGTAGAGTAGCTTCTATCCCAGAGTCCCAGGCTCACAGCCTACGCTTTGCCTTTGCTGTTGAGCGCTTACTTTTCAAAGGCCAAACTTGGCATGTCCCCAAACGGGTACGCCTAAGTTGGTACCAAGACCCTCCTTCAGAACTTAACGTGGGGGACCGCTGGCAACTGACGGTCCGCCTCAAACGCCCACGAGGATTTATGAATCCGGGCGGCTTCGATTATGAAGGCTGGCTCTTCCGCCAAGGTTTTCGGGCTACAGGTTATGTCCGCTCGGCAACAGCAAATCGCTTTATCCAGTCCCACTGGCATCATTATCCCATTGATCGAGTCCGCCAACATCTGCTTGAGCGCATGGCCACGATCCTCGCTGACAGTCCTCAACAAGGGCTCGTTCAAGCACTTACTTTAGGCGAGCGTAGCGGCATCACTCCCCCGCAATGGCAAATCCTAGAGCGTACCGGAACCAATCATCTAGTCGCCATTTCAGGACTGCATATCGGTTTACTCGCAGGATTCGCCTATTTTTTGGGGCGACGCCTATGGTCCCTGCGAGCAACCAATACCCTGACCTTATCGGCTCATCAAGCAGCAGCTCTAGGTGCTATTATCAGTGCTTTATTCTACGCTGCCCTGGCCGGCTTCTCCATCCCTACTCAACGAGCCCTAATCATGGTCAGCGTAGTTATGCTTGCGGTCCTAGTAAAACGCCCTGTCCGTGCCTCTCGTACCCTCGCCCTGGCTCTGATATTGGTATTAATCTGGGACCCTCTCTCTGCTCTCGCCCCCGGTTTTTGGCTCTCCTTTGGCGCGGTTACGGCACTGATGATAGGGATGGCCGAACTTCGCCCCTTGCCTCCCTCCCAAAGCGCAACTTTCGAGACCACTTCTTACCACCTGGGGCGCCTTTGGCGGCAGTGGGGTAAGGCCCAGTGGGTGGTCGCCATAGGACTGGCTCCCTTGCTCCTATACCAATTTCAACACCTTTCCCTGGTGGCTCCCTTGGCCAATCTGGTGGCTGTCCCCTGGATAGGGTTGCTCATCGTCCCACCCCTACTTTTGGGCACCGTATTACTTATTCCCTTTCCCCCTGTGGGAGCAGCTCTCATCAGTCTTGCCGACACTCTACTGGCTTTGCTCTGGGACTTGCTCACCTGGTGCGCCGCCTTTCCCATAGCCCAATGGGAACAATACAGTCCCCCTCTTTGGGTGCTCCCTCCCGCTATCTTCGGAAGCCTGTTGCTGTTAGCCCCCCGGGGTCTGCCTGGCCGCTGGCTGGGGCTGGTGGCACTCCTTCCCTTATTCTTCACCCCCCCGCCACGCCCAACCCATGGAACGCTATGGTTTACGCTCCTCGACGTGGGACAGGGGCTCGCCGCAGTAGCCCGTACTCGGCACCACACCCTCGTATTCGATGCTGGACCTCGCTATAGCAACCGATTTAATACGGGGGAAGCCGTCGTCGCCCCGTTTTTACGCAGCCAAAACATCAGTGGTATCGACACTCTCGTGGTCAGCCATGGCGATAATGATCATCTCGGAGGAGTAGCAGGCCTTCTGCGTCATACTCCAGCACGACAGATCTTGACCAGTGTTCCCGAACAACTACGCTGGGCTCACCCCAAACTATGTGTCCGTGGCCAACACTGGCGCTGGGACGGCGTTGACTTCCAAATTCTCCATCCCCAATCCCCCCAAGGTCATGGCAATAATCATTCCTGCGTGCTACGCATTACGAGCGGAGAGCAACACATCCTCATTGCCGCCGATATTGAGCGCTCTGCAGAACAAACTCTGTTGGCAATGAATGCCGGTGAACTTGCCGCGACTATTTTAGTTGCCCCTCACCACGGTAGCTTGACTTCTTCAAGCCCTGAATTTATAGCGGCCGTCAATCCCGAGCACGCCCTGTTTGCGGTAGGCTATCGTAATCGTTGGGGCTTTCCTAAGCCGGCCATTGTACAACGTTATCTCGCCCACGGGGCAAAATCATGGAGTACTGCCCGCCATGGGGCCATCACCTTCCATTTAAACAATAAAACCCTAGGACAACCAGAGACTTTTAGGCAATCCAACCGGCATTACTGGACCGGAAGCTAAAATTTATGGATTTGGGACTGTCTACTAGTTACAGTATTATTGAGGGAGCTTAAGTAGATACCAAATTAAAGTAAAGCTTCTAACCAAAACACCCAACTACAGCAAAGGAATACTCACAAACCGTGCTTGAAATTATCAAAGCTGGCGGCTGGTTAATGTTACCGATCCTTGTCTGTTCCATTGTCGCCATTGGAATTATTATCGAACGTTTCTGGTCCCTGCGTCGGCAACGGGTCGCCCCCAAACATCTCGTAGGCCAAATTTGGCAATGGCAGTGCTGCAATCAACTCAATGAACTTCACATTAAACGAGTACGGGAAAATTCCCCCCTCGGTCGAATATTGGCTGCAGGGCTGGTAAACCGAAATCATTCCCGTGAAATTATGAAAGAGAGCATCGAAGATGTTGGCCGTCATGTCACCCTGGAATTAGAACGTTTCCTCAATACTTTGGGGACGATTGCGGCTATTACGCCGCTGCTTGGCTTGCTGGGTACGGTCATAGGGATGATCAAAGTCTTCACCGTTATCAACACCCAGGGCGTAGGCAACCCAGCAGTGCTGGCGGGGGGGATCTCTGAGGCACTCATCACCACCGCCGCAGGCCTTGCAGTAGCCATTCCAAGTTTGATGTTTTACCGTTATTTTCGCGGCAAAGTCATGGCCTTGGTGGTAGACATGGAAGAACAGGCGATCCAACTGGTGGAGGTCATGCATGGGGACCGGGAACTTGATCCCGTTGAAAATGCGGCCGCCTGAATATCTGGTGAAGCCTCTTTAGACGCAGAAACCTGGCTTGGAACATCATGAACATACACCCGCCCCCCCCTAATGAACCAGAAATCAATCTCACCCCCCTTATTGATGTGGTTTTCTTGCTCCTTATTTTCTTTATGGTCTCAACCAGCTTTATCCACGAATCGGAGCTGAAAGTAGATTTGCCTAAAGCCACCACCCGCCCCATAGAGCAACAGGGAACCCCTATCCAGGTGATTATTGATAGGGCGGGCAAGATTGCCATCAATGGAAAGCGTCTCGTTAATAACCAGTCTGCCACCCTCGCGGCAGCGATGAAAGAGGCAGCAGGTGATCGCCAACACCCCCACGTGATCATTAGCGCTGATGCCAAAACTAATTATCAATCCGTAGTCACGGTAATGGACGTTGCTCAACAACTCGGCTTTGAACGCCTGAGCCTAGCCACCGCTCAACGCCGAAAGGAGCCCTGACTTTCTCCCCATGTCCATGACGCTAACCTCCTCTTTGGAATCCGGACTGGTCGTTTATCACCGCCTGTTGGGTTATGTCCGACCTTACCGCTGGATTTTCGCAGTCTCTGTCATCACCATGGCCGTCTACGCGGCTACCGAGACCGGGCTGGCAGCACTAATGAAACCCCTGATGGACGGGAGCTTTGTGGAGCGTGATCCAGCCACCATCAAGCTTATTCCCCTGCTTTTAATTGGTCTATTTGTCATCCGCGGTATCGCCAATTTTACTACCAATTATGGCCTCAGGTGGGTCGCTCGCCGGGTTGTAAAAGACCTCCGGAAAGACATGTTCTGCCATCTTCTTACCTTACCGGCACGTTATTATGACCAAAATTCTTCTGGCCAACTCCTAGCGAAGCTCATTTATGATGTAGAGCAGGTTTCCAATGCGGCTACGGACGCCATCCTCACCATCGTCCGGGATTCCTTGACCATCCTGGGTCTCCTTGCCTGGATGCTCTACTTAAATGGTCTGCTCACCCTAATCATTCTAGTGACCGTGCCTATTATTGCCCTTATCGTCTGGTGGATCAGTTACCGCTTCCGCCGGATTAGCCGAAAGATTCAAAATTCCATGGGTGATGTCAGTCAAGTGGCCCAAGAAGCGCTTGAAGGCCATCGGGAGGTCAAGATCTTTGGCGGGCAAGCCTATGAAGCCGAACGTTTCGACCACGTCAATGAGCAAAACCGCCAACAAACCATGAAAATGGTGGCCACTGATGCCATCAGCCAGCCGGTAGTTCAGTTCATTGCCGTACTGGGATTAGCCGGCGTCATTTATCTCGCCACACGCGAAACCATGCTCACTCAAATTAGCATCGGCACCTTCATTTCCTTTGTCACCGCCATGATGATGCTACTTGGCCCTGTTAAACGTCTCACCAAGATCAACGGGACTTTGCAGCGAGGTATTGCCGCAGCCCAAAGTATCTTCAGCCTCTTAGGAGAACCCCCTGAAACCAATGGCGGGCAGCAAACACTGGGGTGCGTCCAAGGGGCGGTTCGCTTTGAGCAGTTATCTTTCTGCTATGACGCCACCAAAGGCCCCGTGCTCGAAAACATCAACTTGGAGATCATGCCGTGTCAAACCGTTGCTTTGGTAGGTCATTCAGGCAGTGGCAAATCCACTTTGGTAAGCTTGCTTGCCCGTCTCTACGAGATTGATTGTGGGCGTATCTTTCTAGACGGGATTGATATCCAAGAACTCCCTCTCACGGAACTACGTAAACAGATTGCCTTGGTCAACCAACAGATCGTCTTGTTTAACGACACCATTGCCCATAACATCGCCTATGGAAGCCACCGGCAGGTCAGCAAACAAGATATTATCCGCGCCGCTGAAGCTGCCCATGCCATGGAATTCATCAACCGCCTGCCTAGGGGTTTGGAGACCGTCATTGGCGAGAATGGCATCCTCCTTTCCGGAGGCCAACGGCAACGACTTGCCATTGCCCGGGCCTTACTTAAAGATGCCCCCATCCTCATTTTGGATGAGGCGACTGCCTCCCTAGATACCGAAGCCGAACGGCATATCCAAGCGGCTCTAGAGACCCTGATGCGCCGCCGGACCACACTGGTCATCGCCCATCGACTGTCCACAATAGAAAATGCCGACCAGATCATCGTGCTTCATCAAGGCCGGATTCTTGAAAGAGGGACTCATCACCAGCTTCTCGCCCAGCAAGGTCACTATGCCGAGCTCTACCGCCTGCAATTCCACAACGGCAACGAACACGCCCTGCCCCTCGCCGCAAATGTTGGATTATAGGTCTCTCATTCTCAACTATTGGTATAGCACTCACCCCACACGTTGGTTGCTCACTCCCCTCAGTGCTCTCTTCCAAATGGTGGTAAAAGGGCGTCAATGGGCCTACCGTCAAGGCCTGAAGGGTATCCAAGTATTCCCCGTACCCGTCCTAGTTATCGGCAATCTGACCTTAGGAGGGACGGGAAAAACGCCGCTAGTCATTTGGTTAGCACAATTTCTCAGGCACCGTGGCTACCGGCCGGGAATCATCAGCCGCGGCTATGGGGGCCAAGCCCGAAACTATCCCCAGCGCGTCTATCCTGACAGCGATCCCTATCTTGTCGGTGATGAGGCCATTCTCCTGGCCCGGCACACCACCTCTCCCATCGTTGTAGGACCTGATCGGGCCATTGCCGCCCGGACCCTTTTAGCCCACGCTGACTGTAATGTCTTGCTTTCAGACGATGGTTTACAGCATTATGCCTTAGGCCGAGATATCGAGATCCTGTTGGTGGACGGGGCACGCCGCTTTGGTAACGGTCACTGTCTACCCGCTGGCCCCTTAAGGGAACCCTTAGATCGCCTGCAAACTGTGGATTTAGTGGTCACCAATGGTTTTCCTCAAGCGGGGGAGTTTGCCATGCACCTGCAACTTCAAACAGCTCGCCGTCTCACAGACGGCACTCCCTATCCCCTAAAAAAATTTCGCCACTCCAAGATACATGGAGTCGCCGGAATCGGAAATCCAGAACGCTTTTTTATCCAGTTACAAACCCAAGGTCTCACCGTTCAGCCACATCCTTTTCCCGACCACCACCGTTTCCAGCCTAACGATCTCACCTTTGAAGATCAGCAACCGGTATTAATGACGGAGAAAGATGCGGTAAAATGTACCCATTTTGCCCGCGATAACCATTGGTATGTTCCCTTGGATGTTTCTCTACCAGCCTCCTTTGGCGATCAGGTGCTGAACTTGCTGCAGCAGGCTTTTAGAAAAAAGCCAAACGCTAAACATAGCAACAACAGGATGCTCCATGGATAAAAAATTACTTGAGATACTTGCTTGCCCAGTATGCAAAAGCTCCTTGGTCTATCAGAAAACAGACGAGGAACTCATCTGTAAGGCTTGTCGTTTGGCCTACCCTATCCGGGATGGCATTCCGGTCATGCTCGAGGAGGAAGCGCGGCAACTCGATCCTGAGGAGGAAGTCTAGCCTCTCTAGAAGAACTCAAGTAGCATTAGCAGTTTAGAACCTAGCACTCACTTAAAACAGGTGCCCTACCCGAATATTCCAGGGGAGGAGCTTCCTCCCGCTTGAAGACAAAGGCACAATGATAGTCTGCTAGAGCCCAATAAAACGGTTGCTAGATTTAAGATCATGCTTATACTGCTAACTAATCAAATTAATTTATTACAGCACCAAAAAAGGTTTAAGTAGACAGCAGCGCCACCGAACCCTCCCTTGTACTCTTACCTTAGTACCGCTAAAGTTTGCCAAAATTCAAAGAAGGGGAAAAATATGTCCATGAAGGAAACTAGACAATTTACTTCAGAATCGGTCTCCGAAGGTCATCCAGATAAAATTGCAGACCAAATCTCGGATGCGATCCTAGACGCCATCTTGGCCAAAGATAAGAAAGCACGGGTGGCTTGCGAGACTTTAGTGAAAACCGGCATGGTGCTCGTGGCAGGAGAAATTACCACCCAAGCCCAAGTCGATTATGAGCAAATCATCCGCGAACTCATTATTAAAATTGGTTACGACAGTTCAGAAATGGGATTTGATGGGGCAACCTGTGCCGTGTTAAATGCCATCGGCAAGCAATCACCTGATATTGCCCAGGGCGTTGACCGAGAATTAGAAGAAGAACAAGGTGCAGGCGACCAAGGGATGATGTTTGGCTATGCGAGCGATGAAACCGATGTTTTGATGCCTGCACCCATTACCTATTCCCATCGCTTGGTACAGCGCCAGGCCGAAGTGCGGCGTAGCGGCGAATTGCCTTGGTTGCGTCCAGACGCTAAAAGCCAGGTTACCTTGCTTTATGAAGACGATGTGCCCGTGGGAATTGATGCCGTTGTCTTATCCACCCAGCATAGCCCCGAAATCAAGCAAACCACCTTGCGTGAGGCGGTTATTGAAACCATTATCAAACCCGTACTGCCCGCCGAATGGTTGGCCCGCTGTAAATCTGAAAACATTCATGTGAACCCGACCGGCAGTTTCGCCATCGGGGGTCCTATGGGCGATTGTGGACTGACTGGGCGTAAAATCATCGTCGATACTTATGGAGGAATGGCTCGCCATGGGGGCGGTGCCTTTTCAGGCAAAGATCCCTCCAAAGTAGACCGCTCTGCTGCCTATGCTGGCCGCTACGTCGCTAAAAACCTTGTAGCTGCAGGCTTGGCTGAGCGCTGTGAGGTTCAAATCTCGTACGCCATCGGTGTCGCCGAACCGACCTCAGTGAGCGTCAATACCTTCGGTACGGGCAGGGTTGCAGAATCCCGTCTCGTCCAGTTGATCCGAGCACATTTTGATCTACGACCCGCAGGTCTGCTACGGATGCTAGACCTGCTTCAACCTATTTACCGAAAAACCGCGGCGTATGGCCACTTTGGCCGGGAAGAGCCCGAATTTACTTGGGAGCAAACCGATAAAGCCGAGGCACTCCGCGATGCCGCGGGCTTAGGGCCTATTACCGCTGAAGTTGTCAACGCTCGCTCTGAAAGCCATTAACCCTAGAAGTCAAGGGAAAATTTAGGCGGTAAATTTAAATATCGGGTCATGCCTGAACAAAACAAATCTGGGAGAACCTATGAGCACACAGACCGCAGAAAATCTGGCCTCTGATTATAAGGTTGCAGATATCAGTCTTGCTGACTGGGGCCATAAAGAGATTGCCATTGCTGAAACTGAAATGCCTGGCCTTATGGCCTTACGGGAAGAATACCAAGGGCAGAAACCCCTGGCTGGCGCCCGTATTGCTGGCTGCCTCCACATGACCATTCAAACGGCTGTTCTTATCGATACCCTAGTGGCCCTCGGCGCTGAAGTGCGTTGGTCCTCATGCAATATTTTTTCCACCCAAGACCACGCCGCCGCAGCTATTGCTGCCAAAGGAATTCCGGTATTCGCATGGAAAGGTGAAACCGAAGAGGAATACTGGTGGTGCGTTGATCAAACCATCCACGGGCCTAATGGCTGGCAACCCAATATGCTGCTAGATGATGGGGGTGACCTCACCGCCGTCATGCATAAGCGATACCCCAAGATTTTAGAAGAAGTCCGCGGCCTTTCTGAGGAGACCACCACTGGCGTACACCGCTTATACGAAATGATGGAGCAGGGAACCCTGAAAGTCCCTGCCTTTAACGTCAACGATTCGGTCACCAAGTCTAAATTTGATAACCTTTATGGTTGCCGGGAGTCCCTCCTTGACGGCATCAAGCGGGCAACCGATGTCATGATTGCAGGTAAAACCACGGTGATATTGGGGTATGGCGATGTCGGCAAGGGATGCGCCCAATCCCTCCGTGGCCAAGGAGCCACGGTGTGGGTTACCGAGATTGATCCTATTTGTGCCCTCCAAGCAGCCATGGAAGGTTTTCGCGTTGTCACCATGGAAGAGGCGGCAAGCAAGGGGGATATTTTCATCACAGCCACCGGCAATTATCACGTGATCACTCACCAACATATGCAAGCGATGAAGAATCAGGCCATCGTTTGCAATATCGGCCACTTTGATAGCGAGATTGATGTGGCGAGCCTGCGGCAATATACCTGGGAAAACATTAAACCCCAAGTGGACCACATCATCTTCCCAGATGGGAAACGTATCATCCTCCTTGCTGAAGGCCGATTGGTCAACTTGGGCTGCGCTACGGGACATCCCAGTTTTGTCATGTCCAACTCATTTACCAACCAAGTATTGGCCCAGATTGAATTATGGAACAATCCAGAGAAGTATGAGAGGCGAGTTTATGTGCTACCGAAAAAACTGGATGAACAAGTCGCCCAGTTGCACTTAAAGAAACTCGGTGCTCAATTAACTCAGCTTACCGAAGAACAGGCCAAATATATTGGTGTTCCATTAGACGGACCCTATAAGCCAGACTATTATCGATATTAAGTTATTGTATATTAAATATATTTCAAGAAAATATAGGAAGGAAATCACTTTCTAAGTAGGTGCAATACCCAGGCTAACTGCCGGCAATCAGCTAAAGCAGTTACATTGCCGGCAGTTATTTACTCACACTCTGGACTTATGCAGTTTGTCATACCCGCGTAGGCAGGTATCCAGATTTTTCAGAGAGTGATTAGATACCTGCCTACGCGGGTATGACAATCCGGGCATTTGGCGTAAATACTGACACTTTTATTATGGCATTATGCATTCTCAACGGAACTACCCTTTAATTTTTAGTTGTGAATTCTTCCCCCCTAAGGGTGATGAAGGCGCTTCTAAACTGCGCCGGACTCGAAAGAAGCTTGCCCGACTCCATCCTCGTTACTATTCGGTGACTTTTGGGGCAGGTGGATCTACCCGTGACCGAACCTTCGAGACAATTTCAGCAATCCAGGCAGAAGCGAAGAAAACTGGTATTGAAGCTGCCCCCCATCTCTCTTGTGTGGGGGCTACCCGCGGGAATATTCGAGAAATTCTAAAGGCTTACCAACAACAGGGAGTCAAACGCCTGGTCACTCTCCGAGGCGATTTACCTTCTGGAATGGTTGATCCCGGAGATTTTCATTATGCGAACCAATTGGTGGAATTCATTCGCGCCGAAACAGAGGATTATTTCTACATTGAGGTGGCGGCTTATCCCGAGGTCCATCCCCAAGCGCGCTCTGCACGCGCTGATCTTATGAATTTCAAACGCAAGGTCGAGGCAGGGGCTAATAGTGCCATTACCCAGTATTTCTACAATATCGATGCTTATCTCCGCTTTGTAGATCGCTGTGAAAGCGTAGGCATCGACCTCCCCATTGTTCCTGGGATCATGCCGATTAACAATTACGTGCAGTTAGCCCGCTTCTCTGATGCCTGCGGCGCAGAAATCCCGCGCTGGCTACGGAAACGATTGGAGGAATTTCGTGATCCGGCCGCCATGAGCGCCTTTGCTCTTGATGTCATCAGTGATCTCTGTCATCGCTTGCTGGAATCTGGTGCTCCAGGGTTGCATTTCTATACGCTAAACCGGGCAGACCCCACCCTTGCTATCTGGAATAACTTAGGGTTGAAAGTTAAACCTGCCGATTTATCTACTGCTGCCAAGACGTAGGCCTGTCATGGATCTGGGAGAAGACCCAGAGGTGGTAAGGGTCAACTCATCGAAGGGAAATAGTCATTTTTTCTCTTTATTCTTTATCAAAGGCCTGTTATGAAATGGCCGAGGAACTCCAATGACAAGGCCTTGGACATAATCAACTCCAATGCCTCGTAGCTTTTCCAGGACAGCTTCATTTTCGACAAATTCAGCAATAGTCTTCAAGCCCATCACTTTACCTACCTTATGAATGGCCTCTACCATGGCATAATCCACAGGATCATCCACCATGTCTTTGACGAAACTACCATCAATCTTTAGGTAATCAACTGGTAAATTCTTTAAGTAATTAAATGACGATAGACCACTGCCGAAGTCATCTAATGCGAAACGACATCCGATCTCCTTCAATTCTCGAATAAATCGAATCGCACTATCAAAGTTGGCCACCGCTGCCGTTTCCGTGATCTCAAAGCAAATCATCCGAGGGTTAATCGGACTCCGTTGCAGTTGCTCAATCACAAACTTCAAAAATAATTCATCACAAACCGATTGACCGGAAAGATTGATGCCTATCAGCCCATGCCCTATTGAGTGCTTCTCTAAGGCAATAAAGGTGTTACTGATTACCCACCGATCCAGGGCCGACATTAAGCGGTACCGCTCCGCAGCCGGAATAAAAGCCATTGGCGGAATAAGGCCTTCGTCCTCGCCTTTCATTCGCAATAACACCTCACCGTGGCAGATATGCTCTTCCTCATTTAAGGCATGTATCGGCTGGTAATAAATTAGAAACCGGCTCTCCTCAAAGGCCTGCTGGATACGAGCCACCCACTGTATCTCGCCATGGTGGCGCTCAACGATGCAGTCATCGAGGCGATAGGTGTGAATACGATCACGCCCTTGGTCTTTGGCCACGTAACAGGCTGTGTCTGCAGCACTCAGTACTTCCTCCAGCCCTCCACTGCCTCGAGCAAGGGAAACCAAACCGATGCTGACACCCAGCTGAAAAGCCTTTCCTTTCCAGTTAAAGCGAAAATCACGGATCAAAATCCGCAGACTCTCTGCAATCCCTCGAGCCTGGTCTAAATGGCATCCCAGCAGCAGTACACCAAACTCATCCCCCCCCAGCCGGCCCAGGCAGTCTGCCTCGCGGATTCGCTCCTGTAACAAGGTAGCCAGTTGACGAAGTAACTTATCGCCGGCTAAATGCCCACAAGTATCATTGACTACCTTAAATTGGTCCAAATCTAAATAACATAGGACATGATGGGTATCGTTCTGGCGGACATCATCCAATGCCTGCCGCAGCCGAACTTCAAATTCACGCCGGTTGATGAGACCAGTTAAAGCATCATGAGTCGCTTGATAGCTAAGCTGGCTTGCAAGCGCCCGCAGGGGGCTGATATCCCGTAGTACCAGGACGGCACCGAAAATACGGTCCTGGGAATCACGGAGAGGCGCAATAGATGTTTGAACAATTAATTCCTGATTCCGCGCGTCCTGCAATAAGGCTGTGCAGGAATGACTCTCAACAGGCTCCTGCGCTAACCAAGCAGCAATATCACGAATCACATGAGAGCGGCTCTCTTCATCGAGAAGACAAGCAACCTTCTCCAGGGACTTGCCTTGGGCCTGACTTTGAGTTGTGCCAATAAGTTCTTCTGCTAATGGATTGAGATAATCGATCCGGCCCTGAGAATCAATGGTAATCACCGCATCTCCAATCGACTCCAAAGTCACCTGAGCCCGCTGATGGTCTAAAAATAAAGCTTCTTGCGCCCTCTGACTCACCATGATCTTCCGAAAGCGGATGAGAGTCTGGGCAAAAGCATTCGCAAAACTCATTGATAACACTTCATCATCGAGAGTAAAGCCGCGATGATTGCGTTTATTACAAAGATAAATCCGCCCGATGATCTTCCCTTCATTGATGATAGGTGCCATAAGCAATGACTTCAGGGAAAAATCAGGAGGCAGAAACTCCACTAAATCTGAATGTGAACTCAGATCATCAACACGCAGTGCCCGCTCTCGCTCTAGCCGGGCTCCCAAGAGTTCTTTACTGCTTAAAATTTGAGTGATAATTTCTGCTTTCTCCTTAGACACACCAGAGAAAACAAAGGTCTTTAAGTGATCCTCAGCATTCAGTGTAGTCGCCACAGCATATTCAGACTGTGCTAATTCCTGCAGGATATCCATTCCGCCTCGCAACAAATATTCCTCATCGGTTGCATGAGCTAATAAATCCAGCAATCTCTGCGAGACCTCGTAGAGATTGCTATGCCGCGTCAAGGTATTGAGAATTTCCGTTAAAAATTCCGCCACCGACAGGAATAAAGCCTCCTCCTGTTTGTTCCAAAGGTGATTTGGCTGACTCCGGTGCATCCCCAGCAGCCAAGGCTCACCCTGGTTAGGATAAAGGGCAATCGCCATGAGGGCTTGAGAACCTAAGGGCTCTTGCTCGCCGAATCGAGCGGGAAGAGGGAAATCATCATTAAAAACGACCGGCGACCGGCGGGCTAAGGCTAAACGGAATAACCTTCCTGTAAACTCATCCACAGGGAGATCCTGCTTCAAAGTTTGAACTTGAGAAAACCCCGGCTTTGAGCGTTGGCAACAAACACGATAACTCGTAGCGATGGAACTACAAGGATAAAGCAGCCATACCCGGTTACAATTAAAGAGGAAAAAGACAGAATCCACGGCAACGGCAAGTAGTCTGTCTATATCGGCGTGATCACTCGCAGCCTGGGCAATAGGGCGTAAAACTTCGAGGATGGTTGGCCTCTTGGCCTTAAAATCACTTCCCTGTTTCATCGCCTAGTGCCCAATAGCGCTTCGCCCCTATCAGAAAACACGCATACCCACCTTAGGAGGAGGTATTGCTCTCGACCCAGCGGGTACCGGTTGCAAGCGTTTCCTTTTTCCAAAAAGGAGCGCTGGCTTTTAACTCCTCCACCAGATAATAACAGGCCTTGAAGGCAGCCGCCCGATGGGCAGACCAAACCGCCACAAGCACAATGGGTTCGTTGGGCTGTAAATGGCCATAGCGATGAATAATAAGAGAGTCGAGAATAGGCCATTGGCGTCTTGCCTCCTCGGTAAGCTTGCCGAGGTATTTTTCAGTCATGTCGGGGTAATGTTCTAGCTCCATAGCTTGGACATTCTCCCCTTCATTGAAGTCTCTCATGGTGCCCACAAAGCAGGCAGTCGCCCCAAATCGCCCCATCTGCCCTAAATAGGCTTGCTGGTAGTTAGCAACTTCTTGCCAAGGCTCAAATGGAGCATTAATAATGTGAATAGTCACAGCCTACCCCCACCTGTCACCGGGGGAAAGAAAGCAACTTCATCCCCATCCCTTACCACCGTCTCAGCGTCAGCATATTCCATGTTTACGGCTATTAATACATTTTCTGAAATCGGTTGACCACTACCCACAAGAGTCCAAACCTCCGCCACCGTTATTGGCTCGCTGAAATCAATCTGACGTTCCGTACAACCCAGACGTTCGCGCAAGCTAGCAAAAAACTTGACTGTGATCGCCATGACTCATCACTCCACACCTTGGTTAAGAGTAGGTAATATATTTTGTTCCAAGAAGAAGTACCTATGAATAAATGCTAATGGGTACAGACTAGATTATTAATCCTTAATGACCGGATCTATGTAATGAAAAAGTTATCACATTTTGATGAGTCCGGTAGAGCGCATATGGTTGATGTAGGAAATAAAGCCATTACTCAGCGAGTTGCAATCGCTACGGGCCGGATCCTGATGCAGCCTCAAACCCTGAATATGATTAATGAGGGCCACCATAAGAAAGGCGACGTTTTAGGCATTGCACGAATAGCTGGAATTATGGCGGCCAAAAAAACAGCCGACTTGATCCCTCTATGCCATCCCCTTGTGCTCACCCGGGTCGCCATTGAGTTATTCCCCTATCCCGAAATTTCTGCCATTGACTGCCGGGCTACGGTAGAGACTCATGGTCAAACCGGTGTGGAAATAGAAGCCTTAACCGCCGTCCAGATCACCCTTCTTACCCTCTATGACATGTGTAAATCTGTAGATCGGGGGATGACAATGACAGACATCTACCTAGTGGAGAAGACCGGCGGAAAATCGGGAGATTGGAAGAGAAATTGAACAAAGGCACGGCGCGCCGCGCCCCTACTTACAAAAAACCGAAATAGCCGATTTAAAGATACCCCATTAGTGCCGATACGCTATTGGAAGGGCACGGCGTGCCGTGTCCTCCTATAATAAAGCTATTAATGCCCAATAACCTTTTTATGCGTCTTCTCTATTGCTTATTTTGGCTTTTCTTAATGCTGTTCCCTCCTGCTCATGGCATGGCCAAGGATAATCAATCCTTGCCTGAAATCCAGGAGATAGCTCGCAAATTTGTCCTCAGGCAGGCGGAAGCATTACCAGGAAATATCGAAGTCGTCCCAGGCCCATTAGATCGGCGCTTACGCCTCCCCAAATGCTCTCATCCCTTAAAGGCTTTCTTCCCTAGTGGCAGTCGCCCCACAGGCAACACCACAGTAGGTGTCCGCTGTACTGGGGGCACCCCCTGGACGGTATACCTCTCTGTCAAAGTAGCTGTCTATGGTAAAGTAGTGGTTGCAACCCGCCCCCTAGGATCAGGTTCCCCCCTAAGCCTCGTTGATATCCATCTGGAGCGCCGCAATCTAGAACGACTAAGGCAAGGTTATCTCAGCGACCCAGCGCAAGTGGTGGGTAAACGCCTCAAGCGACCATTGGGCTTGGGGGCAGTCATTACTCCTGAGGTATTGAAAATTCCCAAACTGGTCCGGCGGGGGCAACAAGTCATTTTAATAGCTAAAGTCCCTGGGCTACAGGTCCGCATGAAAGGCCAGGCTCTTGAAGATGCCGGCGCGGGAGAACAGATTCGTGTCAGGAACATTTCATCCCAGCGTGTTGTCGAAGGGACGGTAACGGCTAACGGGATAGTGCAAGTGCAAATGTAATAGGCAGAATACCTACACTCTTAAAGCTGAAGTCTTAAACGCCGATAACAATGGGCAAAAGATTTGAGGAGAAAGCCAAAATGTCCACAGAAATCAATGGACTATCTGGCTATAGTAACGGCTCCGTGCAAAAATCGCTAGAAACAGCTACTAATGACCTCTCCCACTCTAAGTCAGCGGAAGGTTCTAGCGCCTTAAGTCATCCGGCCGCGGAAACTGTTACCTTGACTAACACGGCTGAACAACTTAGGGAGACGGAGGCATCTCTAGCCAGTGTATCCGTTGTAGATAATCAAAAAGTTGAGCAAATTAAACAATCAATCCAGGATGGCAGTTACCAAATTGATTCTGAACGTATTGCGGACAAACTGATTGCCCTAGAACAAGCCTTGAATAAATAGTCATTCAGGCATGTCGATCCACGTTCTGATAAGACTCGTCCAAGATGAGTTAAGTTGCCTCGAATACCTCTGGCAAGCGTTGCAAGATGAATACCTTGCCCTATGCCAGAGGGAGGTAACCAATATTGATGCCGCAGTTAGCAAGAAACAAAATGCTATGAAATGCTTGGAAGCTATCTTTCAAAATTATGAAGAACAACTTAGAGCCTCCGGGCTACCTTCCACTCTCGAGGGCATTGATGCCTATATCCAGGCTAATGCCTCCCAGGGACAAGAGCCTCTCTCGACCTTTTGGGAACAACGACAAAGGCGGTTACAGCAATGCTGCGATCAGAATCAACTTAATGGCAGCCTGATAAACCGCAATCGTCACCAAATTCTGCAAGCCCTAACAATACTGAGTGGACAGGAACTTAAACCTGCCGCTTACGGCCCTGGAGGTGATCTACTGCCCTCTGCCTCAGCATCCCGCTCCCTCCTAGGACGAGTTTAAGTTTAAAAGCAATACTCCAAGCTTTCTCGCCTAATTTATAACTTTGAGATGACACTCCAAACTTTTCAGGGTAAAATTTAGTTCTAAATTCTGGGGCCGTAGCTCAGCTGGGAGAGCGTCGCGTTCGCAATGCGAAGGTCGGGAGTTCGATCCTCCTCGGCTCCACCAGTTATAGGTCATTGAAAACAATAACTTATAACAATGAAATTTCCCTAATTCGAAGCGGCCTTCTTTACCTTAGATAATTCCAAGTCCATATCAAGCCCACGATCCATAAAAAGCATCTTTTTTTCCTTGCTCGGCGAGAAAGCTTACAAGGATGACGCCGTTCGAGTTCTTTCTAAAAAAGCCTGAATCTCCTTCACGCTGAAGAGTGGCACCACAAAAAACTTCCTTATTCCCGCAATCGAGCCATATATAAAGAGCCGGGAGAAAGTTGCAGCACCAACTTAGGACTAAGTTAATCATTCGTTGGCTTTGTCCAGCAGTGCCGCGGATAATCCCGACCCGCCCTAATATATTTTTTAAAGCAAGAACATCGTTGGGAAGAGCAACCTTGCGAATTACTTACTACTGTATGGGGTAAAGTTGACGGATTTTCCGTCATTTCCGTCACATCCAGCACAGGCATGGGTTTTGGATGGCTTAACTCAGCACGCATCCATCACTTTGTGCTGAGTAAACTGCATTTTCCCTGCCAGCAACTATGCAAGGCCTCCCAATGAGGTAACAAAACCCCGCCAGGGCGAAACCATAGCAGGGTTGAAAACAAGTTGAATTCTGGAAAGCTGAGAGCCTTACTTGTGGTCAAGCACCCTTTTACGTCGTAAGCTCGTAGTGCACTGCCAGTCCTTGATAGAGCGGCGCCCAGCGTAATGCTTGAAAGTTAGAAACATTCATGCTTAAGGATGATACTTACTTCCACGGCACCAGAAGCGGTTTTTCCGGTGAAGAGAGGACCTTCCCCTCAGTGCTTCGTCAGCTTTTCCCTTTCCCTGCGCAGACGCTCAAGCTTTTGCTCTATCTCCTCAGTGCTCATTTCCTTCAACTCATCTAGAAAATGCCCAGGCACTTCCTTTGGAATAAGGCTGGCCACCACTTTGAGATATGCGGCAGGATTCCGCTTCCTAACCGCCGCCAGCACATCCTTGCCCTGTTTTTGCCAGTCTTCGTGCAAATCCCTCAGGAAATCTTCGGACAAGCGGTTGCGGGTACCTTTAGGCTTCCCCGCAGGGTTCCCAGACTGGCCCGGTTTAAACAATTGGGGTAAGGTTTTTCGTTTGTCAGTCATTCTGTATCCACGCTGTTTTTTCAGAGCGTTATGAGGTCATCACCTCGAGTGTTCGTGGGGCATGAACTTCAATTTGATGCCTGGTCAACAAGGAGGCGATTATAGGGGTTATGGCTGCGGAATGACTAGCTACCCTCGAGCATGAATCGGAGCGAGTTCTGCTAGGACATCCCCTTAGGGCAGATTCTAAAATTTGGGGACTGAGATAAACCGATAATCCCATTAACTCCATAATTTAGCGAAATACCTACATCATATTGCGTATCTTTGTTTGAAGCATCTCATTGGCGGATACTGATGGATAAGAACTTTTATCAAGTCGTAAATATAACTGTAATCGTGATAATGAGTATGTCCATTTTCCTACCCAAGCACATAGGTTAAGAAAGTGGTTGAGCTCCGGCTGTGAAATTCCACGAGTTAGAAGCTTGCCACGAAAGTCGTTGACTATTTAGTCGACTTACGTCAGTTCGACATAAGCGGGGGGCTGTTTTCATAGTCCTGGGTAGGAGATAGGATGTGCCTGTTCAGAGGGTTATTCAAAGAAGCAGGTGAGGGTCATGATAGATTTAGAGCGGGTTTTTTGTGAGGTCGATGATTTCTGCCAAGCGTTTGAACCCCAGTGGCATCAGCAGCTTCTACACTCAGGCGAGAGAAAGCGGCGAAAAACCTCAAGCCTGTCACTGAGTGAGGTGATGACGATTATCATTGCTTTCCATCGCTCGACCTATCGCACATTTAAGCACTATTACACCGGCTATGTGGCGAAATACTGGCGGGGAGCCTTTCCTATGCTGGTCAGTTATCCCCGCTTTGTGGAACTGATGAGCTCGGCGTTGATTCCCTTGTGCAGTTATCTGCACACCCGTAAAGGCCAGGTCAGCGGTATTGGTTTTATTGATTCTACGCCCATTATCGTCTGCCATCGCCAACGGGCTCCTACCCATCAACTCTTTAGAAAAAAGTCCCACTGGGGCAAGAATTCCATGGGATGGTTTTATGGATTTAAGCTGCATTTGATCATCAACGATGAAGGGGAACTGCTCGCCTTCAAGCTGACCCCGGCCAATGTCGATGACCGCCAACCCGTTCCCGAGATGACCCGAGGGATGTTTGGAAAGCTCTTCGGGGATAAGGGGTCTATTTCTCAGCCCCTCTTCGACCTCTTGTTTGAGCGGGACTTACAACTTATCACCAAGCTCAAGAAAAACATGAAAAACAAACTTCTTCCCTTGTTTGATAAGATCCTCACCCGAAAACGGGCCCTCATTGAAACGGTCAACGATCAGCTCAAAAATATCTCCCCAATTGAGCACACCCGCCATCGCAGCATCGCTAATTTTATGGTCAATCTAGTGGCCGCCCTGATTGCCTACACCTATCAGGACAAAAAACCCTCTCTTCACCTTCGCTTTCACCCCGATCAATCCTTACCCATCGGGATCTAGCTTATGTCGAACTGACGTCGACTTAAAGATGCCGAATATCAATGTTACCCCATTTTTTACGAAGATACTCTGCGATCAGCCGGCGATGGCAGTGTTCTGGAGTAGGTTCACTGCATAACAGACATCCTCCATCAATCAATGACTTATCTAATACTTCCTCTACATGCCGCTTGTCCATAAGCGACAAGAACTTTTTTTCATAGGTTTGCCAATCGCCACCGCTTTTTTTGTACTCATCAAGAATCTCTTTAGTAGGAGACAATTCAGGCAAATGAACGTAGCTTAGACCGCAGATTTTTGGGAGGAAAAAGCGGAGGTCCTCTTTTTTAGTAAAGCCCGCGAGCTGCGAGACATTATTAAGACGTACATCCACCACTCGTTCCAGACCAGGCTGTTTCAAGCGCGTAAAAAAACTGTTCTGCGTTCTTCTTAGCAAATCCAATAGTGAAAATCTTCATCGCTCTGCATTCCTCTCCCCTTGTTCCATATTCTTGTCTTGATAAGCAACGCGCTTGCCTTGTATCGTGTATGCTTCGGCAAGGAACTCTTCTCTGCTCTTAAACATATCCCCCTCTGGCAGGTTACAAATGGCTAATAGGCGGGACTCTATTGCTTGGTGAGTTTCTACAGAACCATCAGCGTGAATATGGTTGATAGGGATTCCTATTTCTGAAAGCTTGCGGGCAACCAGTAATGCACGGTGGCATTCAATTGGATCTTTCTCCGCGCACATAAGGGCGATACGGTAACGTTCTATGCCCTGCATTATACGCTTTACCCCTTCAGCAAATAGGGGCTCTTTAGCTAAGCGATTATATTGAACTTTGCCCTGCCGGTAGCAGGCAGGATTATTGCTCCGTGCACCTAGCTCCTTGCCAAGAAACACATAGGCAATATCAGAACTCGCTAACGTGGCCTTAAGGAGCTCACGGGAATATTGTGGTACGTAGCGACTATAAGGATAGGACCGTACATCCCCTAGAGCTGTAATAGCATGCCGGCGTAGTAACCCAATAAACGCTGCCATCTCATGGTTTGAATGACCTATAGTGTAAACCTCAAAATTCATCTAAACCTTTCCTCATACAAGACTCCAGCTATGAGTTTATAGTAATAACCTTTGTATGGATCGCCGAGGCTGACACATAGTAAGGGGTGATGGATTTCATAGTGGCCATCAGCTTGGCTCATAAATTTCCGCTCTATCACTGGATCAGTTACGTCCATACGATAAGCACTCCCTTGATAAACGAATTGTCCCCGTACGGCCCGTTTTGAGTCTGGATACTCGGGGGCTTTAAGTCCAACTAAGAGTTGTAAGCGCTTGACAGAAATAAGGTGCAGTGAAGTGCCGTTTTCCGCCCCGATAGCTACACGATTGTTTAGACCAGTGTAACTCCCCTGTCCGGTACCCCAGAGTGTATTGGGAGCGTCAAGCCAGTTGTGGGCGTCTTGGAACTCTAATTTCCCCCGCTTTAACCAAAAATATCTTGAAGCAATAATGTGGTTTTCCCGTTGGTGATTCAGAGGATAACGACTTTCGCATGGTACTTGGATAATGTCGAGAAGCTGAGGCTCATACCCATTTTCGAATTTTTGCTCCTCCTCGGATATTTCATGGGTTACGCGCCGACTGATAGGACGTACCCACTCTCCTGGCTTACCATTTATCCACTCTTTTCCTGCAGTGCATCTCCCGAAGTTCTTTCGGGAGTTTGCGAAGCAGACAATAGTTTTCACATAGCTCATCAGAATCCTTTGAAATGAAAAGGCGTAATAAAGTAACGTCTATAGGGGATATATCAGCATTCCATTGCTATCCTTGAGCAAGTTTAAAAGGAAATATCAGGGAGGACGCTGGTGCAGTCGTGTGGATGTGTGAAAGAATCGGCGAAATTAGTTACCAGACCTCTATTGGTCTTGGTGAAGCCAAAGCAATAACGCTTTCTGCTTTGAGCGGGCCTCGTGGAAAGTAGTGCTACGCGTTCCCAATTGAGGCCAAACATACCGTGGCTTTGCTCTCCTCACCAGAAAAAATTAAATACCTAAAAACTTCTGCCGATGTACTTAAAATCCTTTAGAGGTTCCATTCCAGATCAGAGCCAAGGAGTGCCAAAGTTAGTTTCCAAGGAAGTCGGAGAGATCAATCGGTGACAGTAGACGGATCAAGTAAAGTTCGAAGTGTTCGGGCTCTGACAAGTAGTGTGGCTGGTGCGTTATCTTTATTTCGGGACGTTTGGGCTTGGCAATGACGGTTCTTTTTATCGTATTGCTTCACGCTGTTCCTGTATTCATCATCGGCGCATGGACAAAGAGCAAGATAGCACTGATTTTTGCTGCCATTATTGCCGGTTCTATCGGCGCAGTAACGGGGAACTCTACATATATTGCCGCTGACTTAATCGGTGTGCTTATAGCTTATGCGTTAGGCAGAAGCTATATAAACAACCAAGAGCTAACTACCCCAACACGTTCAGAACCTCCGACACTTGTACTCCCACGAACGATAGAAAAGTCTTGGCTTCGAGGTATTTTCGTTCTAATAGGTATTGCTATCTTTCTCTACAGTATAGTTACGGATAAACCTACACCGCCTTCTCATATTGAATCTCCACAGCAAATTCAGCTTGTGCCGCCTCCGAATCCACCCATGCTATTGCAGAGCACACCGACACATGCGCCTGATGAAAAAACAAAACGCCCAAGTTTTGATATTAGGCACTGTCTTGAATTACCCTCAAATGAGGCAATTACAAAGTGTGCAAATCAATATAGGTGATTGCCCTAATCGGTGACTATAGCGGCCTGCCACAAAGATTAGTGCTGTTTGGCTGGGGTTTTCTTTTTACACTATCCTCCTTCCCAGCTGGTACAAACCGGCGTGATAACTCCAAAACCCAGGCAGCGGCGGAGGTGTTGTTTTTTTCTCTTCCGCCGTTTGCCTACCCGACTTCTCTTTCTAGCGCTGATCGACCACGCCTCTTGGCCCTTGGGGGCCATGCCGGCCACCAAGAGGAGTGAAGACCGGCTACAGGCCCAGGGATGACAATAGGACACCCCCGATACTGCTAGGGGTGACAAGATGTCATCTGCCGAAAATATCACCCGTGACAATACGACACCCCTATCAATGCCGATGATGTGTGGAGGAAAACGCTGATTCCAAGTATACTGTAAAATTGGATTTCTCCGATTGGGGAGCACGGCCATGAACCCCTCTCTAGCCTTATCCACTGTGCTCCCTGCCCCCCTGTTTTTGCTTGTTGATTCAGTAAACCGCCAGCACCGTACCGTCTATCAACTCAATATTGAACTGGCCTTATGGATTTCCTCAGACCTGGATTTCACCCATCGCCACCGAGCTTGAATCAAGATGCTCGTCGGCTGGCTGATCAAGAAAGAGCAAGAAAGATTGCCCAAAGCCACCCACGGCAGAGAGTGGCTGTCTCCAGGGCTAACGCATGAAATTGCAGAATAGTGATCTGAAGCTTAACCCCGGAGGTAAAATGCCTTTTTACATTTCTGTGAAGAGGCCTCACCGTGATCGAGCAGCTAATTGAGCAATTTTCTGACCTTGAAGACCCGCGCTGTGCAGGGAAGATCGAGCACCAACTGATCGATATTTTGGTCATTGCGATCTGTGGCTTGATCGCCTGCGCCGAGAATTGGGAAGACATTGCTTTATATGGTTGCAGCAAATTATCCTGGCTGCGCCAATTTCTCGCCCTTCCTAATGGTATTCCTTCTCACGACACATTTCGTCGGGTGTTCATGCTAATCGACCCGCAGGCCTTTGAAGCCTGCTTTACGGCCTGGGTCGGTACCGTTGCCACGCCCGGCGAGCGGGAAGTGGTCGCCATCGACGGTAAGACGGTGCGCCGATCCTTCGACCGGGGCCGGGAACAGTCCCCGCTGCACCTGGTGAGTGCCTGGGCCAGCGAGCAGGGGGTAGTGCTGGGTCAGCATTGTGTAGATGAGAAGTCCAACGAGATCACGGCCATTCCCGAACTGCTGGAGAGTCTGGCGCTAGAGAATACCCTGGTGACTATGGATGCCATGGGCTGCCAGAAGGACATTGCCCAGCGGATTGTGGATCGCCAGGCGGACTATCTGCGGGTGCTCAAGGCCAACCATGGCCATGACTATGCGGCCGTGCAGAAGCATTTCGAACAACATTGTTTTGGGCGAGGTGCCACGGCTAAACCCGTTTTCGATGCCTTCGATGAGAGCCATGGCCGACGGGTGCGCCGGCGGGTGTTTGCCAGCCCTCAGGCCGCCTTATTGGAGACGCTGGGGGACTGGCCGCGATTGCACACCGTACTGGCGGTTGAGGCGATTCGTGGGGTCAACGGGAGCGGCAAGGTTGAAGCTGAGATTCGTTACTTCCTCTCCAGCTTCACGGGTGATCCGTTGGTTCTGGCTCAGGCCATCCGCCGCCATGGGTCGATCGAGAACAACCTGCACTGGGTGTTGGATGTCACCTTCCGGGAGGATGATAGTCGTGTTCGCGATCCCACGGCAGTACGCCACTTCGCCCTGCTCCGCAAGATCGCTATCAACCTGCTCGGCCGGGACCGCTCCACCAAAACCAGTTTGCGTGGCAAACGCAAAAAGGCAGCCTGGGATGACGATTACATGCTCCAACTTCTCCAGGCCAATTTCATGCGTTAGCCCTGTGGCTGTCCCCGGTTTGGAAAGGGTTACCGAATCAGGTAACCCTGCCTATTGCTCAGCCTCGTAATAGCAAAGAAGAATCACCGAATAGACTCTAGAAGCGATCTCTTCATCATCGGCCCTAGACGCCCCGCTTTAAAGAACAGCTTCAGCAACCTCTGGTCGCGTTTTCTGATGTCGGGCCCATCTTCCGCTACATTCTAATTGAATCAACAACTTAATTCATTTGTGCCCATGTAACCGCTCCAAAAAAATCAATAAGTTATGCGGCGGTGGAGGAAGATAGGTCGGGGTATGGAAGGGAATGTAAAGGCCTCTTATCGCCCCTCTACGGGGCGTCCAGAGCTCTAAACCGCCTCCCAAGGAGCTGGACGGGTGCGCCAATGGCGGGATACCGGGGGTAAAAACCGTTCCGATTTCTCGATGCGGCGGCCAGAACGCCCCGATAGGCCCGTTTTTGCTACTCCCGCTTCTTGGGTCAATCCTTGTTGACGACTTTTTATATAAATCTTCTCCTGTCGTTGAGTAATTCGAGCACCTGGCACCTGACCCCTCCACATGTAAAGTCCCATGGATAGGTGCCAGTTTCACTCAACCGGCCAAGATAGTTGTCGTTGACCAGGCAGGTTAATTGTCGTCGAACACCTTCGCCAAGTAACCGCGGCCTTAGCCTCATTTGGAGTCATACACCCGCTCCACCCTCGCAACAGCCCACCAGAGCAAGTACATCCTATACCGGCTCAACGCCACGAGAATAACCTGAGGTGTCCTGGCCATAGTGAAAGCAGTGCGGTGTGTCATTGCACCCACAATAGCGCCGGCAAATTTGCCGGCGAAACTTTACATCTTGTCAGAGTACTTTATAGTGTCCCATCATGGGTGTTATATCCGATTTGAATTTCGAAACTGGGATTGCCGGTCTCTCTCCTATCCAGGCCTTGGCTTGGGGATTCCGCTTGGGTGAACGCGGCACCCACACCAGCCGCACCATCATGCTTAAGGAGCTGTCAGATCTTCTGGAGGCAGTCCCAGGCGAGGTTTCCCGCAAGGACTACGCGGATGCCATTATGGAAGCCAACTGTCTGGGTAAGCGGACGGCAGCAACCCGCAAGCTTTCACTCCAGCGGCTGAGCGAGCTCTATGGCCTTGATGGTCGAGTGATTCTCTTTCGTGTTCTTAGGGACCTATGGGGTCGATTTGAAACTAGCCGTCCCCTTCTGGCGCTCCTGCTTGCTCTTGCACGGGATCCACTGCTACGGGCTACAACACGGGCGGTGGTTGGCACTCCCTATGGCCACGAGTTCGCGCGGCAACCTATGAAGGACGCCCTCTCTGATGCTGTTGGGGAGCGCCTAAGCGAAGCGACACTCGATAAGGTAATACGCAATGCTTCTTCGTCATGGACCCAGTCTGGCCACTTACGAGGAAGGGGACGAAAGACTAGGCGGTGTGTTGTGGCAACGCCAGCTGCAACTGCATACGCATTGTTGCTAGGTTTCGCTGTCGGCCAGCGTGGTCGTCTGCTGTTCGAGACCCCGTGGACCGTCGTGTTGGATGCCGGCCCCGATGAGCTCATTGATGCTGCAGTTGATGCAAAACAGCTAGGACTACTCAATCTCAAGCAATCTGGGTCGATGATTGACGTGTCGTTTCCAACAATATTGACCGAGAAAGAAAGGGAGCTGCTCCATGGGACGCATCGAGAAGCTAGCTGACCACTATAAGCGCTACATTGCGCTTCCGTGGCAAAAGGACCTGGCGGGTGCGCAGCGCGCCATATTTGTTGTCTATGACAAAGCCGATGAACGGCGGCTGCGGGCACGCAAAGATTTATTTGCATTGGTGACCAGAGAGGCAGGGCACAACTGGAGCGAGTGTGACCTGTCCCGGGTCTTCGCGCAGTGGATGGCCGAAACCGAGTACCGCGACAGCTATTTCGAGTCGCCGGAGGATCTTGATCTCAAGCTGGAGGACGATTTTCTCGAGCACGTAGCCGGGTGTGTGAGGGAAGTGCTGATATCGCCTGAGGTGGATGAGAACTCGGTCGTGGGCCTCTACGGTATTGCTTCGCTATTTGGATTCATCCGCGTGTCGGAGCTCATGAGGGAGATCGAGGGAAACATTAGAGGTCGCGTGGTGGTGTTTTTCCCTGGAGAGTATGAGAACAGCAACTACCGGTTATTGGATGCCCGGGATGGGTGGAACTACCTCGCCGTCCCGATAACCTTGCAAGAAGACCAAGAAGTGTACCAGGTATGAAAAACCGGGATATCTACCAGCGAAACCCCAGTAAGATCGCTTTGTTGAACAACGGCGTTGCAACCATGGCCGACGCCCTGACCGACGACGAGCGCCGCACCCTACGCTTCGAGCTGGAGCACTTTGTCTGCGAGGGTGAGTACCAGCGGGGCCTCGTCCGCATCCTCGACTCGTACGTCAGCAACCAGGGCCAACCCGAGCAGCCGGCGGCTTGGGTCAGCGGCTTCTTTGGCAGCGGTAAGTCCCACCTCGCGAAGATGCTGCGTTTCCTGTGGACCGACTACACCTTTCCGGAAGATGGCGCGAGTGCGCGGGGGCTGGCCCGGCTGCCGACCGATGTGCAGGACCTGCTCAAGGAGATCACCACACTGGGTAAGCGCGCCGCCGGCCTTCACGCGGCGGCGGGCACATTGGGCGCCGGCGCTGGCGATAGCGTTCGGTTGGCGCTGCTCGGTATCGTGTTCAAGTCCGCGGATCTACCCGAGAGCTATCCGCAGGCGCGCTTCTGCCTCTGGCTCAAGAAGAACCACATCTACGAGCAGGTTTGCGCCGCCGTCGAGGCAGAAGACCGCAATTTTCGGCGCGAGCTGAACGACATGTATGTGAGCCCGCTCATCGCCAAGGGGCTGCTGGCGGCCGACCCCAACTTCGCTGGCAACGAGAAGGACGCGAGGGCCGCACTCCGAGCCCAGTTCCCCAAACCCAAGGACATTACCACCGACGAATTCGTCACTGCGCTCCAGGACACGTTGGCGCCTGACGGCAAAATGCCTTGCACGGTCATCATCCTCGACGAGGTACAGCAGTACATCGGCGACGACACCAGTCGGTCATACGTCGTGCAGGAAGTGGTGGAGGCCTGCAGCAAGCGATTCGGCGATCGCCTCCTGTTCCTGGGGACTGGCCAGACAGCGCTATCCGGCACACCGGCGCTCCAGCGCCTACAAGGCCGATTCACCGTAAACGTCGAGCTCTCCGACACCGATGTCGAGACCGTGACCCGGCGGGTGGTGCTGGCGAAGCGCTCAGACCGTGTCAACGACGTCAAGGCGACCCTGGACGGCAATGCCGGCGAGCTGGACCGGCATCTTGTCGGGACCAAGATCGGTCCTCGCAGCGAAGATAAGCCCGTTCTCGTGGAGGATTACCCGCTGTTGCCGGTGCGACGCCGCTTCTGGGAGCATGCGTTGCGCGCGGTCGATCGTGCGGGCACGGCCGGTCAGCTTCGCACCCAACTGCGGATCGTCTACGATGCCATCCGACACACGACCGACGATCCGCTCGGCACGGTCGTGCCCGCCGATTTCCTGTTTGAGGAGATCTCCGCTAACCTACTGCAAAGCGGTGTGCTGTTGCGGGAGGTGAACGAGACTATCGCCAGCCAGGACGATGGTTCGCCGGATGGTCGTCTGAAGTCGCGCTTGTGCGCACTGGTCTTCCTGATTCGAAAGCTCCCCCGTGAGGCTGGCGTCGACATCGGCGTTCGAGCCACGGCAGAAGTGCTCGCCGATCTGCTGGTGAAGGATCTCTCCAAGGATGGTGCTTCCCTGCGCGGTCAGCTGCCAAAGCTGCTCGATGAACTCGTCGCCACCGGCACGCTGATGAAGCTCGATAACGAGTACAGCCTGCAGACCCGGGAGAGCAGCGAGTGGGAGGCGGAGTTCCGTAACCGGCAAACGAAACTGGTCAACGATCCGACTAGGATGAGCAGCAAGCGCGCTCAGCTGCTGGGCGCGGCAGTGCAGGATTCGATTGGCTCCGTAAAATTGCTCCACGGCAAGTGCAAGGAGCCCCGAAAGCTCGCGTTGCACTTCGGTGCCGAGCCGCCTCAAGGTGCCCCCCATGAGATCCCCGTCTGGATACGCGATGGCTGGGGCGTGGATGAGAAAAGCGTCATCGCCGATGCGCGTGCGGCTGGGCCCGACAGCCCGACCATCCATGTCTTTGTGCCCAGGTCCCGTGCCGAGGCGCTGGCACGGGTTATCGCCGCCCAGAGCGCCGCGAAAGACACCCTCGAATACAAGGGTGTGCCCTCGACGCCGGAAGGCATCGAGGCCCGCCAGGGCATGGAAACTCGGCTGACCGAGGCCAGCAACAGTCTGCGAGCACTGGTTGCCGAGGTGGTCGATGGTGCAAAGGTGTACCAAGGTGGCGGCAATGAGCGACTTGAAGCGACACTGCTCGACAAGGTCAAGGAGTCGGCAAATGCCTCCCTCGACCGGCTCTTCTACAATTTCAGGGACGCCGACCACCACCGCTGGCCCAAGGTCATCGAGCGCGCCCGAAAAGGCGCCGAGCACCCTCTGGAAGTGCTGGACTACAGCGGCAAGACGGAGGATCACCCGGTTTGCTCGGCGGTCCTGTCCTTCGTGGGCTCAGGGAAAAAGGGCAAGGACGTCCGCGCTCATTTTTCCGATCCGCCTTATGGCTGGTCGCGCGATGCCGTCGATGCCGCGCTCATCAGCCTGTTCGGCACCGGACATCTCCGGGCGACCACCAACGGTACCCCGCTGAAGCCGGGGCAACTCGATCAGGCGAAGATATCGGCTACCGACTTCCGAGTCGAAAGCGCGACCATCGACACCCGCCAGCGCCTCAAGGTCCGCAAGCTCATCACCACGGCCGGAGTGCCCTGCAAGCCGAACGAAGAGGCGGCTGCAGCCGGAGAGTTTATTGCTAAGTTGAGCGATCTGGCGCGCCGCGCCGGCGGCGAGGCGCCGCTCCCCGAGCGCCCGGATACGAGTCACCTCCTGGATCTCCAGTCGCTCGCCGGCAACGAGCAGTTAGTCGGTATCCTCAATCGACACGACGAGCTCCTGCAGAATATTGAGGACTGGACCAAGGCGCGCGACTTAGCAGAGAAGCGTCTGCCGGCCTACCAGCGCCTGCAGTCCCTGGCACGCCACGCCGACGGATTAGCTGCCGCCAAGGAAGTCCAGCCGCAGATCGAGGCGATCGCCGCCAACCGCAGCCTGCTGGACGCCACGGACCCGGTGCCGGATCTCGCCAAGGCGCTCGCCGATGCGCTGCGCGCGGCGCTGACGGAAGCGGAGAAGCACTACGCCCAAGTCTTCGATGAGGAGTCCGCACGGCTCGAGTCCGCCGAGAGCTGGCAGAAGATCGAGCCATCCGATCGCGACCGGATTCTGAAAGGTTTGAACATCGTCAAGGCCACCAAAGGGGCCACGGGGACGGAACAGGAGGTGCTGGAGTCGCTTGAGCGTACTTCCCTTAACACTTGGCGAACCCGCACGGCCGCGCTGCCCCAGCTCTTCGCGGAGGCACGCATCCAAGCCGACAAGCGGGTCGAGCCGAAGACGCATCACGTCAAGCTGGGCAGCGCCACGTTACGTACCCCTGAAGAGGTAAAAACCTGGGTTGAAAAGACCGAGCAGGAGTTATTGGAAAAGCTAAAACTGGGGCCTGTTGTCATAAGTTGATCGACACCTGAGCGGAATAGGAGACCTGTACCATGAACAGACAATTGACGGCGATTATCGAACGTGAGGGCGACGGCTACGTGGCCTTATGTCCGGAGGTGGATGTGGCCAGCCAAGGCGATACGGTGGATGAAGCGCGCAACAACCTCAAGGAGGCTCTGGAGCTGTTCTTCGAGACGGCTTCGACCACTGAGATTCAGCAACGGCTGCACAGCGAAGTCTATGTGACCAATATCGAGGTTGCCGTTGGCTAAGCTTCGCGTTTTATCGGGCGTCGAAGTTTGTCGCATTCTCGCCGACCACGGTTTCGTGGAAGCGCGGCGGCGCGGCAGTCATATGGTGATGCAGAAGGTGGAGGGCGAGGGCAGCGTGACGGTTCCCGTGCCGGACCACAAGGAACTGCGCACCGGCACACTGATGTCGATTATCCGGCAGTCCGGTTTGCCGCGTTCCATTTTTGAGTAACCCCAACCATGCAGACACTCGTGCCAAACCTGCGCCGCCAGCTCGAGCGAACGGTCATCGAGGCCCGGGATGTGGCGGGGGCCGGTGCCCGCGCCGCACTTGAGGCCTTGGCTGTGCACTACCATGAGCCCTACAGGCACATGGGTTCGGAGCAGCGCACCCTGCGCCGGCGCCTACGCGCCCACGCCCGCCAACTCGGTGATCGGCCAGATGCCCGCTCAGGGAGCCATGGTATCGACCACCTAGTGCACGAATGCGCCTACGAGCACTGGCACGGCATGCTATTCGCGCGCTTTCTCGCCGAAAACCATCTCCTAATCGAGCACGAGATGGGTGTGGCCATTTCCCTGGACGAGTGCGAGGAGCTGGCCAAGGAAGAAGGTGTCGATAAATGGGCCCTCGCGGCACGCTTTGCTCACCGGATGTTGCCCCAGGTGTTCCGACCGGATCATCCGGTGTTCGAAGTCCAATTCGCGCGAGAATACCGCCTGAAGCTGGAAGGGGTAGTCGAAAGCTTGCCGGCAGAGGTGTTCACGGCGATGGATTCTCTGGGTTGGGTTTATCAATTCTGGCAGACCAAAAGAAAGGACGAGATCAACCGCTCCGAGGTCAAGATCGGGGCCGATGAGTTACCGGCGGTGACCCAGCTCTTCACGGAGCCTTACATGGTGCAGTTTCTGCTACACAACTCGCTGGGGGCCTGGTGGGTCAGCCGTCACCCGGACAAGGCGTGCCCGGTCGATCTGACTTATCTGCGCCGAACGGAAGATGGAGGGGCGGCGGCTGGCGCGTTCGAGGGTTGGCCAAACGACCTTTCGGAGTTCCGCCTGCTCGACCCGTGCTGCGGCTCGGCGCATTTCCTGGTCGCGGCGTTCCTGATGCTGGTTCCCATGCGCATGGCGCTGGAGGGCCTGGATGCCGCCGAAGCGGTGGATGCCGTCTTACGGGAGAACATCCATGGCCTGGAGCTTGACCAGCGCTGCGTGGCCATTGCGGCGTTCGCGCTGGCGCTAGAGGCGTGGCGGTTCCCCGATGCTGGCGGCTTCCGGACGTTGCCGAAACTCAATCTCGCTTGGTGTGGACAACCGGTTGCCGGGAAGAAAGAGCAGTGGCTTGCACTGGCTGAAGGTGACTCCCGGCTCGAAGCCGGCATGACGGCGCTTTACGAAACCTTCCGCGACGCGCCTACATTGGGCAGTTTAATCGACCCGACCCGCTCGGTGAGCGAGGATATGTGGACGGCCGGTTTCTCGGAAGTTCAGCCTTTGCTCGAGAAAGTACTACGAGAACACGCGGGGGAGGAAGAGTGGGAGGAGACAGCAATTGCTGCTCGGGGACTTGCATTTTCGGCGAGTCAACTTAGATCGAAGTACGATTTAATTATAACTAATGTTCCATTTCGTCAGTCAGACGATCTCGATAGAAGACTAAATACGTTCACCAAAAGTCACTTTCCTAAGTCCAAATCTGACCTCGCAACGGTATTTCACCAGCGCTTACTTTCTTTACTGAATACGGGCGGCTCGCTGGTGCTCGTGATGCCGCAAGGATTTTTGTATAAAGATTATTACTCGCAATATCGCAAAAGTGTGTTCAGTTCCTGGACTGTCTCACTAATTGCCCGGCTGGGACCCGCAGCGTTTCAAGAAATTACCGGCGAGGAAGTTAAGGTCATACTATCCGTTTTTATAAACATAAGGCCAACAAACCGTTCAGTTGTCAACCAGATCGACGCGACGTGTGGAGAGCCAGACTATAAGGAACGGCATCTTCGGCTAGGAAAAATGCTCAGCATGAAACAGCAGGGAAGTTTAGTAAGCAAGAGGAACATCTTGCCTCTCGCCAACAACTCAAGTGCTCGAAAGCTTCTTGAAGATTTCGCAACATTCTCAAATGGAGTACAAACAGGTGACTATCCACGCTTTGGGCGCCTGTTCTGGGAGATCCGAGATACCAAGGGTGATTGGCAATATCAGCTATCTACGGTAAACGCCACAATAGCGTACGGGGGCCGAGAACATGTTGTCCTTTGGGGTGGCGAGACTCTTTTCAAATTTGTGGAGGAAAAGGTAGGTGAAGGCAACACGGGGTCTTGGTTGAGGGGCCTGTCCTGTCGAGGCAAGAAAGGTGTTGCGATTAGCGCCATGGGAGTATTGAAGGCGACACTGTATACGGGAGAACTCTTCGACGACAACACGGTTGTTCTGATTCCAAATCGAGAATCTGAACTGGCGGCGCTATGGCGATTCTGTGCGCATCCAAATTACAACGATCTTGTCAGGGAAGTCGATCAGTCCAATAAGGTAAGAGGTGCATTGCTTAGGGTTCCCTTTGATCCACAGGACGACTATGACGCTTCAAAGCTGCCTGCTGTGTGGTCAGGAGATGCCACTCAGTGGATCTTTCACGGTCATCCCCGGATGGCTGACTCGCCACTGCTTACGGCTGTAGCTCGAATCGTTGGGTACCATTGGCCAGCAGAAAGCGATCATAACATGGATTTAGGCGATGAATCGCGCACCTGGGTCGAGAAGGCAAAAGATCTCTACCCCTATGAAGACGAAGACGGCATCGTCTGCATCCCCTCGGTGCGCGGAGAGCGTCCGGCATCTGAGCGGCTTCTGCAAGTTCTGCACGCTGCCTATGGCGATGACTGGCATGACGGTATCCTGACCAAGCTGCTCGCCGAATCAAACAGCGCCTCCCTCGATGACTGGCTGCGCAATAAATTCTTCGAAGAGCATTGCAAGCTGTTTCAGCACCGTCCCTTCATCTGGCACATTTGGGACGGGCGCAAGCGCGACGGCTTCCATGCGCTAGTCAACTACCACAAGCTGGCCGAAGGCGATGGCAAGGGCCGGCGCCTGCTGGAGTCGCTCACCTACAGCTACCTCGGGGACTGGATCGCTCGCCAGCAAGATGGCGTGAAGCGCGGAAACGGCGGTGCCGAGGATCGCCTCGCCGCGGCGCTGGAGTTGCAAAAGCGCCTCGTTGCGATTCTCGAAGGCGAACCGCCTTTCGACCTTTTCGTGCGCTGGAAGCCCCTCGAGGAACAGCCCATGGGCTGGGAGCCGGACATTAATGACGGGGTGCGCCTCAATATCCGCCCCTTCATGGCCCAGGACTTGCCCGGTGGCAAGAAAGGCGCCGGCATCCTGCGCGCCAAGCCAAACATCCATTGGAAAAAGGACCGCGGTAAGGAACCGACCCGCGACCAGGCGCAATTCCCCTGGTTTTGGAAGGATGGCAAATTCACCGGGGAACGAGTCAACGACGTGCATCTCACTCTAGCCGAAAAGCGCGCGTCGCGCGAAGAGGCTGCATCCGACCGGCTGGAATGCCTGGGCCGGGGGCCTAATGCCCGCTGGCGGAGAATTGGGTAATGTACCTAATATATGAGTACTAAAATGCAATATAGTACCTATATAGCCCTGCCTACCACAACCGTCATCGAGGCCCTGGTGCGCGCGTTGGAAAGCGCGGCCAAATATAATCCGAACGACGTGGTACAGCCTGCCGCCATCCTCTGGACTGATCATGATTCCCAGTGGCAACCCATTATCCCCCAGCTCCGTCGACTGATGCCACAACTACTGACTTTGGGTGAATATGCACCTGAACATCGAACCGGGCCGGCCATCTGGTTGCGTAGTGTGGTTGATCGTGCACTAGAAAACGTCGAGATTTCCCAAGAAACGACACCGATTGTTTATTTACCTGGCATCAGCCGGCAGGAACTCAGAGCCGTCCAGGAGTGTCCAGACCACCTCAAGCCCTTGGTGGAACTCCAGTACCGGGGTGTCTGCTGGACCCAGAAGAACGGCAAGGATTGGACGGTCGAGGCGTTCCTGGTTTCCGAGGAAGGGGGGCTTGGGCTCAATGTGGCGCGTGATGCGGCCACCCGGCGGGCCATGCTTGGCGCCCTGGCGGAGTTAGCGACAACTTCGCTGGAACGTCTGAGGGGCAAGTATCTCGAGGCGGAAGATTTCGACAAGCTCTTCTCCGACGATCCGGCCAAGGATCTGCTGCTCTGGCTGAGCGACTCTGAGATGGTGAAATCTGGTTGGAAAGAAGGACGCTGGAACGCTTTCAAATCGCGCTGCAAAACAGATTTCAAGTTCGACCCGGACAAGGACGGTGAGCTTGTAGCGGCGGAGCTGCTTGGAAAACAGGAAGGAGCGTGGGCCCGGGTCTGGGAGCGTTTCGCCGAAGCGCCAGCGCTTTACCCGGGTGTCCCCGAGCTTCTGGGCAAGGCGATGCCGGACGATCTGTTCGTGGAACTATCCTCCTGGCCGCAAAAGAATGAGGAACAAGAAGTGGTTCTCCGACAGGCTCTTCTTAATCTGGAAAAGGAGACTCCCGCGGCCGCGTGCGAGCAGATCCTCGCCTTGGAGAAGACTCATGGTGAAAGGCGCCACTGGGTCTGGGCGAAGCTTGATCTAGCCCCCCTGGCAAACGCTCTCGCGCCCTTGGCGTTTCTTGCAGAGCGCACGTCCAGCAAACTTGGTGGTGGATCAGTGTCTGATATGGCCAAGCAGTATGTCGATGAGGCATGGGAGGTCGATGCTGCAGCGCTTTCCGCTATGGCCGCGGTGAAATCGTCTGTGGATGTTCAGGCTTTATGCAAGGCGTTGAACGCCATTTACCGCCCCTGGTTGGAGTCGGCAGCGGAGCATTTGCAAGCGTTGGTCGAAAAAGAGCCCCTACCGGGATACGATGGGCAGGGGCTGGAGGACATCTTAGTCGATTCCGGAGGATTGATCTTCTTTGCCGATGGACTCCGGTTCGATGTGTCGCAGCGCCTGGCGGAGCGCATGCGAGCGAAAGGCTGGTCGGTAACCTTATCGACGCGCTGGGCTGGTCTCCCGACAGTCACGGCAACTGCGAAGCCGGCAGTCTCACCGGTGACCAGAGACATCAAAGGCCTGGACCTGGGGGAGGACTTTCTCCCGGCAACTGCGGATGGAGGTCAACCCTTGACCACGGACCGGTTCCGCAAGTTGCTGGCTGCGGCCGGCTACCCCTATCTCGGTTCGGATGAAGCGGGTGACCCCTCTGGTCGCGCCTGGACTGAGAACGGCGAGTTGGACAAGCTGGGGCATGCGCTGCAAGGCAAGCTCGTTGGCCGGATCGAAGAGCAGGTGGAATTGCTGATCGAACGTATCCAATGTCTTCTTGATACCGGCTGGCGTGAAATCCGTATTGTGACGGACCATGGCTGGTTGTGGCTCCCGGGCGGACTGCCCAAGGTCGATTTGCCCAAGTACCTCACGGCGAGCCGCTGGGCTCGGTGCGCCGCGATCAAGGGCGGCTCCAAGGTGGAAGTGCCTACAGTACAGTGGCATTGGAATTCCGATGAACGTGTGGCGGTTGCCCCTGGTATTGCGTGCTTCGGCGCCGGTAACGAATACGCACACGGGGGGTTGAGTCTCCAGGAGAGCCTAATCCCCGTCATTCGGGTTACCGCTGGCGAAGCGGTGGGCAAAACAGCGGCCAAGGTGGTGGATGTTTCTTGGGCCGGGTTACGCTGCCGCGTACAAATTGAGGCCGTTCAGCTCGGGCTATTCGTCGATTTACGAACGAAGGTCAACGATCCGAGTTCGAGCATCAGCAAGGTTCGGTCCGCGGATTCCAAAGGAACGGCCAGCCTTTTGGTGATTGATGAGGAGCTTGAGGGCATGTCAGCGGCTGTAGTTGTGCTTGACGCCAGTGGTTACGTGATCACGAAACAATCCACGATCATCGGGGGTGAGGATTGAAGCTGGAACTCGATTCACTCGATCGTCTGGTAGCGGCGGCATTTGACGGCTACCTGGTCCGGAAGGACCTGGTGCGCAAGTATAGTCGCCAGTATCCGGTGCCCACCTATGTAGTCGAATTCCTTCTCGGGCGATACTGTGCAAGCATCGACGAGCAGGAGATCGAAGAAGGACTGACCATCGTTGAACGTCAGTTGGCGGAGCGGACGGTGAGAACGGGTGAAGAGGAACTCTTCAAAGCACGGGCCCGTGACTTGGGCGCGATCAAGCTCATCGATATTGTCAGAGCGAAGCTGGATGCCAAAACGGACTCGTTCATTGCCGAACTCCCCAGCCTCACGCTCAAAGATGTCCGGATCGATGACAGCCTAGTCAAGCAGCACGAGCGCATGCTGACCGATGGTTTCTATGCCGAAGTCACTCTGAGCTATGATGCAGCCATCGCCCAGGAGAAGGGGGGACGTCCATTTGCCATTGACAGTCTCCGAGCCATTCAGCTGTCGAAAGCGGATGTACTGGATATCCTAAAACGTGGCCGGCGCGACTTCACCACGGAGGAATGGAAGCACCTTCTGCTTCGCAGTGTCGGGCTGGAGCCAGCCGCCCTCTCGGATCGGGCCCAACTGGTCGGCCTGGTGCGAATGGTGCCGTTCGTTGAGCGCAACTACAACATGGTCGAACTGGGTCCCCGCGGCACTGGCAAGAGCCATCTATTTCAACAGATTTCTCCCTACGCTCATCTGATTTCGGGTGGCAAAGCGACCATGGCGAAGATGTTCGTCAACAATGCCACGGGCCAGCGTGGTTTGGTATGTCAGTACGACGTCGTCTGCTTCGATGAGATTTCCGGCGTCTCTTTCGATCAGAAGGACGGTGTGAATATCCTTAAAGGCTATATGGAGTCGGGCGAGTTTTCTCGCGGCAAAGAAAGTATCCGCGCTGAGGGTGGAATCGTCATGGTGGGCAATCTCGATGTGGAGGTGGAACATCAGCAGCGGGTCGGACACCTCCTCAGTCCGCTACCGCTGGAGATGCGCGATGATACAGCGTTTATGGACCGTATCCATGCCTATGCACCTGGGTGGGATTTTCCTAAGCTCAATCCCAATGAAAATTTCACGGACCATTTCGGTTTAGTCAGTGATTTCCTGTCCGAGTGTTGGAGTCGGCTCCGCATCGGCAGTCGAGTTCCCCTACTACAGGGACGCGTGAACTACGGTGGCGCGCTCAGCGGGCGAGATATCACGGCGGTTAACAAGACCGTGAGCGGTCTGCTCAAGCTGTTATATCCGGATCCCGAGATGCCGATTCCGGATAATGAACTAGAAGAGCTAGTCCGTGTCGCCCTCGAACTTCGTCGCCGCGTTAAGGAGCAGCAGAAGCGGGTATTCAAGAGCGAGTTCCGCAATACCCATTTCAGCTACACGATGGGGGAAGACGGCATTGAACAATTCGTTTCGACGCCGGAACTGCATAGCAACGAAACCATTGAACTCGATCCGCTGCCGCCAGGGCAGGTGTGGGGGATCAGTCCGGGCGGACCCGAAAATGGACCCAGCCTCTATCGCATCGAGGTCACTGTCGGCCGGGGGAGTGGAGTTAAGATACTGAACGCCCCCATCCCGCCCGCCTTCCGTGAGAGCGTTAAATACGCCGAGCAGAATCTGTATACACGGGCAAAGGAATTGGTTGGAGATAGAGATCCGCGATTACACGAATTCTCCGTACAACTACGTGCTATGGACAATGATCATACGGGAAACGCTCTCGGGTTGCCGGCACTAATAGCGCTTTGCAGTGGGCTGCTTGAGAAGAGCACGAAAGGTGGCTTGATCGTGGTTGGCGCGTTGAACTTGGGTGGATCAGTGGAACCGCTGGTAAATGCCATCGGCATCGTTGAAGTCGCCGTGGAGAAGGGTGCAGATACTATTTTGATGCCGGTTTCCGGGCGGAAACAACTATTTGAACTTTCTGATGAAATGGCAACGCGGGTTAACATTCAGTTCTACTCGGATGGGCCAGATGGGCTGCTTAAGGCCTTACTGGAGTAGTGAGTCATGGTTTTACTGCCTTCAATAATAGTCAATTCCTCACTTAACAAAGTGCCAACACTGATTGAATCTGACCCATCCAGTTACTGCTAACTGTCTCCGGTGATGAGGCCATTGGCCAACAACTGTTTTTAGCCTGTTAATTCAGTAAAGCCCCCCATCAATACACCTTAGCCCAACTGGTCCCTATCCGGACCTCCATCTCAACTGCTACCTCAGCAGTACCCGGGGAGGTCTCCGGTAGGTGGCAAAGTAGTTGTATCCCAAGTTGCAGCAGAAACGGCGTGGATAGAGGAATCTCAGGGGGTATCTGCCTCATATCATGTTCTGGTTCAACTCGCATGGATGGACTCTTTATACCATTCCTAATAATTAGGGCTCCAAAGTCGCCCACGAGCGCGTGCCCAATCGTTGGAGCGTACCGGGGAGAGCCGTGAACGCATTCCATGCCTCGCAACAGGCCTGCACAAGGTCCTCATTATCCTTAAAGCACCGGTTAGCGAGGTCACGCTGGCGAAGTGGTTGCCACAGCAACTCCACGGGGTTGAGTTCCGGCGAAGCGGGCGGAAGTTTTAGCAGCGAAAGGTTGTTCCTCCCCTCGGCCGCCCGCTCACCATGCCAGCCCGCCCCATCGACCACAACGACCGCATGACGACCTTCAGCTACCCGCTCCGAAATCGCCTGCAAGGGGAGGGCCATCGCCTCGGTGTTTGCCACCGGCAACACGAGCCCCACGGCTTCATCACGGGCCGGGCACATCGCGCCAAAGACATAGGTGTAAGCGTACTGCTGTTGACGGACCACCCGCGGGCGGGTGCCACGGGGCGCCCAAAGGCGGGTGAGCGTGCCTTGCTGGCCTACCCGCATCTCATCCTGAAACCCAATATCGACCTGGGTCCGTTCCACACCCTCGGGCAGCACCGCGGCTACCTGCTCAGCGAAGTTTTTTTAAACCTCTCTTGTGCCTGGGGATTTCGCTGGGGGTGCTTGGAGCGGGCGCTGATCCAGGACAACCCGGCCCGATGCAGTACCACATCCACCCCGCTAAGCGAGTACTCCACTCCAAAGTGTTCAGCAAGTAAGGCCCGGATCTCCTCTCCCCTCAGCCGTCCGCCTGAGCGCTTCGCCTGCGCTTGGGCAAGAAGCGCCTTCAATTGGGGCTCCTGCTCGGCTTTCAACCGCCGTTTTGCTCCACCACCCGGCTGCTCGGCCATTCCTTCTACACCCCCGGCCCTAAAACGCCTGAGCCATTTTAGCACCGTCTTCTCATGGACCTTGAGCATCATCCCCACTTCCCGAGGGCTTCGCCCCTCCTGAAGATGCGCCAAGGCCAACCATCGTACCCGGACCCGACCGTCCAACTCCCCTCGAGCCAATTCAGCAAAATCGTGCGCATATAATCTCTCAGGCAACTCTATCAAAGCAGGCATCGTTCTAGGTCTCCAGTTCCTCCTCCCTTTGTCCTACCACAATACCTTGTCACCACCCTCCTTGGAACTACAAAATTTAGAATTGGTATTACCTGGGCGTTAGATCCGAGGCTTATGGAACTCCAGGGCCAGCACCCGGTCTTTTCCATATTGCCACTCCAGGGCTTCTCTTGCCCGTGTTAAGTCCTTATACCCCGCGATCATCACGCACCATCCCCCACCATCATCAAGTAGGTAATCATAAGCCTGCATCCTCGCTTGTTCTTCAGCCTCTCGACGGGGGAAGCCCCCGTCATACTCCATAACGGCAGCACGCTCCTCTTCTGCCTCGACCATCGCTTCCAGAACGTCCTCCTCGGAGGCCATGAGCTGGATAAGCGCAGATTTGCTTTGCCGAATTAACGCCAGCAGTTCGGGGGTGATCGTTCCCTGGGGAGCATCCAATTCCAAATCGCTGCCTCGAAGCCTGACGATCACCTCTTGCTGGTTTAGGGTATTTAGAAGTTCTGCAGCGCTCATATCCGGATTATCTCCCGTGTCGGCGCCTCCTTGAGTTCAGATGGTTCTTCATCGTTAGAGGGTAGGGTTTGGCCGTTAGGAGGAAGTTTGCCTAAGGACCCCTTTCCCGCCAACCAATCATGCATGGGTTCCCCGGGTTGCCTCAGGCGTATCCCTTTAATCCCCATGCCCGGGCCGCGTTTTAATTCCTGAACTTCGACCTCAAGGGTATTTTTAAGGGTGTCTATCAGTTTGTGGCGAAAATTCCGCGTTGAGACCGGCAAACGGTTATTTCCCTGGCACCAGGCTAAGTAGTTGGCGTAGAGCCAATCCTCTGTATGCGCAAAATAAGCGATACCGCTGTCACGGTCGAAGAATGGCCTTTTGATACCGATCTGGGTCCAGTCTTCGGCGGAAGGAATGCAGCATTCCATCACCCAGTCCGAGACCGGATTCTCATCGCGCATGGCCTCGAGATTGGCACTGATCACGGCCAGCGGCGGGTGACAGATAAGGTGTCCTATCGCTTCCAGTGGCAGATCAAGCACCCAATTGACGAGCCCGGGGATCTCAGCATGGAGTTGTGCTTCACCGCCGAGGTTTTCCCAATGGTCCTTTTCTTCCTGGGTAATGCGTCGCTTAAAGGGAACGGTCACCCGCCGGCGTTCCAACCCGCTGGTGTGATCGCTCGTCTTTAAGGCCTCATTGCTGGCTATCACGACCAATCCCTCAAAGATGAAATTGCCTGCCTGCTGTTTGTGCTTGATCTCCAAGGGCAACGGGTCTTCACCGGTGATGCTCTTCAAGACATTGATGGTGCCGCCGTATTTATCCGTGTCAGCAATGAGAGCAAGCCGCTTCCTGTAAAGGAGAGCCGTTTCAAAGCGGTTTTGCTCCAGTCGCCTCAAGTCAGTCGAGGTGACGTTCTGCTCGCCGACCAGGGCCTGGAGCAGCCGAATAAAGGTGCTTTTCCCGGTCCCGCCCGGGCCAGTAAGATGGAGAAATTTCTGATATTTGGACGGCCCCCGAAGCAAAGCCGCCATAAAGGCATGCAGTAACTGAACCATCTCCTCATCGCCGCCCGTGGCAGCCTGCAACCAGGCTTGAATCGTCGGGCATTTCGCTCCTGGATGATACTCGAAAGGCAGCGCCCAAGTCAGGGCGTTCTCCGGCTTGATCGGTGTTAATGTTCGGGTGACCGGATCAAGGTGCCCGTTCTTGAAGGGGATAACCCCGTGGGCTTCTGGTAACGGTAGCGCATTTAACCGCTGAATAAGGAGCAGCATACTGTCCATATAGCGGGGAGTAAATCCCACCGAGTCAGTGGCATCGTACATCCAGCGGGTTAATTGCGCGTGCAATGTTTTCGCCGAGATCTCGGCTTTCCAATGGGTTCCAGTGAAAGCGTGCCAGATGCCTGATTCCACATCGTAAGCAAACCGACCTCGGAGCACCTGCAAGGCCTCCGCCGCCGCCGCTGAGGCGATTTTCAGCTTGGGGCCGTGCTCACCCTGGTGAACAAGCACGCCAGGAGAAGAAGGAAGCTCATGAGTGCTGGATAAGGACAGCTTTGGTGCAGGAGGGTGCTGGATGAGTGCTGGGTGAATCGCTTTGTCGGCCGCGCTATTGCTGGAAGTGCTGGAAATGCTGCTTTTTTTCTCTATTAATTTTTTTGTGGTTGACATGGTTTTCCCCTCCAGCTGCTGGCGAACTGCCTCTACTCCCTCCAATTGGTGCAAATCGTTGAAATCCGTAGGCCGCGTTGAGGTCTCTTTAAAAGAAGGAATGGCGATACGCCCTTTTACTGCCCTGGCGGCTGCGGTGGCTTTGGTGACTCCAGGGTTGCCCCGGGTCCACTGGTCATTGTCGGCAGCAAGGATAATCTCCAGATTTGGGCATTTTTTCCGCAAGGCCTTGGCCACGGGGAGGAGATTATCGGCATCGAAGGCCACGGCCACGGCAACCTGAGTGGCCTCGTAAATGCTGGCCCCGGTGGCGTAGCCCTCGACAATATACAGGGTGCCCTTGGGCCTCCCAATGGTGTGATAACACCCTTTCTTCTTGCTCCCGGTCTCAAACTTTTTGTCGCCAGAAGGTGAAATCGCTTGGATCCCTTGCAGAGTTCCCTGTCCATCCCGCGCCGGAATAAGCAGTTGATCTCCCTGGGTGCGAAGCCCGTAAGCGCCCACGCCTTTGGCTTTGAGATAACCGTGTTCCCCGCCTTCAGAACGAGCCGCTGCCCATTGCTTCTGAAGGCGTGCCCTCGCCTTAGCGGAATCGGCGGCTTCCTTCTTTCGCCGTGCCTCCCGCTGGCGTTGCCATTCGGCTTTCTCAGCTTCGGTAAAAGGTGTGTCCCGTTTCGCCTGCCAGGTCTTATACAGTCCGGTCGACAAGTCCTTGAACCAGCCGCCCCGGCCGTCCTCGAAAAGTTTGCAGCGTCCGGCCTTGTTACTGCGCCCTTTTCCAGCGCCGGGGAAGCGGTAAATTCGCCCCGGTTCGATATCATCCGGGGGCTTCAGGCCGTGGGCGCGGATAGCGTCCAGGAACTCAGTAACCGTGTTCATGCTCACACCTCCCGCAAACCAAATTTGGCAATCAGCCAATACGCCATATTGGTCGTGATTGGATCAAGGCGGGCGCTTAGGGCAAACCACGCTTGAATGGTGCAGGGGTCCCCCGAGCTTAATCGGCCCTTGGGCCTTAGGTCGGCGGGGTAGTGGGATGGTCGGCAATGAACACGAGAGGTATATTTTCCCTTGCTGTTTTTATTGCTTGAGGCTTTGGCTAAGCCCAGTGCGCTCTTATGACGGGCGTAAGAACCCTCTCCCCCGATGAGGATAGAATAAAAGCTTTCCATGTATCACCCCCTAGTCCTTCGTTTTGCCAAGGAAGCGGGGGTTACTTGAATCCAGTGATTTGCTAGACTTACGTTTAGCCATTTTCTTCTCCGGTAGTGCGTTAGAGTTAATGGTGAGGTCCAGGTGGGTGTTATCAGCGCCCACCGGGACCGCTCTTTTCTTAAGTTGTTCTAACCATGCGTCTAGATCCTCTCTCAGATATCGCACGGAACGTCCAATTTTGATCCATCTTGGACCAGGTGTACGGCCTTCACGATGCCCGTTAAGCCGGTCTTGCCGAAGAAAAGCCACGGACATCCCAATATAAACAGCGGCTTCACGGTCGCTCAGTGCTCGTTTAATAATTTCAGGCTGACTCATTGGTTACCCCATAGTGTTTTTGTTTGCTACGGGGCTATGTTCAGCTATCAGGAATAAATTTTCGAGGGATGAAATTTTCAAAAAATTATTCCGGAAAATTTTTTAACTTTTTTCGTTCCGGTTTTTGACGGGTTTATCTATAGATCTTTGTGCCTGGAGTCCTAATGCCGCAATTGTGGAGAGATCAAGTAGCTCATTAACGGTAGGCTTAACGGTTTTTCTGATTTTTTCATCACTGGCTACTTCATCGGGAAAGAGAGAATCTGCCAGGAGGCTATTTGTGTACTGCACGCCCTGATATCTTTCCCAAAGGAGGAGATCGATACAGGGAAGGACTTGATAGCACGCCCAGTCCCTAAAGTTCGTCTCAGAGAACTTTCTTTTCCTCGCCTGGCGCTCTACCTCTCTGCGGCAATCACGTAGCCATTTTTCAAAGTCATCTTTGAGCTGTTTATCAGTGGCGCGTAAATCCACCGTAATATGAGCAGGGCCACCTAGTGATAGCTGCGAGGGAGAGTCGTAGGCAGTCTGCGCAGCTTTGATGAGGCCCATTTTAGGGCGCTGCTCTATTGTCCAAGACGCCATCGATATTCCTGCACAGGTTAGCGGCCTAACGGAGGGGCTTCCGCATCCCTGTAACAGCAGAAAAAGCGCTAAACGTTCTGAATCAGAAAAGTCGGGGGAGGGGAAAAGACCGTATTGGGTAATGGCTTCCAGCGCATACAAAAAAGACTGGTAGCGACTATCACGCTTTTCCTCATCGCTGGCATGGACGGATATAGGGTTATCGTAAATATTCCTCCGTATAGAAAGCTGGTAATACCATCCTGCCGTGTCAAGTTCACTAACCCCCTCATACTTGGCGAGCTCGAACCACTCTGGCAAATCCTCTTTTTTTTTAAGTCGGGTAGTTTTTCTCATAGTGCACTCCTTCTCATGCCACCTTCATAAAGGAGGCCCAGCCAGGCCGGTGAAGGTCTCCGGCTTTTCGGTGATCAGCCTAGGCTGGGCGTAACTATCGCTGTACTAACCGTGAGACTGCCTCCGCTTTATGCTCAGGCGCCAGGTGAGCGTAGCGAAGGGTCATGGTTAAGTCTGCATGCCCGAGAAGCTCACGGACGGTATTTAAATCCACACCTGCCATCACCAGCTTTGAAGCGAAATGATGGCGCAAATCGTGAAAACGGAAATGATTAATCCCTGCTGACTGGAGTACGGCTGCCCAGGATTTCCGGATGTTATTAAAGGGGCTCCCGTTCTTGGCGGGGAACACAAGTCCATTGTCTGTGGTTTGTGCCTGCCAGCTTTGAAGCACCTCTAGGGCCTCTTGGTTCATGGGAATATGGCGGGTATGGCCGCTTTTAGCTTTTTCGCCGTCCACGGTAAGCATGCGGGTATGAAAGTTAACGTTGCTCCAGCTAAGGTGGAATAACTCCCCCCGTCGCATCCCTGTATTGATGGCCAGCAGCACCATAGGCCGCAGGTAATCGGCAAAGGCGCATCCGCTTAAGTCCGGGTATTCTTTATAGCCCCGCTGGCGCCGCCATGCATTCGCGCTAATCCGCTCGGCTCTAAGACGGCTTTCCCGCTCGATCAGCGCTTCCCTAAGACGTGCTTCCTCGTCCTGGGTGAGGTACCGCACCGTGGTTTTGTTATCGATGCGAGACGGTTTTACCCGGGCGATAGGATTCACTTTGATGAGATCCCATTCCATCGCTTTAGAAAGGGCGGCTTTTAATGCGGCAATATCGCGATTAGCGGTAATGGGCTTTTTGCCCCGCTTGAGCTGCTCAGCACGCCACTTCTCTATACTCCAGGCGCTGATCTCGCTTATCGGTCTATCGAGTAGATCCGCAAACTGGCAGCGGATTCTAGCTACAGTCTCATGACCTCGTTTACGCTCGCTCAATACCCAGGGTTCGTACCGCTTTTTTAAGAACCCTCGAAGGGTACGCACGGATTCCCGGTTCCTTTCAATACACGCCTGTTTTTTTTCTTCTTGTGGATTGATCCCTTGCGCTATCTTAGCGGCCAGGAGATGGGCCACATCGCGAGCCTGAACAGGCGTGATCTCAGGGTGCCGGCCAATCTTGTAGCGGTTGCGTTTGCCTTGGAATCGGTAGGTGTAGAAGTAGGTCATCGTGCCACCAGGTTCTACTCGCAGGATGAAGCCCTTGAACTCAGTGTCTCGAACTTCGTAGGGTCTGGGGTGCACATGCAGACTCTTAAACAGCGTCTTAGTGATCTTGGCTTGCACAATCCAAGTCCGTCTCAAGTCCAACTTGAATAGTAATGAATAAACGCCAGTAGCAAACAATGCTAAAAATATTAGCAATAAGCTACTGAAAAAGGAAGGGTTGTTTTATAGATAGGGTGTTGTGGCGTGTTATGGATTAATACTGAAAAAGAGGCGGGATATGCATTCGCAATGCGAAGGTCGGGAGTTCGATCCTCCTCGGCTCCACCACCTTATTATTCCAAGATACCCGAAAAAACTGATATCATCTAAGCTTAGACTTTCGTCTTCCCCTCCAGAATGACTCTCGCAGGCCTATTGCAGCTTGCAACCGATAAAGTCGAAGTCTGAAGAGAATTCCTCATAAAAATTTTTTTATTTACCCCATAAAAAAAGGAACCACGCTCTTAGAGCGTGGTCTATGATATCGGAGCACAAAGGCCCTCGCCTGCCGGTTTTGCCTACCCACAGGGTAATGAGGCACTCAAAAACCCCCGCAAGCGGTGCCTTTTCTTTATTGTTTTTGTTATATTATTTTTTTGCGACGCAGACGCGGGAAGCCACAGTTCCACAATCTAGTAATGTGGCTTTCCGTTTTTTTCTGCGCCGTCGTGAGCGCCTAGGGGTTATAGTAAGCACCTAAATACCCCTGAATGTCAAGGGATTTAGCCCATTAATATTGCCAGTGGCCATCTTCATTTGCAACGCCGGCTGGATTGATTGGCACGCCCATATCCTCCGTACCGCTTTTAGCCCCATTACTTGAAAGTCTAAGCCGCATATTCCGCCTCGGATTAGCTTAACTTTAATTGGCAACACCTCCCGCTTCCGTCCTTTTGACAAGCCTTTTCTTGGCTCTCTTTGAGGGATATTTTTCCTTACCCCTACCAGTTTACCTCCAAACCCTCACCTTCCTGTTTCAAGCCTAGACCATAGTAGCCACTGCCCATTGCCGCCTCTAGAGGTGTCTCGCTACTCCGACAGAGAAAACCTGGATGAGGTTGGCCTAGGCCCACTCCTAGGAGAACCACACCAAATAAGTGATTTTTGAATCATACACTTACTCTGCAAAAAAACCTTCCCAGACAAATATTGGCACAATTTATGTTTATTGACTTTAAGAAAGATTCAGCTAGCGGAAAGGTACAAACACTCCAGCGACTGAATCATAAAAATAGATTAAAGGAATTGCCTTCAGAATGGGAGGAGTTGAAATGCCAGGAGCTATCGAAGCCCCCACAAAAACTCACACCATCGTTCTCACCATCCGAGATACACTGGACTTTACTATGAGCCAAGTTTCCTGGAAATCCTCTACTCAGAGCTGCTACCAGAAAATAAACTTTGTGGTTGATTTAGCAAACGTGGAATCACTCAAAGACTCCGGCTATGACTTGTTATGGATGCTCAAGGAGTGCGCCGACAAAGAACAGGCCGATACCTATATCATCCACTGCAACCCTCGCCTTTATGAGGAATTACGCGAGCTAGGTCTAAATCAACATTTCAGGATTGATAAAATCCAGGATTAATTCGGTCTCTAAAATAAAATCTGCTCGCTGATTACCCCTTCACTCCCCAAGCCGCATGGGGTAATATGAAAGCGACCTCTTTGAAATGGAGCATATTGGGCTAAGATTGGTTTGCGAAGAGGAGAAATCAGGCTCCCATTTACCCTAAGCATCTAAACATACCATCACTGCCCCGGTAGCTCAGCTGGATAGAGCATCCCCCTCCTAAGGGGAAGGTCATACGTTCGAATCGTATCCGGGGCGCCATAAATTCAAGTACTTATAGTTAAAAGCACCAGCCAATTTTTATTGGGGCTACCGTGGGGCTACCACCAGATGAAAAATCACTATACTTCTTGAAAATTGTCAGCTTACTGCGCTTTATAAGCGAAGGATTATTCCCGTTGGGCTGAACCGAGTATAGGATGCGCTTGTTCAGAGGGTTATTTAGAGAGTGTAGCGTTAATGGTAGTGATCAAACATACATTGAGAAAGCTCAAATCAAGAATGCCTTCTATGAGGCGTGCTCCATCGCCTTAGAAGCCATTTCCCCCACCCACGCCAATATGGGAGCGGAGGCGGAATAAGCGGACCAGGGCCAAGCAGGCGGCTTCTGAATGTGGACCTAAGCGGTATTGGGGGAGGCTTTGAGGTATTTGGTTTGCGGGCTGTCTAGGCTTGATGGCGATAGCAACAGGGTGCCGTGTGAGGCGCTGTGCCGGTAGAGGTTGCCCCTTGGACATGGTGATAGCGGGCTTAGCCCTAGCGATTCGTTATAACTAGGTTGGGGTACCCCGAGGGCCATGGGACACGCCCCAGGGCCCCATATCCCCCAGGTGTCCCGCCGCAAGCCCGCAGGGTTAAGCCCAGTGGCTCTGGTGGTCCCCATGGCCCCCACCAATATGATGAACCGCGCAAATATCATGGATACCACCACTCGGCTCTCAGGGACCCAGAAGGCCCCAGCCGAGGCCTGCCGTGGATTGCCTCTCGTGCCCAAGGTGAACAGGAGGATATCTCAGGCTTGTGGGACACCGACCGGCGTCATTGCCAGCGGTATCTACCCCGGCCGGAAGCCACATGACCCTGGGTAAGGAATCAGCGGTGTGGTAATCCATTATGAAATTTATTCGTGTTTTTTGCCTACTGATTATCCGCTGGGAAAAGGGGGATTACCCTATTCCCAAGATCGCAGAGGTGGCAGTCCGAGGACTTCTGAAATAGCGGCCCGCCAAGGTGGGGGGCACCAAGGCGAGCCTAACCATAACCGACTGTGAAGGAGTCAATTATGGCTGACAGAATTCTACCCTTTGTCGCTGACTACGTACTACCCGCCCTTATCATGGGTTTCTGCGCGGGAATGTTTTTCTTAGGCACCCTACAGGCCTGGGAGTTATTCTTGGCCAATGGCAGTTTGGCCTGCTTGTGGGAGGTGCCGGCATGTCTACTAAAGCCCAACCCACCCAGGGCAAAGTAGTCCCTCTGTGCTTGGTCGAGAAAACCGCTTCCTACGACACTTTATCTACACTCCAACGCCTTGAAGAGATCACCCAGTCAGGCGACTGCGTTAGTATTGCTTTCGGGGCTATTTTGCGGGGGGGTAAAATAGCTCATGGATATACAGGCGCAGCAGTAGAGCAGCCTACATTAGCAGCTGGGATTTTATCCAAGGTGATATTTTCAATCCATAAAGATGCCAAAAGTGGATGGTAAATTAGCGGAGTCCAGGCCCAATTCTAAGACGGGTAGAGTCCGGCATCACAAAACGCCGAGGGTGAGTGGTGAGGGAGTTCAGCGGAGAGAGGGAGCATGAAATACAAGATGCTTAATTTAGTCGTAGTTACTCGCACCCTTGGGGTTCTCCTGCTCCTCTACAGCATCGCGATCATCCCGCCTTTACTCATCTCAGTAGGATATCAAGACGGTGAATGGCCCTATTGGCTGATAATCTGGATGGAGTCTGTGTTGCTCGGGTGGGTGATGTGGTGGCCCCTGCGCCGTAAAGCACTCGATCTTCGCCGCAGAGATGGTTTTGTCATCGTCACCCTGTTTTGGTTTGTATTAGGTTTAATCAGCGCGGTGCCTTTTCTTTTTATGCCCCAACTCGATTTTTCCGATGCCGTGTTTGAGGCCATCTCCGCCTTCACGACGACGGGTGCGACGGTGATAGTGGGCTTGGACCTGTTACCTCCTTCGATTTTATTTTGGCGCCAGGAATTGCAATGGCTAGGTGGCATCGGGATGATTGTCACCGCCGTGGCCATCTTGCCCACGCTTGGTATTGGGGGGATGCAGCTGTATCAAGCGGAAATGCCAGGCCCTTTTAAGGGAGAAAAACTGACTCCCCGTATTGCCCAAACCGCCCGGGCGTTCTGGATTATTTATGGAGGAATGACTGTGGTATGTGCATTAGCCTACTGGCTGGCGGGAATGTCCCTATTTGATGCGGTTGCCCATAGCTTTTCCACTGTCTCAACGGGTGGATTTTCCACCCATGATGATAATTTTGCTTATTTCAATAGTCCCTTGATTGAATTCATAGCCTGTCTTTTCATGCTACTGGGCGGAATGAATTTTAGCGTTCATTATCTGGCCATTTACCGCGGCAGTTTTGATCAGTATTGGCGCAATGAAGAGGTGCGAACTTTTCTTATAATGGTAGTGATATTGATCACCATTACCTCCACCACCTTGTTCTTTTCAACGACCTATGCGGATCCTATTACGGCCCTTCGATATGCCGCGTTTCAGGCAATCTCGGTGGTTACGAATACCGGCTTTGGAACAGCCACTTTTGCAAACTGGGCTTTGTTCTTGCCCCTGTTGCTCATTTCTTTTAGCTTTGTGGGAGGGTGTGCAGGCTCAACCGCCGGGGGAATAAAGGTTATCCGTTTCTTATTGCTCATCAAGCAAGCCCGACGGGAGATTTATCGGCTGGTTCCCCCCCATATAGTTCGCTCGCTCAAATTTGATCGGCGGGTAATTCCCGAGGAGGTCACCAGCGCTATATGGGGATTTTTTTCTCTTTATATCCTGCTATTTGTAACCCTCGTGCTTCTACTCATGGCCAATGGCCTGGACCAGGTCACCGCCTTTGGCGCCGCGGCCACCTGCTTGAACAATTTGGGCCCAGGTCTTGGGGAAGTTGCCGCTAGCTTTACGGGAGTCAGCGATGGGACCAAATGGCTGCTGAGTTTCACCATGATAGTAGGTCGACTGGAGGTCTTCACTGCTTTTGTGCTGCTTTCTCGAATATTCTGGCGGGGTTAATGTGGCCTCACCCGGCTGGACGGCGATGGAGAGGGGATGCTGTGTGAGGTGTTGTGCCGGTAGAGGTTGCCCCTTGGACGTGGGAATAGCGGTATATAGCTAGATTGGGTTGCACCGAGGGTCAGTGGCCCTCACCGGGGGGCACGGGGCCCCATGGGGTCCACCCGCAAGTCCGCAGGGTTAAGCCTAGTGGCCCCCATGGCCCCCACCCATATGATGAACCGCGCAAATATCATGGATACCACCACTCGGTTCCCAGGGACCCAGAAGGCCTCAGCCGAGGCCTGCCGTGGATTGCCTCTCGTGCCCAAGGTGAACAGGGGGGCATCGCAAGATTATGGGACACCGACCCGGCGCTATTGCGAACAATATTTGCCCCGGCAGGAAACCACATGATCCTCGGTAAGGAATCAGCGGTATGGTAATCCATAATGAAATTGATTCATGTTCTTTTTTTGGCTTACTAATGTTTTTTCGCGATCGTGGGTTGTCCACAGAAGCTGCTCGATAGGGCGCAGTAGGGCGAATTGGAGGGGGGCATTTTTGCCGCCATGAAAAGGGGGAACGTATAGAATTTGAAGAGGCACTTAGGACATAATAGGGAGGTTGTAATAATCCGGAGGAGCACGCGATGCCCGGTCCCTACAGTGATGATCTACGCCTAAAAGCCCTTGCTTGCGTTGACCGCGGCGTGCCTAAAAGCCAGGTAAGCCGCTTGTTCAACCTCAGTCGCAATACGCTGGACTTGTGGCTCAAGCGCCGGGCGCAGACGGGGTCTGTGAGCGCCACGCGAGTGTCTCCACGGGGTCCGCAACCGAAGATTGCCGATCTGGAGGCATTTCGTGTTTTTGCCAAGGCCCATGGCCATCTTACCCAACAACAAATGGCCACGCAGTGGGGGCAACAGGGGGGTGAGACGGTCAGCGGCCGTACTATTGGCAAGGCGTTGAAGCGCATTGGGTTCACGCGCAAAAAAAGACTGACTGCTACCGTGAACGCGACGAAGTTCAACGCCAAGCGTTCCTCAAGCAATTAGCGCGTTATACGCCTGAGGAGGGGGTGTATGTGGATGAATCAGGTGCCGATGACACCGAGGACTCACCCTATGGCTGGTGTGCCCGGGCAGAGCGGTTCTACGCCGAGAGACGCGGCCATCGAACCTGTCGTATCAGTAGGATGGCCGGGTGGTGTGACCGTCAGGTGCTCGCACCGATGACGTTTCAGGGTCACTGCGATACCGGGTTAGTCGAGACCTGGGTCGAGCGCTTTCTCGTGCCTACACTCACACCAGGGCAGGTGGTGGTCATGGATAATGCCCGCTTCCACCAGTCTGCGACCATTCGCGAGCGTATTGAGGCCGCCGGATGCCGGCTCTTATTCTTACCGCCGTATTCGCCCGACCTGAACAAGATTGAAAAGTTTTGGGCACGGCTGAAGCGTTATCTTCGTCAGACTCTCCATGACTTTGAGAACTTCTGGGATGCCGTTGATAATGCCTTCAAAGCTATGTCCTAACTACATGTTCAATTGCTATAATAGCTACGGCTGGGTCGGGGAGTCGGGATGTAAACCCCTGGAGACCTTGGGAGCTCTGGAGCAGCTAAAAGGCGCAACTTTGACGTATGCAAAAATAGCACATTTCTATCAATTGTGAACCAATTCACAATGTATTGTTTATAAATTAAAAATTATTAACTTGGAGTTAAATAAACCGTATTATACGGAGAAGAACTTTCTGTTAGCGCCATAAAGGACCACTGCATGAATTGGGCGTTTGTGGACTACGAAAACGTGGGCTCTTTAGAGGCTCTGAATATTTCAGCCTACGAACGGGTCTTCGTGTTCTGTGGCCCAAAGAACACGAAAATCAAAGTAGGCGCCCTTCCATCAGACGGATTCTGCCGAATAGAGCTGATTGGCGTAACTACGATGGGGGCTAACAACTTAGATTTCCATTTGGCGTTTCACCTCGGCCGATTCCATGAGGTCGCGGAAAAAGGCGTCGCGTTCCACGTCATCAGCAACGATTCGGGCTTCAATGGATTAGTCAGCCATCTCAAGAAGCTCGGGAGAAATTGCAAGAAGGTGGGAACGAAAGAGGCGACGCCCAAGCAGCCGGCGCCATTGTCGCTAAGTGGCGAGGCATCGTTGGTGGTCGCCCGTCTTAAGCAGCTTGACGGAAGGAAGCGCCCTCGCAAGAAAGCGAGCTTTCTCAACTGGATCAAGTCGCAATGCCAGGGCTTGTCGAATAGGACGTCTCCAGAGTCCGTTTGCAAAGAACTCGTAAGCGCAAAGGTCATTCGGGAGTCTGGGTCTGACATCGCGTATGAAATTGAGCGCTAACAAGTCGATTAGCTGGTGTTCGCTATACTGCGCCCCGTTTCGCAGCTTAGGGGCGGCGTTGGGCACCTATCCACAGAGAGTGTGGGCCTAAGCGTATTGCAAGCAGATGGTGAGCTGCGCCGAGGCGATGAGGCATCTGGCTTATAACCACACTACCAGCCCGAGCGGAGCATCACCAGTTGAGCTCGCTTTTGGCTCGGTGGCCTGAATCAGCAGAGAATTTACAGAAGGGATAAAAGTATCAGTATCTCAGACTTGGGCAGAACCTCCAGCCTAGACCCGCCTACATTCTCTGCTTGTATGGGGGCGAAAGGGGCGAATTAGGCGAAAATCCTTGGGGCACGAGGCTTTCCGCAGGGCGAATGCCAGGCGAACGGGGGCGAATTTTAGTGGCTTTCGTAGCGTCTCCAGCCGAATAGGTGCAGATAGGGTTGGTTTCGACCTCACCGAAGCCAGTAGCTGGTTGCGTGTAATAAGGCACAGCTTAGTTAGGCTGTTTCATGTTAGATGGCTTAGTGGTTAACGACAACCGATATCGAATATTCATCATTGGAGCGGGCTTTTCAGTCCACGCAGGGTTGCCTTTAGGAACGGACCTATTGGAGTTGGTACGTGAACGGATCCGTTACAGATTAGGAAATGAGAACAAACTAGAATCGGACCTGTCATGGTACCTTTCTTACAGAAGAAGATGTGAATTCATCACAGCAGATGTCCCTGTAGATTACGAAAAATTCATGTCATTTTTAGACATGGAGCACTATCTAGGTTTGAAGGGTGGCGATACATGGAGCGAAGAAGGAAATGAATCTCAGCTAATGATCAGAAATGGGATTATGGAGGTAATTCATTCGCGACAGCCTGATATCCCAACAGACGAATGTATAAGGTTTTGCCAGAGCCTATCTCCCTCAGACACAATTTTGACATTTAATTATGACACACTAATCGAAGACACTCTCGACCATCTTGGCATCCGCTATAGGTTATTTCCTAATAGGTTAAAAAAAGTCGGGTTAATGTCGTCCACGATCGACAGTAAGGCTGAAGAAGGCGAGATTGTCATCTTAAAGCTGCATGGCTCCATAGACTGGTTCAATAAGGTCCCTTATATTAAAGATAGAAAATTAGCAGCACAGCATGAGATTCCATGGGAGTCAAAGCATCCTATATTCAAGCAAGGATCAACTATAGAACACCATCAGCTAACGCAGGGGCCACGTGAAGCGGACGATCCGCTCCAGTACATCTATAGAGTAAATGATTTAAACCAAATTATAGGGGCAAAATTTTGGCAATGCTGCCCGTTAATATTGTCACCTTCTTCATCTAAAATTCTGTACGCCGATCCAATAAAGGGACTCTGGCGTGGTATTCAAAAAGCCGGCGGTTTGAATTTTGGTTTGGGTGTTATTGGTTACTCTCTGCCTCCATACGACGAGTATGCAAAGCAGGCCCTATACCACCTTATACGTAATTACACAGAATTTGAGCCCAATCTAGAGCTTGGTGGATTAAGAAAGAGCCCGATAAGAATCCTTGATTATGTTCCGAGTGGTGAATCGGATTGGAGGATTCGGAGAAATTACTCATTTATCAACTGGGAAAGATGCGAGCTGATGACAACGGGGCTTAGTTTAGAAGGAGTTGAATGGATAATGGAATAAAGCCATCCAACAATCAAATGCAGCCGATCGGCTACGCCGCCGGATGATTTGAACCGTTATATCTTGGAGAAAACTCTATGACAAGGATGAAAACGCATTGCTGCTGAGTGCAACCTTGGCTGTTGGCGCAGGAATAGGTGCTTCTCTGTTTTCAGCACACCCAGACACTGTCGTAAATTCGGTGATTGGGGCAGCATTCTGGGGCGCTGTTTTCGGACTTTTTATGAAGGGGGAAAAATGAAACCAACTAGCCTGCTGATTGCGGCGATGCTTTTCCTCCCTTCGTTGGCTTCAGCAGAAAATTATTATGCGATCACTAAGGCTTATAATGAGTTAACTGGTGTACTTTCCGTTACTATTGCTAAAACGTCAAAACGAAGAGATTGCGATAACCTTTTGAAGGGGGCCGTCAAGGGTTTCAGCAACTCTGGACAGCAATTGAAGATAAGAAAATCTACATGCACTGGCAGTGTCTCAGGTGATTATCAAAAGGCATTTCGTGGTGAATCAATTGAAGACGTAATGTACGTCTCTTATGAAAATGTTATCTGGCCTTGCGTCACGATCATGTATGGAATCGACAAGAGCTGGTTGAATAAGCGGGGTTGTGAATTTTTGGCTAGCCAGTATCAGCACATTGATAAGAACGCACAATGTGTGTTTGGTTCTTAATATAACCAGCAAATCAAGCGGACCGTTTTCCGCTGCCGCTCCAAACGGTGGCTTATTTAAGCGTTAGGCTATTGGGGAAATCAGATACAGATGAATAAGCGATGGAATCTTGAAGAACTTAGAGAGTACGTAAGAAATAGCAAAGATTCAGCGAGGATGTTGAACGTTATTAGATCGATTGATAGGTCCAATGCAATTTTCAATTATCATGTATTTACTGCTTTGAATGCTTTGGATTCTATAGTTGGCGATAGCGATTCAACAGATATAGAAATGATGAAGTATGTATTCTGCATACATGAGAAACAAGAAGAAAAAACCAAGGCGGATTTAGTTAGCGAAGCCAGCATCATTTCGTCCATTTATACGATACGGGCAATCTATGACATGTTTTCGCATCTTGTAAACGGATTGGTTCTGGCTGGAAAATTCACAGAGCGCGAGTGCAACCTTAAAAAGGTTGTTAAAAATCTATCTCACTCAACGTTGCAATCAAAGCTGGATTTTCTTCTTGATTCCAGCTGGTTTAAGTATGTTGATGGGTTTGTAAATACTACGAAGCATCGAAATCTCGTCAGTCACTCCTTTACCGTTTGCTTCCAGGAGAACAAGGTTGGAGCGAAAATAGCTGGATTTACTTACGAGAATGTGGCTCACCAATCTTATTGGGCTCGTGAGCTATTAGAGGGCATTGTAAGCGTTAAGAACGATTTAATTGCATGTGGTAATTCGTTAAATGATCACTGTCTGCGAAGGGTGGCCTAATCGGGTAAGGGCGAGGGTTTAGCCTGCCCTCTCCATACCACCTAGCATGCGGGTCCGCACCGGGCGGCTCAGAAGTCGCCTGGGCCTACAGGCAATGAATCCCCCTGTTGTGAAGGTGCGACCGAGCCAAGAAGCGAGAGTGGCCTACAGGAGCTTGTAGGCGCTTTCAGAGGTATTATGGGAGCGGAGGCGGAATAAGCGGACCAGGGCCAAGCAGGCGGCTTCTGAATGTGGACCTAAGAGGTATTGTGGTCATATGGATAGCTGTACGGAGGCTTTGAGGTGTTTGGCTTGCGGGCTGCGTAGGCTTGATGGCGATGGCGACGAGGGCCGTATGAGGCGCTGTGTCGGTAGCTTCATGGGGGTTAGCCCGTGAGCGAGGGGGTTAAATGTGCTGGCGGACCCCACAGGTCAAGGTTAGCCCGTGGGCGTGGGGGTTAAATGCCAAGGCCTTACTCCTCGGTGGGAATTTTCGGACCCCCCCTATAAAGAAGCTTTAGATACTTTAGGCACCTCTGTCTAGTAGGTATTTAAAAAAATAGTTCTTGGATCCCCTCTATAAAGAAGGTTTAGACACTTTAGACACTTCTTCACAGTAAGTATTTAGAAAAAAAATGCAGGCGCGGCTTGAGCTGAAACAACAGAAGATTTACAGGGCCAGACTATAGGTGTTTACCTTTACCTTGACCTATGTTGTTCTTAGAAGCCTTGCGAGTACCCTCGGAGGGGGTATAGGAAGCGACGACCCATCACTCTTTCCCTTGAGGTAATTGGCGATAGTGAGCCCTCCGGGTAACATGCTGCCCGTCTTTCCCGGCGGGATGCGTCCGTCGCAGTACAAGGCTTCAATCTTTTTTTCCCGCATTTTCCTACGACACAAGAAAGCTGAGAAGCATGGCTAATAATGCCTATCCCTGTTAAATCACAAAAGAGAAACTCATTCAGGCCACCTCAAGGATTCTATCCTTACAATGAAGGTTTTTAGGAGAGTGAAATTAATTCATGTTCGGTTCATTTTAGTTTCTCCGGCGCTCGACGAGGACAGGCCAGTCGGGTGAGGGAGCTTATCGAGCAGAAAATAGAAGTTAAAGCACACTTTTAAGATTCTAACCTGGAAAGTGGCAGCAAGCATTCACAAGTCAAAGAATGCGTATAAGGTTTTCTCCTTACCTACCCAGTCCCGAATCCAACCTGAGAGAAACCCTACGGCCCCTCGGGAGGGGCGATATGCTGTGAGCTTTAGGGGCTCCCTAGGTGCAGTCGGGGTTAGGGTTGAAAGTCCCGATGGACTGCGGGTCTTGGGATTTCTTAGGGGAGGGGATTAAGGGAGTCGGGCAACCGACTGAGAAGGTCAGGAGCCTGTCGATCCTCCAAGATGCCTCTTGGCTCTCCTGGTGAGCTCAGGAGAGCGCTTCCAGTTTGTCTAAATAAATCCACCGCATCCCCCGGTAGGTCTTCCAGTGCGGCGGTGAGATCCAATTTAAGATGGTGCGTCGAAAGACCCCGAGAATCTCGGCGATGTGGTCGACATCGTGGTTCAAGCGGGAATCCGGGCGAGTATCCAGCCCACGTTCTTCCATCATTTCGATTAAGCGCTGGTTGGGGGTCATGAGCCTTGTCCTCGGCGATTTTAACAAAGTGATTATACTCTCATCGACAGGGACATCGGCTAATTACGGGGACAACTAAAGCGGGTTAAAAGAGGAAGAACTCAGAATGAAAAAGCGTTGTATCACTATCGCTCTATCTTTTTAGTAGGGTGACTAGGGTGTGAGAATAGAAAAAAAACATTGCTTGGCCTCTAGATCCTTCAGGCTTTCCCTCAATAGCCCCCTCAGCGGCTATTGTCGTTCCAGTCGCTCCGGTCCCCTGGGACCGGAGCAATTTCTTTATCTCTACTATAATGACAGCAAGCCAAGTAGTCTGACTACTCGGTATGCACCTGGATCTTGCGAGGCTTATGCTCCTCTCGCTTGGGGATACGCAAGGTCAACACCCCTTCTTTCAGAGTGGCCTCGGCGTTGTCCCCATCCAATTCTCTGCTGAGGGAGAAGCTGCGTTGGTAGCAGGTAGAGCGAACATCGGCATAGAGGGGCCGCGTGCCTTCGGGCACCGGAATATCTACTCTGCCCTCAATGGATAAGGTATCACTGTCGATATGCACCTGGAGCCGCTCTCGGGATACCCCCGGCATATCCGCCCGCAATGTAATGCCCGTCGCATCCTCAAAGATATCGACCGCCGGCCGGATCGCACGTTCCATTTCCTTTACTTCCTGAGCCGCCTTAGCGCCCTCTCTGGCCACTTCTTTTGTCTCAGCCATTTTGTCCCCTCCTGCTGATTATTTCACTTCGATCTGCCGCGGCTTAGCCGACTCGCGCCGCTGGATAGTGACATGCAGGACCCCGTCCCGATAGCGGGCACTCACCTGATCGGGATCCACCTCTTCGGGTAGGGTCACGACACGGCAAAACGCGCCGTCAAAACGCTCTTTGCGGTAATAATTGACTCCCTCCTCGGTGCTTAGCTGGCGCTCACCGGCCACGGTCAGGAGATTCTGCTGAATGGAAATATCCAGACTTTTAGGATCCAAGCCCGCGGCAAATAAGTAGACATCCACCTGATCGGGCGTGCTTCCCACATTGACAGGCGGATAGGCTCCCCTCTCCACTGCCCGGATGCCGCTCGGCCAAGGGGTCGCCCCAAACAGTTGATCCATTTCCTGTTCCAAACGTCTGAAATCATCGAACAAGCCGGCTTCAAAATTAGCCCGATTACCAAACATTTCTCTACCTCCTTATTGATGCTGATTGATAGGATCAGCCCTTCCTAGTGAAAAATGGGGACTCAGCAAGGAAGCTTTTTTCACAGGCACCCCTTTCTCTCTCACCGGCTACATGCCTTCCCTCTGATGCCCCTCGCTACCTTCACGTGCTCCGCGGTGGTGCTTTTTTTCATGTTCCTTAATAGCGGACTGCCACTCCTCCTGGGTTATGTGATCGTCATCATCCTCATCCATACGCTCAAACTTCTCCTCCATGACCTCTTCAAACTCATCCTCGCTGACTTTCCCATCACCATCTTCATCCAGCTTTTGAAACCACGGCATATGCATTTCCTTCTCCTGCTTTTGCTTTCCTCCTTCTTCACTGCCATAGGTTCCCGCAAAGGCGGGGGCTAAAACCAGCGATAAGACCCCGCCAAGCCAGAGGGAATGACACAGTATCTTGTATTTCGCAACCATCCTGAAGTTCCTCCTTTCAGTTTTTCATCGACAGAAGTCATGCCAAGCATGCTTTCCTTCTAATCAAAGGGTAGAGACTTCTTCACACATCACAAGGGAAAAGGATAGAGCCAATGACCCCTATGGCGGAACGGCAATAGGGCTCACAGGGGGGGCTATCGGAAGTGTGGCCAGAAAAGAGAGAGCCCTCCCCGACCCGAATGAGTAGGTAGAAATACCCATTTTCATGACAGGGGGTTTAGTCTTTATTTAGCTACTCGTTCTCAATTCATAATTCATAACAAGGGGCCAAACCCCTGTTCAGTACAGGCGGCCCTATGACAACGAGTACTTTTGCAATGAAGGGAGGTTCTCATGTCCTTAGCCACACACCCAGCGGTAGCCCATAGCTTCGGGGCTGGGGTTGAAGACCACGCCGTCTTTTTAACTTCGCCTGAGGTCCTGGATTTTTCCCTGTGCCGGGAATTTTGGGAGGCGGCACAACAAGTCCGCGATTCCGAGATGAAAATTATCATTGACCTGAGCAGGACCCGCGCAATTCACGATTCCGGTTATACGCTGCTCTGGATGTTGAAGGACAGCCTCAATAAAGCACCGGCCGACCTCCTGCTGATGGGGGGCCATTCCCACCTCAAGAGAATGCTCCAGTTACGCGGCTTTGCATCCCACTTTAAGCGCTTATAACTCTATCGAGGGAAGGCCCTTGAGTGGCCTCTCCCACGCGCTCTGCGGTCGGAGCGGGACGTCATCACCCCGTTCACTACCACGCACGCTCACCCCCGCTCCGGCTCCAGAGGCGGCTTTAACTCTCTTGAGTAAAATTTAACGATGAGCCCGGAGGTGTTTCATGAGCGAGTCCTATTTAAAACCCGTCACCAGCCTTACCCAGTACCGACAAGGCTTTGCCGATGCCCCGGAAACTGTCGACCCACCGGCCACGATTGCTATTGTCAGTGGCGATAGGGGGATGCACCAGGCGCTACGCCGAATCAGTGAATCCACAGGCGCCTCCTATGCTTCCTATGCCACCGCTGAAGCGTTTTTAGCGGACTTTGACCCCACCCTCCCGGGTTGCCTGCTGCTCGATATCCACGTCCCCCACATGGGCGGCTTAAGGCTGCAGCAACAGCTGCAGCACCAGGGTAGTCGGCTTCCGCTGCTCTTCGTCTCGGCAGAGGCGACGGTGCCTGAAGCCGTTCAGGCCCTACAGGCAGGGGCCATGGACTTTATTGTCCAGCCCTTGAAGTGTGCGGGATTGGTCAAAACGCGCCTCAAGACTTGTCTCGCCCAAGCCCGCCAAAACCAAATCGAACAAAAGAAAGAGGCGGAAATCGCCGCTCGGCTGGCCCGGCTCACCCCGCGTGAATGGCAAATCATGGAAGGCGTGGTCAAAGGTAAGCAGAACAAGCAGATGGCCTTTGAGGGGAACATTAGCACCAAAACCGTAGAAGTCCACCGGACTCGGGTGATGAAAAAACTCCAGGTCAGAAACCGTGCCGAGCTGATTAACCTCATCCTCTTCCAGGAAGAAAGGCTTCAAGAGTTCCCCCCGATAAAAGACCATGCCTCTTAGGGAGAGTGATGGGTTCCCTTCTTCCGGCGTAAAGTGTGCGCCGATGTCCTCTGGCGGTCAGGGGATGGTTCCCTCGCCGTCTTTTTTTTGGCCTGCCGGCGCTTGATAGTTAGCCTGAGGCAGGCTTACAAGCGGCAAAATCCAAGGGTAGACCCCTTTATGCATATTAGCGTGACACGCCACGAACGGTTGAAGCGAACTGTCCCAGTTGCCCTAAACCGTCTAAATCATTAGCCATTGATAGCAGGATATGGCCGATACGCATTTGAATCTCTAATGCTAGATCGAGGTAGCTTTCAAGCTCTGCATCCGGATAGGTAGGCTCGATGCGTCCTTCAGATATATGCCGAAGATAATGGGGCTCGCCCCCGTGTGTAAGCTCGTCAAACGACTTGAGATTTACCTTGCTATTATTCTTGATCCAAGCCGCGCCTGAGTCCACATTATTTTCAAGCTCATTGATTATTTTCCGAAGTTTTTTAGGATGCCTTCCTTCAATAAAGTTATCGACTGCTTTGTCAGATACCTTCTTCGACAAGAGCCAATAACCTCGCACATAGGACTCGAAGAGTGGCCGAGCAAGTGTCAGGGCTGGTCCTGGTAACCCGTTGTGCAACAGGCAGACTATTGCGTCACCAATGTCCAGCGAGTGTTGGAGGATCGATAATGCGATTTGCGCCCTTCGGTCAATAGAGATCTCTATTTCGTTGGTTCTCTCATGTAGCCAAGTTGCGAAAGCAACCGCGTTTGAGAGCTTTTGCTCTAGCACTGCGTCCATTTCGTCACGCTAACATGAAGTAGATGTCTTAGATATTACACCAAAGATAAGAGCTATTTCGCCCCTAGTAAGCTATCAGTAACCTATCGGCAACTCACCACTATCCTTAACCCTACAAGGCGGTTGACACCCCCATTCACAACCCACATTAGGGTATAGCGGAAAAAAGACGGGCAGGGCTGCTGTTAAGGAATAATGGGGTGAAGCCGATGCTGAGATGCAACTACTAGGCAGGGGCACCTAAAGGGGCTTTAGTACTTTTAGGCACCTCCCTATGATAGGTATTTGTAAAAAAACTGCCTATAATTACCTCAGTAACCATTAATTTTGTATGGTTATTGCGCTTGGAGTGTCTAAACCTGCGAGCCGCTTGTTCCGTGCGTTAATACAGACCCCGCTATCCCAGGCAACCGGCTCATTCTCCCCCTTCTTTGATCTACCCGGTACCAGCTACTTCATCTTCGCTTACCATTGCTTCGCCTCGTGCGGCGTCCACAGGACACCCACCCCAATTGCCTAGAAAGACCTAGAAAATGAGCGCTTGCAAAACGGTTGGCCTTGTCTCAGCAGAGCAATGAAAATTGTTCATGCATAAAAGATAATATATGAATAAAATTTATGTATGCTTTCGCAAGCGCGTCGCTGGAACCCAGGTTGCGGTGGGGATTGCTGGGTGGCAAGGTTTACTTGCTTCCATCATGGACAGGGTCCGGGGCACCCTCAGAGCGATGAAAGACGTTCTCCCGCCTCGGGGATTCCCTCGACCGGCATTTCAAATGCTTTCGGCAAGACCCTGCCGAACTTAAGGGGCCTGTGATGAGCGAACCACCCCGGGCAGTAAAGTAACGGCTAGTCTCCCGATTACCCTATTGTATTGAGTAAAAAGATGAACATGAAGAAAATGCGCCAAGCCAGATACCCCCGTAATGAAGATGGCTTAACCCCAGGCCAGCAAACCTTCGCGGACTTGTACCGGGCCGGCCCCGAGAAGGTGCGGGGCAATGCCTTAGCCTGCTACCGGCAGGCCTTCCCACAGGCGGCATTGAGCACGGCGAAAGTCCAGAGCTCGCGCCTCCTTCGGAATCCAGTAGTAGCGACCTACCTGCAATCGAAGCGCCAAGCGGCCGAGGCTGAAGCGGACGTGAATGAGTCACAAGTACTGAAAGAATTGGCCAAGGTAGGGTTTTCGGATATACGCGCCCTGTTCGATAGGGAGGGACGGCTCAAACCCATCCACGACCTGCCAGACGAGATAGCGGCGGCTGTGGCCGCTGTGGAGGTGGTCGTGATGAAAGGCGAACAAGGGGAGGAGCCGCTTTACGTTTACAAAATCAAGCTTTGGAATAAGCTTGATGCCTTGGAGAAGCTCGGTAAGCAGCTTGGGATGTTTAAAGAGCAAAAGGACATGAATGTGAAGGGCGGGCTCACGCACCTATTAGAAGAAATCTCAGGCAGCCCGCTCAGCACGCCTATGGGCCGGATTAAAGCCGCCCAAGAGGGCATGCTCCCCGACTACTACGCTGAGCTTGGCGAATAACCCGCTCCGTATCGAAGCAGAGGCCGAAAGAGGGCTGGAAGACTTGGTTAAACCAAAGGCGTTGGATGGTCCAAGGACAGCTCTCTGGTACGCCGCCTGGTCGGGCTAAGCAGAAACTGACTTAACAAGGCTATTCTCCATATTTAGCTTGTAGATAGGCCCCCCATACTGGCCCTATCCTCTTCCTCATAGGGAGGTGGCTCCTGTTCCAGCTCGACTTCTTTATAAAGGGCGAGAACCGGGTCAAAACGCAACCGCGCCACACCCAGTTTTCCCACTTCCCGAAAGCGAATCTTCTGGATATAAATATCCACTAAGTTGCTATCCAAGTCGGTAAAATTGCGATAAATTACCAGGCCATTATCGGCTTTGTTACGCCAGTTAGCGGAGCCGGAGATGTCATAGAGAGTCGGCACCGGATATTGGTCGTTTTTGCCCCGGAAAAGCTTTGCCGGATGGGCCACTATCCACACGTGGACCTGATGATGGCGGGCAAATTGCCCGATCCGCTTCAAAACCGACGAGATGTACTCCGTCTCGGTCATATTGGACGCACGTAGATGCTCGAATTCATTCCAGGGGTCAAGTAGGAGCCCCTTAATCCCATACCGCAGCACCAATGCCCTGGCACAGTCCAGGACGAGGTCGACGGTCCAGTCCTGGTCATTGTCCGGGAGAATCCAATAAAAATGCTCATGAACCCATTCTTTCCCCATTTCCAGCGTGGAGGGGCTCAGCCGGGAAGGGGGCTCTGCGTTGAAGGGCTTACCGGCCCACTTCTCTATCATCCGTGCCATATGGTGGCTTACCGGCTGGTTCTCGGGGCTAAAAACACCAAAGCGCCAGCCCTGCTGCTGAGCGAGGTTCAGGGCTAAACAGTCCAGCCAATTGGACTTCCCACTGTTGGGGATACCGGTCACTACTGTCAGCTCACCAGGCCTCACGGTGTAATATTCATCGAGGGAGGGCCAGCCGGTCGACACCCCACCCTCGAGCCCATGGGCGTAAAGGAAATCGATGTCTTCGCTGAAATGGCTGACAGTCAATACCCCGGCGATAGGATAAGGTTGGGCGTTTTTGATGCAGTCAGCAAGCGCTTCAGGGCCCCCTTTAAGCAACACCTCATTGGCATCCTTGCACCCCTCGGGCCACACGACCCGCTTACATTTTTCTCGCCCGAGGCGACGGGAGAGTTCTTCGGCCAAATACTGCCCGGGTGCGTCATTGTCGACCGCGATTATCCAGGTCTTGACCCTCCTGAGGGCGGCTTCATCCGCCTTTAGAAACTCAAACTTACTGGAATAATCCTTGGTCTGGGGTGGGGGCGCACCATCGGGAACACTGACCCCATTCTGAAAGCCTGCCACCTCGACAGCTAGTTTGTCCATTTCTCCTTCCACCACAAGGGTGGTCTCCTCCAAATCGTTGAGCCCGTAGAGGATGCGTTCGGCCCCCACTTCCAGGCGGAAGTGCTTATCTTTATCTCGATATTTCGTATTGATGAGCGTTTCGCCCCGGTAGTAGGGAAATGCAAGGGCCCATACCTCGGCTTCTACCTGGGGCATATAGACTTTTTGGGCCGTGATTTTATTGCGCTCGAGGACTTCCTGAGTAATCCCGCGACTAGCCAACCATTGGTTCATTTTTTCAGGAAGGCCCGTCGCTGGAAGGGGCTCAGGCCGCCGGTACGCTGGGCGTCGCCAGTGCAGAGTGTGATTGGGCTGCACGCCCTGGGAAAGCCCCCCTCGCCAGCCACAATGGTGGCAAACCCACACTCCTTTCTCGACATGGACACTTAAACATTGGGCACGTTTTTTCTTGCGTTGAGCGGAGCACTGGGGGCAGGTGAGGCTCACTTCCCCTGAGGCGCCGGGAGGCAATTCGATCCCAAAATCGGAAAAAGTTTTGTCCATAGTCACCTCCTAAACCACCAGCTTGGGTTTGGCGGGAGTACGTCGAGGCGGCGCATCTTCCCACCGCCGCCCAGAAAGCCAGCCTGGGGCCATCTTCGGGGTCAGCCCCTTAGCTTGCTTGCCGGGGCGCTCGGAAGCTTCCCGCTCAGCCCCAGCAATAATCGCCTTGAAAAGCTCAGGGCTCATGGGTTCCAGCTTCCACCAGGCATCGGCCGCTTCGGCTTTGCCCCGGCGGTAGTCGAAGACCTGCCAGAACCGCTCGAAGCGCCGCAGAGCCTGTCCTTGTAGCCGCTTGCCCTGCTTCGTCAAATAGCCCTCGACCTCCCTCGGATCTGATTCTCCCCGGGGAAAGGAATCTCCTGCCTGAGAGGTGGTGTGTTTAAGCCCCCTTTTCGTGTCTGCGGCATCGGCCGATGCCGTATATAAATTGGTCTGTTCCTTGGTCTGTTCTATGCCCGTGCCTTGGGCGGCACCGTTTAACTGCCGCTCCTGGCACCGTTTTGGTTGGGAAACCCTGCCCTCAGATGCACGGTTTAAAGCTTGGGAAACCCTGCCCCTGGGGGCACCGTTTTCGGGCTTCATAGAAACCACTAGATCCTGCGGGATAAACAATTGATAGCGGCTGGATTTAGATCGTCCCCCGTTGCCTATCTTTTTCAGCCATCCCTTTTTTTCAAGGGCGGTGGTGATGTGGGAAATATGCTCCGGGCTGATTCCGGTCAGTTCAGTCAGTCGCTGCCGGGAAGGCCAACACCGCCCCTTTTGATCGGCAAAGGCGTACAAAGCCACCAGGACGCGGAACTCTCTGAAGGTAAGGTGAGGGGCCCTTACCACCTCGATAGGAACCTTCGCGAAGAGAGGTTGCTTACTCATGGTCCGCCTCCTGGAGCTATGTACAGGCTTCGACCCAGCGCCAATCTGTAGTGCTTTACCTCTCATCGCTGCCCTTAGCTTGTATGTTGGCAGAGACGATTCTCGATGAAGCGCTCTAAATCCGAGAGACGATACTTCACCTTGCCACCAATCTTGACGTAAGGGAGATTGACCCGGCCCGTAGATCGCCACACTTGAAGGGTGCCCGGCTTCACGCCCAGAATACGAGCGGCCTCCTCGGGGCCAACGAGGTGGGGAAGAATGTGCGCAGCTGGGGGGTGCTTCATATGCTCTCCGTTATAGTCCGAAACAAAGAGCATCATGCACTATTAAAAAAGGATTTTGGGAACAGTAAAAATTAGTTAGGGGATAGTAAAAATTACTTAACTATTTTGAGAGCTCTGCTTATCAATCGTTCTATCGTTTTTTCCGCTCGGGGAGGTTCACCATCCTTCCAAAAAAGCCCTGATTTTTGCTCGACTAGCTTTGCTAATTTGGCAGCAGAGACTTGTTCATTTTTTCCCCGACACTGCTCAGGAAACTTAGCCAAACACCATAGGGCAGCCTGCAATATCTCAAAATTTTTACGTGCATTATGCTGGGTATTGCCATGAATCTGATGAGAGTTCCCGTTACCTTTCCCTTCTGCTAGCGCTGCTCTCTCTTCTGGAGATAGATAGGGAATTAGAAGGTCATGTTCGATAGCCCACTGTTCATAGGACTGGCGATGAATAGGCAACTCTAAGGCAGTCTGCGGATCCGCATATTCACGGATAGCCTCATTTTTAACGTTAACCGCCTTTAAATCTCCAGCTTCTATTGCCCGAATAATGACATCTACTGCTCTGTTAAATTTGTCATGTTGTTCTTGCCAGTACTTGTCAATCTGTTCGCCTTGTTTCAGCTTTTCGTCTTCGATGTGGTAAGTTTCTCTTATCCTTAAAAATTCCTCTCCAATCAGAAAGGCCGCAATTTCAGCAACAGTAAAAATGCTGCTTATCCTCCTCCAATCTTTATCCACTAAGCAGCCTCACACTCTGTTTCCATCCGGATATTCCTTATAAAAAAGGCAGTTACACATCAACCGAGCTTCTTTTTGCTGATCTCCGCTATTTCTGCCTTAGGCAACACACCCGCCGCCTCCAACATAGCCCGGGTAGCGAGTTGCATCGAGTCCCGTACCGGGTCCAAGTTCAAGCGAGCATAGATCGCGGTCGTACTCACATTCTTGTGGGCCAGGGTTTTGCCAATAATAGAGAGATTGGCCCCCGTAGCAGCCTGCCAGCTCCCTAAGGAGCGGCGTAGATCATGAATACGGAGGTCCTGGATGCCTGCCCGCTTCAGGATACGTGCCCATGCTTTTTTAGGCTCCACCAGATGACCGGAGGCGCCAGTGCCTGGAAAAACCCAGTCGCTCTCACCGTTGGCGTATCGACGGGACTCCAGAAGGGTCAGCGCTTCAGGCATCAACGGTACCGTATGGGCTTCACCGTTTTTGGTCGTTGGTATGGTCCAGGTGGCCCGCTCGAAATTGATCTCTTCCCAGCGCATGGCCAGTACATTGGCGCGCCGGGCACCAGTCAGCAAACACATCAAGAAAAAATCTCGCGCGGTTTCATTAGGCTCCTCGGCCAAGGCTTGGAAGAAGCGAGGCAGTTCGTCCGCCTGTAAGAAGCGGTCACGGGATTTCTCCGGCAGCTTCTGGATACCATCACAAGGGGTTTCCCCTTTGAATAGCTCCCACTCGATGGCTTTGTTATACATGGCCTTTAGAAGCACTAGCGTCTTATTCGCCGTAGTATGGCCTTTCTCCCTGCCCAAACGGTTATGAAGAGTTCGTACATCTGACCTCTTGAGAGCCGACAACTTACGATGTTGCCATTGAGATAGATATAGCTTGAAATACGATTCAGGATTCTTGATTCGCTTACCACGAGCTTTGATATGGTGCTCTAGGTATTCTTGATACAAATCACCTAAGGTTATCTCTGCTCGTTGGGTTCGCCGCTTATCATTGGGATTGCCACCCTTGGCGATAACAGCATTCACCTCAGCCGCCATCTTCCGGGCCTGCTCCACAGTCACCGCCGGGAATCTACCTAGAGCAATACGCTCGGGTCTGCCATTCACCTTGCGGTAAACGACAAAAGTCTTGGTGCCTGTAGCCGTAATGCGCACCGCAAGCCCTGGTGCCTTAACGTCGAAATAGGTGGTTCTCTTTCCAAGCGGTGGCAAAGGGAGCGTTTCAAGCTTACGTTTAGTGAAGCTAATCTTATTAGGCATATTCTTACTCTTTCCGGGGCTACCCCAGGGCTACCTTATGGATACGGTTTTAATAATTTCCATTAAGTTTGGATAAGATAAGCATGCCTATAAGTGTTTGTTATGTAAACCTTGATTAAGGTTTATTAATGTTGGGTATTTTTATGGACTACCCCCTCCTAAGGGGAAGGTCATACGTTCGAATCGTATCCGGGGCGCCAATTTTAATCCGTGAAATCAATAACTTACATACTCTCCCTCCTTCTGAAACTTCTCTTTCACCAACAGCGTGACCAGATCGTGGCGCGCCTGCTGGCGGGTTTTTGTCTGCCTTGAACTCAGCCGCCTTCCGAATCCAGTTCCTGAACGCCGCCTCCCAATCGCTGAACAGCGACTCCTTGGCCTGGTGGTAATCGCGGAATTTCTCGCACTCCTGCGCCAGATCGATGTTCGGGTCCTTTTCCTCTCCCCAAGCCAAGAGCTTTTCGGTCATACCAATTTTATGTGATTTTGCATTGTATAGATTCAACTTAAACAACCATTTGAGGCCTTAATAAATTGCATTCTTTAATTAAATTGGTATCAGACGGAATCCATTGATTGGGCTTTTACACGATTTCTATCTGGGGGGAAGGTCTGTTTTTTGGCCGGCGTCTCTTGGTGGATATATCTACTGCGCTTAGTCCGAACGATACTCATGACCCTTCACTGCCCGGTTAAACCCGGCCCCTTGCCACATCATTCGGCATGCTGGAGCGTGAGGCGAACATCGTTGCCAACCTGCCGGTTCAGCACGGCAAGAATGCCCCCTAAAGTTGGATATTAGTACGGTTCTAAAAAACCACAAAGAAAGCTGTTGAAAAAATGAACTGATGTGCATATTTGCCCAAAATAATATGGACTATCAGAATGGGTAATTATTTGATGTAAGGGTAGAAATAGGTGTTGGCCAGTAGCCGATTGCGTGTAACAAGACACAGCTTAGTCAGTCTATTTCATATTATGTTTAAGGTCAAAGATGAAGTGCTGGATCTGTGGTGACAACGCTCAAACCGGTGAGCACCTGATTAAGGCGTCTGACATGCGCTCAAGGCCATGTTCGCCAAAGCCAGCCAGTTTATAGGCATTCGGTATCCCGGCGGAACGTCCCGGTCAAAGGAATTAATACCAATTTCATGTAATTTTGCATTGTATAAGTTCAGTCTAAACAATCACTTGAAGCCTTAATAGATTGCACTCTTTGATTAAATTGGTATAACGTGGACATATTGAAGTCCGGTGCTCTCCTTTGCGCTCGGTGTAACAATCAGCGAACCCAACCGTATGATCGCTCATGGGAAACCCTTTCCGCGTATTTGCGGTCGAAGCCACAAATTCGTGGCCGCGACCGCATTGATCTTGGTAAGGTTTTCCCCGGCGCAGTTCACAAATCAATGCTTCATGTGCAAAGGAATACGATCTTGAGCCTAACAAGGCGCTTGCACTCAGACCCAATAAAGCACCGCTTCTTCGTCGCTATACTTTATTGGTCCGGTGAAGCGCAACGTTATGCGCCTGTAAGAAATTAAAGACACGGCATGGGCAAACATGAAAAGGTGATGGAGAAAATCCTCCAAGGTGCGTCGGATTCGAATATCGGATTCGATGATATTCGGAGCATGCTACTTTATCTTGGATTTGAGGAGCGAATTCGTGGGAGCCATCATCTCTATCGGAGAAAAGGAATTGAAGAAAAAATAAACCTTCAGCGAGCGGGCAATAAGGCGAAATCCTATCAGGTAAAGCAGGTTCGTGAGGTCATCCTAAAATATCACTTGGCAGGTAAATAGTAATGTATAAATATGAGATAATTATTTATTGGAGCGACGAAGATCAGGCATTTCTTGCGGAAGTGCCAGAGTTGCCTGGTTGCAAGGCGCATGGAGACTCGCCCGACCAGGCGTTGGCAAATGCACAGGAAGCTATGCAACTTTGGCTTGATACGGCTCGGGAATTCGGAGATTCGATTCCAGAACCCAAAGGCCGTCGGCTTATCTATGCGTAGAGCGCATAACCCAGCGTTCAAGTGGATCTCGCTGACGCTCGGCCACTTAAACCGTGTGCTGGAGTATGTGAAACAAGCAGTGGTGAATTTGGCCATCGAAAACCCGGCGCTGGGCCAGCGACGTGCCTCGGTCCAGGAGGGGCTGGTGCTGACCGAAACCAAAGACGAACAGGATATTCCTCTGTTGCGGGTACTCACTGACCGGGGAACGGAATATTGCGGGAAGGTGGAAAGCCACGCCTACCCGCTTTATCTGGCAGTGGAAAACATCGACCACAGCAAAACCAAGGCACGGCATCCACAGACGAGTGTCTGTCAGATTAAGTCTAAGTTTTACATAACTCTCCAGTTCCCACACCATCCGGCATGCGAGTCCGCGTCGAGAAGGCGATGAGCGTATGCCTTTAGATGTAAAACTTTAGATCACATATTTCTACAGTTAATTCTACGGCACATCCCAGTCAGAAACGCGCACATCCCCCGTTTGATAAAATTGGCGGATCAGTTTGATGTACGCCATAAAGTCCTTGTTCTCTGCCGCCAATCTATTGGCGGTATGCCAGTCCACTTCTGATCTTTCGTTGGCCGGGATCATGACTTGGCTTTCGGCGGGATTATCGGCATCCAGTCGAATAAAACCGATTCCATGCAAACTGGAGAGCATGCGCAGTTCTTTTAGGGTCTCGGCCCCCTCAATTTCGCTGGCTACGAGATACCCTAAATTCGCCCAGGAAGAATTACTGACCGTTTGAAAGAAAACCTCGCGGACATTGGAGCGGTTAATCAAGATTTTGACCTCGAAAGACCAAAGCTTGGTCTTCTTATCGGCATATTGCTGCACGCAGTCCCTGATTTCACGATTCCAGTCGGCGCTTAAATCCTCCATCCCCACCAGATCGGGATAAAGCCACTTGTTACCCCCGGGTCCACGGGCATTCGACGACCGTTTTTCATCAATGCGCTTACTGTATATCTCCAGCTCTGACCACAAAAATTCAGACAGCAGGGGGTAGAGATCTTGCTCTTTAATCGGTGTGTTTTTTTCTGAAGCAACGGTATCAATCCGCTCGGGTATTTCAGCGTTCTCGATTTCGTCCGAATCACTTTTCTCCGTGAAATAATATTTCCGGGGACGCCCTTCAGTGGTTTTGATTTGCGGGTATTTCTTTTGCAGGCGGGGACGTTGGGAGCCGATTTCGGCAACAATTTGGTTAAGAAGGGCTGCCTGAGTATCCAGGGGGATAGCAGTGGCTCTCGATCGTTTCTGCTTCTCGCGGCATTCTGTCGGATAGGTTTCTATTACCCATTCCGCAATTTGGCGCGCAGTAAATTTTTCTTCTGGCTTCTGAGCCAGAAAATTAACGACCGTTTTTGCCAGATTAAGCGCCATGAAAATAATCCTGCGGTTAATAAAGGGTCATTGTAATTATGCCGCCCACTTTTCCGAGAGCACCTCCGCCTGCTGCAATACCGTCTGCACAGCAGCAGCTTCTAGGTCCGGGGGATAACCATATTCACGCAGGATACTTTTACCAAGACCCGTATGCGGGCACGGGCCATTTCGCGGTGCATCCAGTCAATACTGACGTTGCTTTTGACCTGCTTCAGAAGCTCATGGGCAATGAGGCGAAGCTGCTTGTCTCCCATTACTGTAACGGCACTCTCGTTCTCCGCCAGGGCATCGTAGAAAGCGATTTCTTCCGGTGATAGCCCTTGTCCCCTTGTTGGCGGGCGGCGCGAATAGCCTTCGCCAAGGCAATCAGCTCCTGGATTACCTGGGCGTAGGATATGATATTTGATGCTCTATGGTACAATTATCATATGACTGCGTACGCAACCTCTTTAGACGGCCAGTTTTAACTACGAGAATAAGCGGTGTATACTTGGGGCTTGGCGCGCGTATCCCACGTCGATGTCCAGCCTGCCAGACAGGCGTAAATAAATAACGAGGGATTCTTTGCTTATCAGCTTGGCAATGGGCGCCCCTGTGGGATAAGCCGTCCGTATGTGGGGTCTCTTGATTACCATAAATGACCGCTTCTTTTGGGGTTAGGTCTGAAAAAGCCACCTGCTTTAGCAGGTCGGTCGTTTACTTAGCGGATCTTTGGGTATAACCGCGCTCGCCCATTCAGTGATGAACACCCTTGGTCTCGCCTTCCAGCAGGCGATCGACATGATTAGCCGCGGCGACCCGGAACTGGTGAAAATCGTCTTACTGAGCCTGCGGGTAAGCCTAACAGCCACCTTGATCGCTAGCATGATCGCGCTTCCCATCGGTGCAGCGACTGCAGTGGCCAAATTTCCCGGTCGACAGGTGCTGATTGTGATATTTAATGCGCTGATGGGATTACCGCCGGTGGTGATCGGATTATTAGTCTACTTGCTGCTGTCACGCGCCGGGCCGCTCGGCAACTACGGCCTGTTGTTCACGCCTACGGCGATGATCATTGCCCAGACCATGCTTATCGTGCCCATTGTCGCGGCCCTGTCGCGCCAAATGATTGAGGATGCCTGGAGCGAATACTCGGAGCAACTACGTTCCCTCGGCGTGGGCCTTGCCCGATCTGCACTCACGCTGCTGTGGGACACCCGCTTCTCACTGGTGACCGTCGTGCTGGCGGGCTTTGGGCGGGCAGCGGCTGAAGTGGGGGCAGTGATGATTGTCGGCGGAAATATCGCCGGTGTGACCCGGGTCATGACCACGGCCATCGCTCTGGAAACCAACAAGGGCAATTTGCCTCTGGCACTGGGTTTAGGCATCGTGCTGATGTCCCTGGTGGTGCTGCTCAACGCCGCCGCCTATGGCGTGAAGCGAATCGCCCAGCAGCGGTACGGATAGTCATGAGGTACCCCGGAACGCTACTGCCCTTGCAGCTCGACGGCGTGGCCTTCACTGCCGGTGGCCGAACCATCCTCGAAGGCATCACCGCACGCATTGAAGCTGGGCCGCGAACGGTCATCTTAGGCCCTAATGGCGCGGGAAAAAGCGTGCTCATGCGAGTGTGCCACGGGCTCCTGGCGCCGACGGCAGGGGCGGTAAAATGGAACGCTCCCGACCGACCGGGCAGGCGCCGTCAGGCGATGGTATTCCAGCGTCCAGTGATGCTACGGCGCTCCGCCTGGGGAAATATCATCTATGCACTAAAGCTTGCGGGGGTAGCAAGAAAAGACCGGAAGCGGCGTGCCCAGGCAGCGCTGGAGCGGGTCGGGCTGAGCCGTCTGGCCCAAAGTCAGGCGCGGGTGCTTTCCGTCGGCGAGCAGCAGCGGCTGGCGCTAGCGCGGGCATGGGCAATGCAACCGGAAGTGCTGTTTCTAGACGAACCGACGGCGGGCCTCGATCCGACGGCGACCGGCGAAGTGCATCGGATCATCCAGGCGATTCACGACGCCGGCACCAAAATCGTCATGACAACCCACAATCTGAGTCTGGCGAAATATTTCGCCGACGAGATATTGTTCTTGAACGAAGGCCAGCTGCTAGAGCAGGCGTCGGCCGAGCGCTTTTTCACCCAACCAGCTTCGGCCAAGGCCCAGGCCTTCCTTTGCGGAGAACTGCTATGGCACTGACTGGAAAACTTCTCTTTGCGGCGGCGCTGACCCTCTTTCTAACGACCCATGCAATAGCTGCGGGCAAGTTCATCACGGTGGCCTCGACCACCTCCACCGAGAATTCGGGACTGTTCAAGGAAATCCTTCCCAAGTTCAAGCAGAAGACCGGCATCACTGTGCGGGTGGTGGCCCAAGGGACGGGACAGCACTGGACACCGGCCGGCGCTGTGACGCCGACGTGGTATTTGTCCACGATCCGGCTTCGGAAGAGAAATTCGTTACCGAAGACCATGGCGTCAAACGCCACAGGGTAATGTACAATGATTTCGTCTTGGTGGGGCCGAAATCCGATCCGGCCGGTGTTGCCGACGGCAAGAACATCACCGCAGCATTGAAAAAGATCGCCAAGGCTAAGGCACCGTTTGCCTCCCGCGGTGACAACAGCGGCACCCACAAAGCGGAGCGGCGCCTGTGGCAGGCGGCCAAAGTGGACCTAGAAAACGCCCAGGGTCCCTGGTACCGGGAGATGGGCTCCGGAATGGGCGCGACACTCAACACCGCAGCACAGATGAATGCCTATGTCCTCACCGATCGGGGAACTTGGCTTTCGTTCAAAAACCCTGCGGATTTGACCATTCTGGTCGAGGGCGATGAGCGCCTATTCAATCCCTACAGCGTCATCCTGGTGAACCCAACGAAATGCCCCAACGTGAAAAAGGACCTGGGGCAGGCGTTCATCGACTGGCTGGTATCGCCCCAGGGCCAGAAGGCCATCGGCGCGTACCAGATCGGCGGCAAGCAACTTTTCTTTCCTAACGCGAATGCGAATAGCTGAATTAGGTTCTCCCCTCACCTATCAGCATTTAGGGGCAACTTAGCAAATCTGCGATAAACTGGGATATGAACAGCAAGGAACAATCATTGGCGCCCCGCGTCCGCCTAGTGGAAATACAACTGGAGCAGGCGGGTCAACGGATCGACAACTTTTTACTTTCCCAACTCAAGGGCGTTCCCAAGAGTCGGATCTATCGTTGCCTGCGCCGAGGAGAAGTTCGAGTCAATAAATCCCGCGTCGCTAGCAGTTACCGCCTAAAGCAGGGGGACCAAGTCAGAATTCCTCCACTACGGGTGTCTCATCCCGCCGTTAAGGAACCCGTGGCCCCTTCCCTCTTGCATCTCATTGGGAATAGCTTGTTATATGAGGATAGACATTTGCTCATTCTCAACAAACCGGCTGGAATCGCGGTCCACAGTGGTAGCAGTGTAAGCTATGGGGTCATTGAGGTATTGCGGCGCTTGCGCCCAGAGGCCCCTTTTCTGGAGCTAGTCCATCGTTTAGACCGGGAAACCTCAGGTTGCCTCATGGTCGCCAAAACCCGAAGCACCCTGTTGGCACTACAGTCGATGCAACGGGAACAGCTTATCCATAAGCACTACCTTGCCCTTGTCAAAGGGAGCTGGCCAAAGAATATCCGCCAAGTAAACTTGCCCCTGTTAAAGAATATCTTACAGTCTGGAGAACGAGTTGTTAAGGTGAGCGCCACCGGAAAACCGGCTTCCAGCCATTTCCACCCCAAACAGCCCCATAAGGAAGCGACGCTCATGGAGATCACCTTGGAAACCGGCCGCACCCATCAGATCCGGGTACATGCCGCCCATCTCGGTCATCCCCTTGGGGGCGATGAAAAATATGGTGATCCTGCATTCAACAAGTGGCTACGAAACTTAGGACTGCGCCGATTGTTTCTCCACGCTGACCAGCTAAGCTTTACGTTACCCAAAGGAGAAAAATTACTCAAGATAGCCGCGCCACTGCCCGAGGAATTAAGCACTGTACTCACAGCATGTGCCCACAAAATTTTAAACTAAAAGGTAGCAGCTCGCATAACCTGCCCTTTGGTAGCGTTAATCCGTTATTATTAGCCAGACTTTGCTTATGGAGGCCCAATGTCAGAACAAGATCCTTCTACTACCGATCTCGACAAAAAACAGGAAACGCAGCTCGGCTGGGAACGAGAGGTTCTAGAACGTCTGGCTTTTAGCGCTCTCAAAGAGCAGCGGCGGGCGCGTCGTTGGAATATCTTTTTTAAGATACTGTTTGCCGGTTATTTACTGATTTTCCTATTACTCTATTTACCCAATGGCCTCAGTGCGCCAGGAATGACCACAGCACATACGGCCTTAGTAGAGGTGGATGGACTCATTAGTGCCGATTCTTTCGCTAGCGCCGAAAACATTAAAAAGGGACTACAAGCCGCCTTTGAGAACGAACATATCACTGGATTAATTCTGCGCATCAATAGCCCTGGCGGCAGCCCGGTCCAAGCAGGCTACATCAATGATGAAATTCACCGGTTGCGTCAGGAACACCCCAATATTCCTATCTACGCTGTTATCACCGACGTTTGTGCCTCCGGAGGATATTACATTGCCGTAGCGGCCAATCAAATTTACGCGGACAAAGCAAGTATCGTGGGTTCTATCGGCGCCTTGATCAATGGCTTCGGCTTTGTTGACGCTATGGAAAAACTGGGGATAGAGCGGCGCCTATTCACAGCAGGTGACTATAAAGGCTTCCTTGATCCCTTTTCACCTATCAAGGAGTCCGAAGCCCAGCATATCCAAAAAATGCTAGAAAGCATCCATAAGCAATTCATTCAAATTGTAAAAGACGGCCGCGGAGACCGCCTCAAGGACGATCCCTCCCTGTTCAGCGGTCTGGTATGGACGGGTGAACAGGCCCTTGACCTTGGTCTGATCGATGGCTTGGGAAGTAGCGATTATGTGGCTAGAGAGATTGTAGGCGCGGAAAAAATCGTTAATTACACCCCCACGCCTGGATTCCTAGAGCGCTTTTCTGCCCAGCTTGGAGCCACCTTAACTGAGATGCTCTCCGGCTTCAACCTCGCTGCTAATATGAGATAGCCCCCAGGGAGAAGAAAGAAGAATAGTGATATGCAGGCTATCCCAGTCTACCCGGAAGCGACTCCTAAGCCCCGATGTAGACTGGGGGTCACCTTAGCTCCTCAGCGCAAGGTAAAGGACTCCTTGAGTTTCTTCTCAACGGGAGCATTTTTAAGCTGGACGTAGACGGGTAACCCATTCTTATAGGGGGGATAATCTTCACCCTGGATCAAGGGGGTAAGATAGCTTCGAGCCTCTTCTGTAATCCCAAACCCCTCCTGGGTAATAAAGTTTCGAGGGAGATCTTTCTCCACATTGGCCACATCCTTAAGGGGCGCTGAGCCAATCTCCCACCGATAGGGATCAGAGGACTTTCGGATAATAGTCGGCATCACCGCATTTTCACCCCTGACAGCAAATTCTACCGCCGCCTTACCCACTGCATAGGCTTGCTCTACATCCACCTGGGAAGCAATATGTCGCGCTGCCCGCTGGAGATAGTCGGCAACAGCCCAATGATACTTGTAACCCAATTTTTCTCGCACTATTTGCGCAATCAAAGGAGCTAAACCGCCAAGTTGGGCATGACCAAAGGCATCCCGAGTCCCTGTTTCAGACAGAAATTGACCTTCCTTATTGCGTACTCCTTCCGAGGCGACAATCACACAGTAACCGTAGTCTTTGACGCTGGCATCCACCTTTTGAAGGAATCGCTCCTGCTCAAAGGGGATCTCAGGAAACAGAATGATATGGGGCGCATCCCCTTCCTGCTCCGCCGCCAAGCCTCCCGCAGCGGCGATCCAACCCGCATGGCGTCCCATCACTTCAAGGATGAAAACTTTGGTCGAAGTCCGCGCCATGGACACCACATCCAGAGCCGCTTCCCGCACCGAGACTGCCACGTATTTTGCCACGGACCCAAACCCCGGACAGTTATCAGTGATAGGCAAGTCATTATCTACTGTCTTGGGAACCCCAATACAAGTGATGTGATATCCCAGCTGATCGCCAAGTTGCGATACCTTATGGGCTGTATCCTGAGAGTCGCCGCCGCCATTATAGAAGAAATAACCGATATCGTGGGCCTTGAACACTTCAATCAAACGTTCATATTCGGCTTTGTTCTCTTCAAGCCCTTTGAGCTTATAGCGACAAGAGCCAAAAGCGCCCCCTGGAGTATGCCGTAAAGCAGCAATAGCGCTATCACTCTCCTGGCTGGTGTCGATAAGATCTTCGGTTAAAGCGCCAATAATGCCGTTACGCCCTGCATAGACTTTCCCAATAACCTCTGAATGCTGTCGCGCGGTCTCAATGACACCGCAGGCAGAAGCGTTGATAACAGCGGTAACCCCACCAGATTGGGCATAAAATGCATTTTTTTTGGCCATACTATTCTCCATTATTGCTTAACTAAAGAAAATTTTTTACAAGATTAAGGGAGTGGCAAACATTCACCACCAAGGACACCCCTATTAGACCCAATGAGCCCTTGACCCCCATCGGGCTGCCGTAACGCCAGGGCTAATTGACTCCCTTAGCCTAGCAAGGTAGCGTAACAGCCTTTTGAGTCCTAGCCCGAGTACAGCATCGTCGGGATAGAATAGCAACGGATCACTTCGGTATACACTCGATATAGGTCATTTTGAGGCAAAATCATTATGAGAACAGTGTTACTTGGCGCCCCAGGTTCTGGAAAAGGCACCCAAGGTGAACTTCTATCCCAGAAATATGGGATTCCTCAAATCTCTACCGGAGATTTATTGCGTGCTGCTGTGGCTGCCGGTAGCGAGTTAGGAAAAAAAGCCAAAGCGGCTATGGATGCGGGAAAATTAGTCTCTGATGAAATCGTTATCGGCATTATCCGTGAACGGCTCACCCAGCCTGACGCTGCCAAGGGCTATATCCTCGACGGGTTCCCTCGGAATTTGGCCCAGGCCCAGGCCCTTGATGAGATGCTCGCTGCGCTTGGACAGCCCTTAGAAGCAGTGATCCTGCTTGATGTGGACTTCGAGGTACTCATAAAACGGCTGACGGGACGTCGCACCTGCCAGGTTTGTGGGGCCATCTATAATATTTATTTTTCACCACCCCAGGAGGACCAGCGTTGCGATAAATGCGGCAGCGACCAACTTATTCAACGCTCCGATGATAACGAAGAGACTATTGCCAATCGCTTACAAGTTTACCAGTCCCAGACCGCGCCGTTGGTGGATTATTATGAGGCTCAAGGCAAACTCCATAAGGTCAATGGAACAGACGAGGTCACAGAAGTCGCCAAGCACATTGGCCAAATCCTAGAAACTGCGATGTAATTATTGCCCTATGGCCAAAATACTGGGCATTGGGATCGCCACTGTGGACATCATTAATACCGTGGAGGATTATCCAGCGGAAAATGATGAAATCAGGGCTTTCTCACAACGCCGCTGCCGCGGTGGAAATTGTGCCAATACCCTCACCGTCCTCCAACAACTAGGCCATGAGTGTACGTTTGCGGGGATCTTGGCAGAGGAACCCGCTGGGCAATTCATTACTCAAGAGTTAAAACAACAGGGCATTAATATGGATTATTGCCGTACCGTGACAGGAAAAACCCCCACTTCCTATGTCATCTTGAGCCGTGCCACCGGCAGTCGAACTATCGTCCACTATCGGGATCTCCCAGAATTTAGCTTTGCTGATTTTGCCAACATAGATCTCTCTCCCTTCGACTGGCTCCACTTGGAGGGCCGTAATGTGGCAGAAACCGCCCGGATGCTCGCTCTTGTCCGGGAACGATTTCCCTCCCTCCCCTGGTCGGTAGAGATTGAAAAGCCAAGACCCGGGATTGAAAGCCTTTTTGAGGAAGCCGCTGTTTTATTGTTTTCCCGCCATTATGTGACCTATCATGGCTACTCAAAGGCCCAAGCTTTCCTTCAGAAATGGCACACCACTTTACCTGACACCGAAAAAATTTGTGTTTGGGGGGAAGCAGGAGCCTATGCCATCGACGAGGGGGGGAAAATACATCACGCACCGGCTTTTTTTCCCCCACAAGTGGTAGATACTCTGGGGGCGGGAGATACTTTTAACGCTGGCTTCCTTGACGCCCGTCTTCGCCACCGCTCCCTCTCTGAAAGCCTGACCTTCGGTTGTCAACTGGCCGGCCGCAAATGTGGCCAGCAGGGGTTCGATGGCCTAGGCTCACGGGAATCGGGACCATGACCGGGGCTTCCGCTATGTTTTTATGCCATCTGGAAGAACTGCCAGAATACGGCACCCGCGGCTTTACTATCGGCCAGCAGGAAATATTCGTCATCCGCCAAGCCACCCAAATCTGGGCCTACATGAACCGCTGCCCCCATACTGGAGTGACCCTCAATTGGGTGCCCGATCAATTCCTCGATTGGGAAGGCCGATACGTCCAATGTGCCACCCATGGAGCTTTATTCCGATTTGAGGATGGCCTTTGTCTTGCCGGTCCCTGCCCTGGAACTCATTTAGAACCGGTGCCCCTTAACCTAATAGACAATAAAATCTATCTTACCAATCCCGGAAAAATACGGTCCTAGGTATATTTTTCCCATCAACTGCGATATTCGGCGTTAATCTTCACATAATCAAAGGACAGATCGCAGGTCCATATTTGCGCGCAGGAATCTCCCCGGCCCAATTCCACCCCTATGGTGATTTCATCCCGCTCCATGACGGCTCGGCCTTGTTCCTCGGTGTAATCAGGATGAGGAATTCCCTTATCCACCACACCAACTTCGCTTAAATAAAGAGACACTCCCGTTATTTCAAGATCAGGCACCCCACTACGCCCGATGGCGGCTAGAATCCGACCCCAATTGGGATCACTGGCAAAGCAGGCCGTCTTGACCAAGGGAGACTGGGCAATGGCATACGCCACCTGCTCACATTCTTGGATATTACCCCCACCGGCCACCTTAACGGCAATAAACTTGGTAGCGCCTTCCCCATCGCGAATAATGGCCTGGGCCAAGTGCAAGCAAACCTCACTGACCGCCTGCTGCAAGGCAGCAAAATCTGAGTCCTCGGCTGCTCTTATGGAAACCCCACTTTTCCCGGTAGCCAGCAGGACGCAAGCATCATTGGTAGAGGTATCACCATCAACCGTAATGCGGTTAAAACTCTCCGCCACCGCCTTAGTCAAGCAAAGCTGCAAGACCTCCTGGGGAACCTGGGCATCGGTCGCCAGGAAAACTAGCATGGTGGCCATATCTGGCCGGATCATACCCGACCCCTTGGCAATTCCCGTGACCGTCACTGGGTGCCCCTGGCACGTAAAGCTCACAGAGAGGCCTTTAGGCACGGTATCCGTGGTCATTATGGCCCGAGCCGCCTCCTCCCACCCGGTCGACGAGCGCGCCTCCCAAGCTTGGGGTAGTGCCCCCCGGACAAGAGGCACCGGCAGCGGTTCACCAATTACCCCGGTGGAAAAGGGTAGGACAGCCCTTGGTGCTACCCCAGCCAGCTCGGCCAGGGTAGTGCAGCAAGCTTCAGCATCCATGATACCTTGAGCACCGGTACCTGCATTGGCATTACCCGCATTAATCAGCAGCAGGCGTGGAGAGTTCTTGGCCAAATGGCGACGGGCTACAACTACAGGTGCAGCGCAAAAAGCATTGCGAGTAAAAACAGCGGCACAGGTACTGCCCTCAATGGCCTCGATCACCGCCAAGTCGAGACGATCCCGATAGCGAATGCCAGCAGCCACCGTTCCCAGCTTAACTCCCGCTACCGGCAATAGTTCCGGCAAATGCTCAAGACCAACAACCATAAGCTTTCTTTATTAATTCAGTTTGCCGTGGCAATGTTTGTATTTCTTCCCTGAGCCGCAAGGGCAAGGCTCGTTACGACCAACTTTCCGACCTTCTCTAACATAGGGAGCTTTGGACTCGGATGTCTCGGATCCCGCCCTTGGGGCCTCCGCTTCGCCAGCGCCACCTGCCATCGCACTGGCAGCCGCATGCTGGTATTCTACCGCGCTAGTGGCACGACGCTGATGTTCTACAGCTTCCACATCGGACTCGGTACGCACCTGTACTTTGGATAGGAGCGTAATCACATCATATTTGATCCGCTCCAACATTTCTTGAAACAATTCAAAGGCTTCACGCTTGAACTCCTGCTTGGGGTTCTTTTGGGCATAACCGCGCAAATGAATGCCCTGGCGCAGGTGGTCCATCATGGCAAGGTGCTCCTTCCACTGGGAATCCAGCACCTGCAGCATGGCGGCCTTTTCAAAGTGACGCAGCACTTCAGGGCTGACTAATTTCTCCTTTTCCTTATAGGCGGTTTCCATTGCTTCAAGGATGCGTTCCCGCAAAGTCTCCTCATGGAGGTCTTCATCAGCTTCCAGCCAACCCTCAATATCAAGCTGAAGACCAAATTCACTTGCCAAGGCTTCCTGCAATCCATGGACATCCCACTGCTCGTCAATGCTTCCCGGGGGGATGTGCTGGCTGAATACCGAGTCGATCACGCTCTGGCGAATACTTTGGACCATCTCCGAAATATCGTCCGTCGCCATCAACTCGTTGCGTTGCTCATAGACCACTTTACGTTGGTCATTGGCCACATCATCGAACTCTAGCAATTGCTTACGGATATCGAAGTTATGGCCCTCAACCTTACGTTGCGCATTTTCGATAGCACGGGTGACCCATGGATGCTCAATAGCCTCGCCTTCTTCCATGCCTAGCTTTTGCATCAAGCCAGAGATCCGTTCTGAGGCGAAAATACGCATCAAATTATCTTCTAGTGATAGGTAAAAGCGGCTAGAACCCGGGTCCCCTTGGCGCCCGGAACGCCCTCGAAGCTGATTATCAATACGGCGGGATTCATGGCGTTCAGTGCCAATGATATGTAGTCCCCCAGCCGCTACGACCTCCTCGTGGCGTTCCTGCCAAATCCGCCGCAGCTCTTCTTTCTTTGCTTTATCTGCACCCTCATCTAGCGCCGCTAACTCCGCTTCCAAGCTACCACCAAGCACTATATCGGTACCGCGACCCGCCATGTTCGTGGCAATGGTAACCGTACCAGGCCGACCGGCCTGGGCAATAATTTGCGCCTCTTTCTCATGAAATTTAGCATTGAGCACTTGGTGCTCGATATTCTCTTTTTTGAGTAATTTTGAAAGATGTTCGGAAGCCTCAATGGAGGTGGTCCCGACCAGTACCGGCTGGCCCCGGGAGCGGCAGTCCTTAATATCTTCAGTAATCGCCTGGAATTTTTCTGCTGTAGTCAAATAAACCTTATCCCCATGGTCAACCCGCACCATGGGAAGATGGGTGGGGACGACCACCACTTCTAGGCCATAAATCTGCTGAAATTCGTAAGCCTCGGTATCCGCCGTCCCCGTCATCCCGGCCAATTTGTCATAGAGGCGGAAATAATTTTGGAAGGTAATCGAGGCCAAGGTCTGGTTCTCGCTTTGGATCGCCACCTCTTCTTTGGCCTCTACCGCTTGATGGAGTCCTTCCGACCACCGCCGACCAGGCATGGTGCGGCCCGTAAACTCATCCACAATCACCACTTGATTATCCTTAACGATATAATCGACATCCCTGTGAAAGAGCACATGGGCCCGCAAGGCTGCGTTTAGATGATGCATCAAGCCAATATTGGAGGCATCGTAGAGGCTTTCTCCTTCTTTCATTAAGCCTGATTCGAACATGATCTGTTCCACATGCTCATGCCCCGCCTCAGTGAGATAGACTTGGCGCACCTTTTCATCCACCGTGTAATCCCCCGGCCCCTCTTCCCTTTCTTGTTTGCTGAGTTGGGGGATAAAGGCGTCGATTCGCCGATAAAGCTCAGAACTCTGCTCGGCAGCGCCGGAGATAATCAGCGGTGTGCGCGCTTCATCAATCAAGATAGAGTCCACCTCATCGACAATGGCATAGTACATCTCCCGCTGCACCTTTTCCTCCAAACTAAAGGCCATATTGTCGCGTAGGTAGTCAAAGCCAAATTCGTTATTGGTCCCATAAGTGATATCTGCAGCGTAGGCGGCTCTTCGGGCGATGGGATCCATGTTGGCAACAATAGCCCCCGTGGAAATCCCCAGAAACTGATATAACGGCCCCATCCATTGGGCATCGCGCTGGGCCAGGTAGTCATTCACAGTCACCACATGGACTCCTTTGCCGGGCAGGGCATTAAGGTAGGCAGCCAGGGTGGCAACGAGAGTCTTGCCCTCACCGGTACGCATCTCGGCAATTTTGCCCTCGTGGAGTACGATGCCTCCCAAAAGCTGGACATCAAAGTGACGCATGCTGAGGACTCGCTTGCCTGCTTCTCGGACTACAGCAAAAGCCTCAGGAAGGAGGTCATCCAAATCTTCACCTGCAGCAAGCCGGTTCCGGAACTCGTCGGTTTTAGCCTGCAACTGTCCATCGCTTAGGGCCGCGATATCCTGCTCTAAGGCATTAATCTGCGCCACAACTTTGTTCATGCTCCGCAACAAGCGATCATTGCGGCTGCCAAATACCTTGCTGAGTAAATTCGTTACCATAGCTGTTGAGTGGAGTTGGTCCTAGGATTGAAGATGGGTATTGAATTTCGATATTAAGCGGCAATGGGGCTTAACACCAACACCGGGCAGAAGATTGGCCGAGAAACTGCCCTGTTACCCTCATCATAAAATATTTAATTATAACAGACACAAGTGAGAGGGCGGGGGGCCAATGTCTAACTCCCCTTGGCTGTCCCGACAAATCGGAGGGGATCAACAGTGCGCCCCTCGTGCAAAACTTCAAGATGGACATGAGGGCCCGTTGAGCGGCCACTAGAACCCATGACGGCGATAGGTTGCCCTTTGACGATACTTTCCCCCACCTGCACTAGATTCTTCTGATTGTGGGCATAGCGAGTCACGTAGCCATTGCCGTGATCGACTTCGACCATCTTTCCGTACCCGGAGCGTTCCCCCACCCAGGTCACAATACCCGCTGCTACCGCCATAATCTCCGTGCCGGCTTTACTAGCAAAATCAACGCCATTATGGAATTCCCTCCGACCATTAAAGGGATCGGTACGATACCCATATTTAGAAGAAAGCCACCCCTGGCGCACGGGGCGACCCGCTGGCAGCGCCGCTTGTCGCATCCCCCGTTCCACCAAGACCGTCTCTAATAGACTCAATTGCTGCCGACGATCAGCCATCTCTTGCTCTAATTGTCCCAAAGTCGCTAGAAAATCGTTCAACTTCAAGCTTTCTTCTATCTGGGGCAATTCTGGCCCCCCCATGGCAGGTGGATTAGTAAAATCAAACTCTCCTTCCTCCAGGTCCGCATGTACGATGAGACGTTGTCCCAGCGCATTTAGGCGGACCAAATCTGCTTGGAGGTGTCCAACCCGTTGAGCAAGCGTACCAAGACCCTCTTCAGCCTGATGCAGGGTGGTCGATAATACTACCTGTTGCTGCTCCAATGTCGCTTGCCAATCTTCAGCCAAGGTCTTCATCTGAGCCAGAGATTGTTGCTGTGCGACAAATTGCATCTTTACGCCTAGGCAGTAGGCCCCATAGACTATCAGCAATATACATATCAACATTAAACATAAATATATAGAGAGGGCACCCCCTCCCAGATGGATACAATTGCGGCTTTTCGAGGCTTTGGGAAGAATGATAATCTCCATTACCTTACCTTTAGTATCAATCTAGGAATCCTCACTATGCAAGTTACCCAATCAATTGGCAAATTACTTGACACCACCGAAGGGAACTTGCAGCGCTTGCTTGCCCGAGCCAAAGCATTACAACAACTCACTGTTGAGGTACGGCAGTGCCTCCCAAAAGCCCTCTCCCCTCACTGTCTCGTCGCCAATATTCGAGATCACCGCCTCATTATCCATACTGATACCGCAGCTCGAGCCAACCTCCTGCGCTATTACACGCCAAGTATTATTAAACATCTACAACAACACCAGGAATTGCGCAACCTTCGCAAGGTGACGGTAAAGGTGCGTCCCCCCCACCTTCTTACCACTTCCTCCCAAGCACAGCGTCCCGTCCTCTCCCCCGCCAATGGGGCTTTGCTCCGCAATATAGCCAGCGGAATGAAAGATCCTCACCTCAAATCGGCTTTTTTGCGCTTGTCCCGTCGCACTAATCCTTGAGAGCTTCTAATTTAAATTGCTGTTAAAGGACTTGTGAAAAGTATAGGCACTGCGGCCTCATCTTCAAAGGTGACTACCTCCCAAGCGGATTGGTCTGCCATTAAAGCGCAAAGTAGCTTGTTATTTAAGGCGTGGCCCGATTTATAACCACTAAAAGCCCCAATCAACGTATGGCCAAGAAGATACAGATCACCGATGGCATCTAAAATTTTATGACGAGCAAATTCGTCCTCATAACGCAAACCATCTTCGTTAATCACTCGATAATCATCAACCACCACAGCATTGTTCAGGCTGCCCCCTAACGCCAGATTAGCCTCTCGTAAGCGCTCGATATCTTTCATAAAACCAAAGGTCCGGGCACGACTCACTTCCTTCACAAAAGAAGTCGAAGAAAAGTCCACCTCAACCCCTTGGGGGCGGCCCTTAAATGCTGGGTGGTCGAAATCAATCACAAAAGAGACTTTAAAACCATCAAAAGGATCAAAACGGGCCCACTTATCCTCTTCTTCCATAACGAGTGTTTTCTTGATCCGGATAAAACGCTTAGGTGCCCCTTGGGTGGCTATCCCTGCGGATTGTATTAAAAACACAAATGGACCCGCACTCCCATCCATAATAGGTACTTCAGAAGCACTAAGATCCACATAAGCATTATCGATCCCAAGACCAGCAAAGGCCGATAGTAGGTGTTCCACGGTAGCAATCCGTACCCCCCCCTTGAGGAGGGTGGAAGAAAGGGTAGTATCCCCAACATTCTCCGCCCGAGCCTCTATCTCAACGGGAGGATTTAAATCGATTCGACGGAAGACAATACCGGTATCCGCCGCGGCTGGCCTTAGCGTGAGATAAACAGTATTCCCAGTATGTAATCCTACCCCGGTAGCGCGGATGACATTTTTAAGCGTGCGTTGTCTTATCATGGTAGATCATTTCCTTTAGCCGATAACCCGTTATTCTTGGGTCAAGCACTTGCCGGGGAGGTGGCAAAGGCCCCATGCCCACGCGGGCCTGTAGTGGCAATGTCCCCTCTCAAACTTAAACTTGGTTGCTCCATCAATCAGCCTGTCGGCGTAAAAATGCCGGAACATCCAAGTAATCCATACTGGTGTCACTGCCCACCACCATGCGATCCCGCGACGAGCCATGGCGGATCACCGTAGGCTTATCCAACATATGATAATCAATAGGTTCTTCAAGTTCAGGCTGCTGGGAGGAAGTTTGCACCAGGCTTACTGGCGCTTTCGCTTGTGTCTCTGGCTGCCCTAATCCTGTAGCCACGACAGTTACCCGCAGTTCATTTTCCAGATCCGGATCAATGACAGTACCTACCACGACGGTAGCATTTTCGGCAGCATATTCTTTAACTGTGCTACCTACCTCCTCAAACTCGCCAATGGACATGCTCGGTCCACCCGTAATATTAACCAGCACTCCACGGGCCCCCTTCAAACTGATATCTTCCAGCAAAGGGCTAGCAACCGCTGCTTCAGCTGCCAAACGCGCCCGTTCCTCTCCCGTGGCATTGCCCGAGCCCATCATGGCCATTCCCATTTCAGACATGACCGTGCGAACATCAGCAAAATCGACGTTAATAAGGCCAGGTCGGGTAATGAGCTCGGCAATCCCTTGCACGGCACCGAGCAATACATCATTGGCTGCCTTAAACGCATTTAACAGACTGATACTTTTGCCCAGTACCGGCATCAGTTTCTCATTGGGTATGGTGATCAAGGAATCAACATACTGGGTCAATTCCTTAATGCCTTGATCCGCGATGGCTGCGCGCTTACGCCCCTCAAAGGAAAAAGGTCGAGTCACCACGGCGACTGTCAGAACCCCCAATTCTTTAGTCACCTGAGCCACCACAGGAACCCCGCCAGTCCCGGTGCCTCCCCCCATACCAGCGGTGATAAAAACCATATCCGCGCCGCTGACCACTTCCATAATCCGCTCCCGATCCTCTAGGGCAGCTTGGCGACCAATTTCTGGATCTGCTCCCGCCCCTAGACCCTTAGTAATATTGTTGCCCAGTTGCAGCACAGTATGGGCGGCGCAATCCTTTAAGGCTTGGGCGTCTGTATTGGCAACAATGAAATCAACCCCTTCTATCTTGGCATCTACCATATGGCGAATAGCATTGCCACCCCCTCCGCCGACACCAATGACCTTGATCACCGCACTCTGAGTATATGAATCCATCAATTCAAACATGGTATATTCTCCTCATTATCTGAGTTTCTGCGATTAGTAAGCAGCTCTAAGTTCTAGTGTTTTTTTAAAAATTCCCCTGAAACCAGCCCTGCATCCGGTTCCATACCCCCCGAACGCTTTCCAAGGGTCGATTTCCTAGGCCCGGCGTGTAGCGATGGTAATGCCCGAAAAGTAAAAGCCCCACGCCAGTGGCATGAACGGGGTTCCTCACCACATCCGCTAATCCAGTCACATGCTGTGGCATACCGAGCCGTACCGGGGTATGAAAAACCTCCTCCGCTAACTCCGTTGCCCCTTCCATTTTGGCGCTCCCTCCCGTCAACACTACGCCGGCTCCCAACAGTTCCTCATATCCACTACGCTGTAGCTCCTCCAAAACGAGTTCCAGCAGTTCCCTATAACGAGGTTCGACCACGCCGGCTAATGTCTGGCGTGATAATCGCCGTGGCGGCCGGTCGCCGACGCTGGGAACCTCGATGCTCTCATCGGAGTGGGTCAATTGAGTGAGGGCACAGGCATATCTCAGCTTAATATCATCGGCGTGCTGGGTCGGCGTACGCAAAGCCACGGCAATATCATTCGTGACTTGATCACCAGCAATCGGGATCACCGCTGTATGACGAATAGCCCCACCGACAAAAACCGCAATATCCGTAGTCCCTCCCCCAATATCCACTAAACACACGCCCAGTTCCTTCTCATCATCGGTAAGTACCGAATAACTAGAAGCTAACTGTTGCAAAATAATGTCATCCGCCTCCAACCCACACCGGCGTACACACTTAATAATATTCTGGGCTGCACTCACCGCGCCGGCCACCAAATGCACTTTGGCCTCCAGGCGAACACCGGACATGCCGACCGGATCCCGGATCCCTTCTTGGCTATCAATAATGAATTCTTGGGGCAACACATGGAGGATCTTCTGGTCAGCAGGAATAGCCACCGCTCTAGCCGCATCAATCACCCGTTCCACATCTTCCGCAGTCACCTCCTTATCATGGATGGCCACGATTCCATGGGAATTGAGGCTGCGGATGTGGCTGCCGGCAATACCGGTAAAGACGGAGTGAATCTGGCAACCTGCCATCAGCTCCGCTTCTTCCACCGCTCGTTGAATAGACTGAACTGTGGAATCAATATTCACCACTACCCCTTTTTTTAATCCTCGGGAGGGGTGAGAACCAATTCCCACCACTTCGATCTCACCTTCGGGGTGAGCCTCGGCCACGATAGCGGCCACTTTAGAGGTGCCGATATCCAGGCCAACAATTAAGTTTTTATCTCCACGCTTAGACATCAAATGCTGCCTCACGAACCCATGCTGGCGCTGTACCATCGCGCCAGGTCACTGCAAACCCATTCGTATAGCGCATATCCACTCGCCTTATATCCTCTCGATGTAACTGCAATAGGCGGGCATAAATCTGCTGAAACCGGGTCAGGCGCTGCTTGCTGTGTGCCCGTCCCAAGATTAGCTCCACCCCGTCTTCGAAAACGATATGCCAGTCCCGCCGTTCACCCATGGTGAGCTGGGCCACCCGCAACTCGAGGGAGCTCAGTTGTGCCTGTATCTCTCCCAAACGACTGACCAGTAATCGTTCACTACCGGAAGGCCCTTGTAATTTTGGTAAATCTTTAGGGAAACTCTCCCGTGGAGGGGCAAAAATCTCACCCTCAACATTCACCAAAGCCTCCTCACCCCAGTATGCCAACGGCACTTGCTCCTTGACTTCAATCCTCAAGCTATCAGGCCAAACCCGACGCACCCCGGCCCGGGCCACCCAAGGCAGCTCCTCTACTGCCGCTTGTATAGTCTCCAAATTCACACTAAAAAAACCGCCACTCACGTGAGCGGCTACCGCCTCATGTAATTTTTTTTGAGTCACCTGCTTAAACTGCCCCTCAATGCTGACCTTGCGCAGGGGCAAAGTCTGGGGATCGGCAAGACGACTCATCCCCCAGGCGGCTGCCCCAACGAAGAACAGCACCAATAAGCTTTGGCCCATCGCCCGCAAAGGTAGCGCCGGGGCCGGTTGAGGGCGACTCGCTCCCTGCCGTGTCCGGCGAGGTTTTCTTCTTCTAACTGCCATTTTGGGGCATGCTCCGTTCCAGGCTACTCTCCAATATCTGTAGGACCAGTTGGTCAAACTCAATACCTGCCGCTTGAGCGGCCATGGGCACTAAACTATGGGCAGTCATCCCAGGTACCGTGTTAATCTCAAGTAAACAGGGGCGATCCTGTTCATCGCACCTAAAATCGACTCGCCCCCAGCCACTCGCCCCTAGAGCTTGAAAGGCCTGTAGGGCCAATGCCTGGAGGCGCTGCGCCTGCTCCTCAGGTAATCCGCACGGACACAAATAACGAGTAGTATCAGTGAGGTATTTCGCTTCGAAATCATAAAAAGTACGGGGTGTTTCCAAACGAATAAGGGGCAAAGCTCGTCCTGCCAGGATAGCGGCCGTGTACTCTGCTCTCGGAAGCCACTGCTCAGCAATCACGGTTCCATCGAAGGCCACCGCTTCCCTATAGGCCGCTCGCAGCGTTTCGATACTATCCACCTTCCTCATGCCTAGACTGGACCCTTCCCGGGCCGGTTTAACCATCAGCGGCAGCCCCAAGTTGGCCACCACCAACGCTAAATCGGTTCCCTCGTTTAGCACGGAAAAGTCCGCAGTAGGCAACCCCATCCCCCGCCAAAGTTGCTTACTGCGCAGCTTATCCATGGCAAGAGCAGAACCAAGTACTCCACTACCGGTATAAGGCAAACCTAAGAGCTCCAAAGCGCCTTGAATAACTCCGTCTTCCCCGCCGCGGCCATGAAGAGCAATAAAGACCCGCTCAAACTGTCCTCCTGATAATTGCTCTAACACCCTTTCACCCACATCAATTCCCTGGGCGTCAATTCCCTGCCTCAGGAGGGCTTGCAGGACGGCCGTTCCACTCTGGAGAGAAATCTCCCGCTCTGCGGAACGCCCCCCCATCAGCACCGCAACCTTACCCCAGTTTTTAGTAGCCACTCTCCCTGTCACGCTAGCTCTCCCACAATGTGGACTTCCGGCACCAAGGTCACTTCCTTTTGCCGGGCCACCGTCTCAGTCACTAGTTGAATTAAACGCTCAATATCAGCAGCGGAGGCATCACCTGTGTTCACGATGAAGTTGGCATGCTTTTCCGAGACCTGAGCCCCGCCTACAGCAACCCCTTTGAGCCCGCAGGCCTCAATCAATCGTCCCGCCTTATCATTCGGAGGATTACGGAAAACTGATCCCGCGCTGGGCTGCTGAGTGGGCTGACAGCTGTTGCGATGCCGCAGTAGGTGCCGAATCTGCTGCTGTGCCGTCTGACTATCTCCCTGCGTCAGGCGCAACTCAGCGGCGACAAACCATTCCCCCTCTGGCCGATAAACTTCCCGGTATCCGATCTGATATTCCTGCGGCCATCGCCGGTGACGCCCCCCGCCTACAGCGACGGTCTCTACCGCCGTCACCCGCTCCCAAGTTTCGCTGCCAAAGGCACCTGCGTTCATCGCTAATGCCCCCCCTACCGTTCCCGGAATGCCTGCCATGAACTCCACCCCTTGCAATCCTTCACGGGCACAGAACTTAGCCAGTTTGGCACAGGGCACCCCCGCCTCAACCCATACTGTCGTGGCACTGCGCCGCTCAATCCTATTCAAAGCACCGGCAACGGCAATGACCGTACCCCCGATCCCGCCATCCCGAACCAGTAAATTACTCCCCAGGCCGAGCCAGAATAACGGCTCATCCTCTGGCAGGGCACCCAGAAAGACCATCAGATCATCCACATCCACAGGGCGATACAGGCATCGCGCGGGTCCACCTACGCGCCAAGAGGTATACCCTCCCATAGATACCTGCTGCTGCAATTGGCCTCGAAGGGAAGCAGCGCTTACCGCCACCATCATTGGCTCCCTCCCAGGGAGACGGATAAGCGCCTGGCGAGGGCACCGATATCACCAGCGCCTAAAGTTAATAGCACATCTCCTTCCTGCAAAACCCCTAACAACGCCTCCTCAATGGTTGCTATATTCCCCACCCAAATAGGGTCCACTTGCCCATTGGCTCGAATGGCCTGCCCTAGGGTGCGGCTGTCAGCCCCCGCAATGGGTTCTTCTCCGGCAGGATAAACTTCAAGCAAAAGCAGTACACCCGCTTGGGAGAGGGCCTCAATAAAATCTTCAAATAAGTCTCGAGTCCGGCTATAGCGATGGGGCTGAAACACCACCACGACCCGTCGGCCAGGCCAACCTGCATGGATAGCCTCCAGCGTGGCGGTGAGCTCCCGAGGATGGTGTCCATAATCATCCACCAGAAGTACCCCTCCCCGTGGAGTGGCGATCTCCCCATAACATTGGAACCGCCGCCCGATGCCAGAAAAACCTTCCAGAGCCCTGTGGATGGCGGCGTCCTCGACCCCAAGTTCATGGGCTACCACCATAGCTGCTAATGCATTTAGAGCATTGTGGGCACCGGGCAAATTCAACACCACCGTCATCCAGTTATTATTGCCGGGGCAAGCCACCCGGAATTGAGTCCGACCTTGAGCCTGTTTCAATTCCCGTAGCCGGTAATCAGCGTCTTCACAAGTCCCGTAAGTTAATACGGGGCGTCCGATGTCCGGTAATAACTCCCGTAATACAGGATCATTCAGGCAGACCACGGCCAAGCCATAGAAAGGCAGGTGATGCAAAAATTCCAGGAAAGCGGCTTTCAGCGCAGTAAAGTCTCCCCCGTAGGTCCCCATATGATCGGCATCCACGTTGGTGACTACCGCCAACAAGGGCTGTAGGTGCAAAAAGGAGGCATCACTCTCATCTGCTTCAGCCACTAAATACTCACCACTCCCCAGGCGGCCATTGGCACCGATGTTGTTAACCCGGCCGCCGATGATAAAGGTGGGGTCAAAGCCCCCTTCTCCAAGGATTCCAGCAACCAGGCTGGTGGTGGTAGTTTTGCCATGGGTCCCCGCCACTGCGATGCCATAGCGGAAGCGCATCAGCTCTGCCAGCATTTCTGCCCTTGGCACCACGGGAATGAGCCGACGGCGAGCAGCGCTTACCTCTGGGTTATCCTCACTGACGGCGCTTGAGACCACAACCACATCGCACTCCTTAATATAGTGGGGATCATGGCCAATCCTAACCTGGGCACCCAAACTTACCAGCCGTTGAGTCAGCTGATTCTGACGCAGATCCGAGCCGGAAACCTGATAGCCCAAATTGAGTAGAACTTCAGCAATCCCCCCCATCCCCACTCCGCCGATACCGACAAAATGAATCCGCCGAATCCGGCGCATCATAGGTGGAATGGGAGTCACTTGAGGTTCAACCACTGGCCACCTCCAAGCAACGCTCGGCGACACGTTGGGCCGCGCCCACCCGATGAAGCTGGCGGGCGATTTGAGCCATGGTCATGAGGGCAAACCGATCTGCCCCTAGGCGTTCAATTTCTCTGGCCAACCGTTGCGGGGTCACTTCTTTTTCTGGCAACAATCGGGCCGCTCCCGCCTCCACCAAATAGCCTGCATTGACACGCTGATGGTCATCAATAGCAAAAGGGAACGGCACCAATAGGGAAGCAACCCCCGCTGCCATCAGCTCTGCTATCGTCAGGGCCCCGGCACGGCCCAGGACCAGATCAGCCCAAGCATACGCCTCCGCCATTTCATCAATGAAAGGCACCAGTCGGGACTCCACTCCTACCGCTTGGTAAGCGGCAACAGTCCCTTCCCACTGTCGGGGGCCACACTGATGCCAGACCTCGGGGCGCGCCTCGGGGGTGAGCAGGGCCAGTGCCTCGGGAAGCATTTCATTGAATACCCGTGCCCCCTGGGATCCTCCCAGAACCAGTAGGCGAAAACGGCCTTTTCGATTCTGGAAACGGCTTTGCGGCTCGGGAAGTGCTTCAATTGCTTCCCGGACTGGATTGCCGGTCCACTCGGCTTTCATAGCCGCGGGAAAAGTTCCAGGAAAGGCTTCCATCACCCGACAGGCTAAATGAGCCAACAACCGGTTGGTCGTACCTGCAATGGCATTTTGCTCATGAATCAGCAAAGGCCGCCGCAGTAACCAGGCGCCCAAACCGCCTGGCCCAGAAGCAAACCCCCCTAGCCCCAATACCACTGCGGGCTGCCAGCGATACAGGGCACGCAAAGCTTGGGATAAGGCAAGCAACAATTTGAACGGTGCCCTTAACCAATTGACTAAGCCCTTGCCACGCAAACCACCGATTGAAATCCACTCCATGGAATAGCCTGCCCTGGGCACCAACTTGGCTTCTAACCCCTGATGTGTCCCCATCCAGACTACCTCTACCCCCCCTGCCCGGAGGGTATCCGCCACTGCCAAGGCGGGAAACACATGTCCCCCTGTGCCGCCAGCCATGATAAGTACCCGCGTCACCATCACTTAATGCTCCTCCGGGCGACTTTAGGGAAACGAGTCTCCAAATCCACCCGCAGGATAAGGGCCACTGCAACACAGGTGACAATACTGCTACTCCCCCCTGCGCTCATCAGGGGCAGAGTCAACCCTTTGGTGGGCAACACTCCCATATTGACCCCCAAATTGATAAAAGCCTGTAGCCCTATCCAAATCCCCAGACCATAGGCCAGATGGGCGCCAAAAGCACGGCCGGCTCGTTCCGCGGCACGGCCAATGAGCAAAACCCGATAGATGAATACAGCAAATAGAGCAATTACGGCCAAACTCCCCACCAACCCTAATTCCTCAGCCAAGACCGCATAAAGGAAGTCGGTATGGGCTTCGGGTAAATAGAACAACTTTTGAATACTGTTGCCTAAGCCAACGCCTAACCATTCGCCCCGACCAAAGGCAATTAAGGCCTGAGTCAACTGGTAGCCACTGTTGAGAGGATCGGCCCAGGGATCGAGGAAGGAAGTGAGCCGCTGCATCCGATAAGGGGAATACCAAGCCAAGGCCGCGAGACTCGTCCCCCCTACGGCGGCGAGCAATAGAAAATGCCAAAGGCGAGCGCCTCCCAAGAACAACATCCCTAACAAGGTGGCAAATAAAACCACTACCGCGCCAAAATCTGGCTCTAGCAGCAGCAACAGCCCGGCCATGGCAAATACTCCAACCGGGAAAAGAAATCCCCTGATAGTGGTACGCACCTCGGTACTACGGCGCACTAAGTAACCGGAGAGGTAAATCACCATAAACAGTTTCACCAACTCCGAAGGCTGCAAGCTGATAGGCCCGAGAGCCAGCCATCGACGACTGCCATTGACTTCTACCCCAATGCCCGGGATTAATGTCAATAGCAACAATCCCAACCCCAGCAGCAGCAGTACCGGGCCTAGCTTCTCCCAAAATGCCAACCGTATCCGCCAGACTCCAAAAGCTGTTGCTAATCCCAACAATAGAAACAACCCCTGGCGCCAAAGATAGTAGGTCGGCTGTCCAAAGCGGCTATCGGCGATGGCCACAGAAGCCGATCCCACCATCACCCAGCCGAGTCCCATCAAAGCCACCGCGGCCCCTAGTAGATAGAAATCAGGTTGTGGCGCGCTACCGCCAACCGCCTGCCGGGCAGAGAAGAACCGGCTCATGACAAGAGCTCCTGAACGGCTTCTATAAAGGCCTGGCCACGGGCTTCAAAACCGGAATACATGTCAAAACTGGCGCACGCAGGGGACAACAGCACACTATCCCCCGGCTGAGCTAGAGTATTCGCTTTATTTACCGCCTCGCTCATATTCCTAGCTCGATAGAGGGGGACACTATTGGCAAGCGCTGCCTCCAACCGGGGGGCATCTTGGCCCATTAAGACGACAGCCCTTGCCCGCCTAGATAAAGGTGCCCATAAAGTAGAAAAATCCGCGCCCTTGCCAACGCCGCCCGCAATGAGTACTAATTTACCTTGGCAGGGAAGTCCTTCAATTGCGGCCACCGTGGCCCCCACGTTAGTTCCCTTGGAGTCGTTGTACCAGCTCACCCCCTTTGCCTGTGCAACCCATTCACAACGATGAGGCAAACCCCGGAACTCTCGCAAAGCCGACAGCATTGCAGCCCGCGGCAATCCTGCTGCCTCCCCTAGGGCCAAAGCCGCCAGGGCATTCGCTACGTTATGGCGTCCCACTAAGGGTAACTGCCGTGCGGGCAGTAATAATTCATGACCCCGGGCCAACCAGGTTTCACCAACCCGCTCCCGCAGCCCATATTCATCAGCAGCAGGCACCCCCAAGGTAAATCGAAGGCAGTGCCGCTCCGGCTGGGCCAAACCTGCTACCTGGACATCATCGGCATTAATTACCATGGTCCCGGTACCGTGATAGACGCGCGCTTTAGCCTGGACATAGGCCTCAAGATGGGAATACCGATCCATATGATCAGGACTGATATTGAGTATGCAGGCAGCGGCGGCATTTAGCGTAAAGGTTGTCTCCAATTGAAAACTGGACAACTCCAAAACATAGAGATCCGGCACCGGCTTCTCCAATAATTCCAAGGCAGGGAGTCCCAGGTTGCCGCCTGAAAGAACCTTTTTCCCAGCCTGGTGCGCCATCGCCTCAACGAGCACGGTTACCGTACTTTTGCCATTGGAGCCTGTAATCGCGACCACCGGCGCCTGCGCCCAGTAGGCAAACAATTCAATATCCCCCAGCACCGGTATTCCTCTCGCTTGGGCAGCTTGAATTGCAGGCTCACTAAGAGCCACCCCGGGGCTTATCACTAACCGTTCGGCTTGCTGCATCAGGGCAGCCTCAAAATCACCCAACCGAACCGCTGCTTCCGGAACCTGTTCCCGCAGCGCAGCAAGCCCCGGCGGCGCCTCGCGACTGTCCATCACAGTCACGGAAAGGCCGCGGTTCGCTAAGAACCGAGCGCAAGATAACCCCGTTTTACCGAGGCCGACGATCACCGCACTTGCTACCGTCCAGGGAGGTATGGGCTCATTCAGCATTTCATCGTCATATAAACGAAAAAAAATTTTCGGGATTAACCCTCTTCTTAATTACTTAGCACTCTCCAATTAATCAATCAGCTAACGAATCTTCAGGGTGGCTAAACCAATTAACACTAAAATGACGGTAATAATCCAAAACCGAACAATCACCCGAGGCTCTGGCCAGCCCTTAATTTCAAAATGGTGATGTAAAGGCGCCATGCGGAAAATACGCCGCCCTGTCAGCTTGTAAGAAACCACCTGCAAGATGACAGACACCGTCTCCACCACAAACACCCCCCCCATGATAAAAAGCACGAGTTCCTGCCGTACCAGCACTGCCAATATGCCTAAAGCGGCGCCTAAAGCTAGCGCGCCCATATCCCCCATAAAGACCTGGGCTGGGTAGGCATTGAACCAAAGAAACCCCAATCCTGCGCCCACCAGGGCACCGCAAAACACGACTAATTCCCCTACCCCAGGAATGTAGGGAATGGCCAAATAGTGAGCAAACCCACTATGCCCCGTCGCGTAAGCAAAAATTCCCAAGGCTCCCCCCACCAATACAGTAGGCAACACCGCCAATCCATCTAACCCATCAGTAAGATTGACTGCATTACTGCTGCCTACCACCACCAAGTAGGTCAGCAAGACATAATAGCCACCCAAATCCACCGCGATGTTCTTAAAGAAGGGAACAATCAGCTCGGTTTCGGCCGACACCTGGGCAGTAAAATATAAAAATAGGGCGACTCCCAAGGCGATCACAGACTGCCAAAAATACTTGTGCCAGCCCGACAATCCCCGTGAATTCTGGGAAATCAGCTTCTTGTAGTCATCTACAAAGCCCACCCCTCCAAACAGGAGGGTCACGACTAACACCACCCACACGTAGCGGTTACTCAGGTCTGCCCACAGTAGCGTGGTCGCGGCAATAGCGGCCAGGATAAGAGCCCCCCCCATGGTTGGCGTCCCCGCCTTACAAAGATGGGTGACCGGCCCATTGGCGCGCACGGGCTGGCCCACAAATTTCAGGCGCCGGATCATGGCCGGACCGACGACAAAAGAGATGATCAGAGCCGTTAGCACCCCCAGGATGGCCCGCAGGGTCAAGTATTGAAACACGTAGAAGCCGCTATCGAAGCGGGCGAGATAGTCAGTCAAATACAACAGCATCGCTCTAACCGTTATCCCTGTCGCTACCCAAGGCCGCGACTATTTGTTCCATGCGCATACATCGAGACCCCTTTACCAGTACAGTCACATTCGGGCGTTGCTCCTCTCGCAAAGCCGCTAACAATGACTGTTGCTCGAAAAAATGCTGCGCCTCCCTGCCAAAAGCTTCCGCCGCCAAAGCACTCAAATGGCCCAGGGTGTAAAGTCGATTCACACCCGCTGCTCGAGCTTGTTTTCCCATCATCCGGTGCAATGGAGCAGCTTCCTCCCCTAGCTCAGCAAAATCTCCCAGCACCAGGAAACGCTCCCCAGGAAATTCAGCCAATAGCTCCAGTGCCGCTTTAAGGGAGGCTGGATTGGCATTGTAAGTATCATCGAGTAGGCGCATTCCCCTGGCCCCGCGACGGATCTGCAATCGCCCGGGGATCGAGGGCAAAGCCGCCAATGCCGCGCTAATCTGCTCCCGATCCAATCCCAGGGCAATAGCAACGGCGCTGGCAGCGAGGGCATTGAGGACATTGTGCCGTCCGGGCAGAGGTAACTGAACTTGGGTCTTACCTACCGGGGTTACCAGGGTGAAGCGACTGCCCTCAGAGTGGAGCACTAGATGATGCGCCGTCACTTCCGCTGAGCGGGTCAATCCAAACCCTATCACCTGCAACTCGCTTGCCAAGCTTTGCCAGTAGCAAAAATGAGGATCATCGGCGTTAAGTACAGCCACGCCCCCCGGATGAACCCCCTGGAAAATCTCCCCCTTAGCTCGAACCACCCCCTGAAGATCACCAAACCCATCTAAATGGGCCGGCCCTGCATTAGTGATCAGGGCCACCTGGGGGCGCACCAACCGACTCAGATAGCCAATCTCGCTAGGCCGGTTAGCTCCCATTTCGATGACCGCAAAACGATGACCTGAATCGAGCCCTAATAAAGTCAGGGGAACACCGATGTCATTGTTTAAATTGCCTTGGGTGGCCAATACAGAGCCCGCTTCACCCAGGACTGAGGCTGTCATTTCCTTTACCGTCGTTTTGCCGTTACTGCCGGTCACCGCGACTATGGGATACTCAAAACGTTGGCGCCAGTAGGTGGCCAACTGACCTAGGGCGGTCCGAGCATCCGCAACCTCAACCTGGGGCAGGGAATCTTCTATGGTTTGTTCCAACAAAGCAGCACTGGCACCCTTCTCTCGCGCTTGGGCAACAAAAGCATGGCCGTCAAAATGCTGCCCCTTTAACGCCACAAACAAGGCCCCCGCTGTCATGGAGCGAGTATCGGTACTGACCCCCTGGGCCACCACATCCCCCCCCTGCAGCCGTCCCTGGACTACCGGGGTAAGCTCTGCTAGGCCCATGGCAAACCCTCGCCCCATCAGCGCAGCCCCCCTCTCCGCTGCTGCAATGCCTGCTGTGCTTGCTTTCGGTCACTAAAGGGCCGCTGCTCGGCACTGACTTGCTGATATTCTTCGTGCCCTTTTCCCGCAATAAGCACAATGTCTTTAGGTCCTGCCAATTGCACGGCACGGATGATTGCCTCAGCCCGGTCCCTGAGCTGATAAACCCTATCCGGCATCTCCACACCAGAGAGAATCTCGGTAATGATTTGGCAGGGGTCCTCATCTCGGGGATTGTCGTCAGTCAGCATCACAAAATCAGCCCAACGTTCAGCCACTGCCCCCATCAAGGGACGTTTACCGCGATCCCGATTCCCCCCGCAACCGAAGACACACCATAACCGTGCCCCCGGCTCTAAGTGGGCCCGCAAAGAGCGCAAAGCCTGCTCGAGGGCATCCGGGGTATGGGCATAATCCACAACCAGTAAAGGTTCCCCTTCCACCCCCCCCATGGGTTCCATGCGTCCCGCAACTGCCCGAACCTGAGAAAGGCGCCGCAGCGCCTCAGCAAACGGCATCCCCGTAGTCAATAAGCCACCCAGGGTAGCAAGCAGGTTATAAGCATTGAAGCGGCCTAGTAAGGGGCAAACCAATTCGCCTTCCCCCCAGGGCCCTTGAATGTTCATGACGATGCCGCGGCGATCACAATGGAACTCATTGGCCCGAAGGCTGGCCTGAGGATTAGTCAATCCATAGCTGATAACGGCGACCTCGGCAGGAAGATGGGCTAAAAACCCCTTCCCTGTGGCATCATCAACATTGATGACGGCGTGGCGTAATCCAGGCTGCCCAAAGAGGCGAAACTTGGCAGCCCTATAGCGGCTCATATCGCCGTGATAATCGAGATGCTCACGGCTTAAGTTGGTAAAGATAGCGGTATTAAAAACCACCCCATTGATCCGCCCTTGCTCCAGGGCGTGGGAGGAAACCTCCATCACCGCATAACGGCCTCCGGCAGCCCTCGTTGCCGCCAATTGTTCCTGCACGGTGACGGCATCTGGAGTAGTCAGTGGGCTAGGCTGGAGGGTCCCGATCAAGCCCCTACCGAGGGTCCCCATTAGCCCGCAAGGAGTCTCCTGCTGATGGAGGGCCTGGGCTAAAAAATGGCTAACGGAAGTCTTACCGTTGGTGCCCGTCACCCCGATGACACAGAGCTTTTGCGACGGCTGGAGGTAAAACCGAGCGGCAATCACCCCCACCCTAGCGCCCAAATCAGGCAAGGCAATTAGAGGTACCTTTTGGGCTTGCAGCCCGGCATGAATAAGGGGAGAAAGGGGAATGATCGGATCGTAAACTACCGCCACAGCGCCCTGACCCACAGCGGCGCCGATATAGTCGTGGCCCGACTGCCGCATTCCTCGGCAAGCCAGAAATAGCGCTCCTGGACCGACTCGGCGGCTATCTAGAGACAAGCGGTTGATCCGCCGGTCCTGCGCTACTCCGACAGACACCAACTCCGCCAGCAAAGCGCTTAACCAACAGCTCCGATCCACGGGCTCCGTCATTATCGTCCCCTGTCCTTCTGTCGCCATTTCCTCCGCTGTCTTCATCCTTGCCCTTATCCCGTATTCTCCCGCTCAGCTAAACGCAGCGGATGCAAGTTGTCTGGCGCAATATTCAGTAACCGCATCGCCCCTATCATCACTCGAGAGAAAACAGGCGCCGCGACTTGTCCCCCATAGTAAATTTTCCCCTGGGGTTCATCGATAAGCACCACAGCTGCTAGCCGTGGCCGGCTTGCGGGGATAAGGCCGGCAAACAATGAAACATACCGCTCATCGGCATACCCTCCTCGAATCGCTTTCTTCACCGTTCCCGTTTTACCCGCCACCCGGTAGCTGGGAACATGGGCTTTTTCTCCCGTCCCCCCCTCGCTGACCACTTCCTCTAGCATAGATAGCAGGGCAGACACCGTACTCTCGGACCACACCTGACGTCCGCTGACGGCCTGCTCCTGATAAAGAAAACTGACTGGCTTCAGTTCCCCCCCTGTTCCTAGAGCAGCATAGGCCCGAGCTAGCTGTAATGTGGTTAATGAAAGACCATAGCCAAAGGCCAATGTGGCTTGTTCTATTTGGCGAAAAGAAAAGGGATCAGGCAAGTGACCTTCTGCTTCACCGGGAAAGCCACTCGCTGTTGAAGCCCCCAGCCCCGCTTGGGCAAAGCCCTGCCAGAGTCGCTGAGAGTCGAGGCTCAGGGCAATTTTGCTTGCACCCACGTTGCTTGATTTCTTAATAACGGTACTGACATCCACCCGACCATAGTTGCGAATATCACGGATAACATGGCGCCCTACACGGAAGTAACCGGGAGTGGTATCGATAGGAGTATGGGGATAATATTTTCCGGACTCTAGCGCTACCCCTATCGTAAAAGGCTTGATGGTGGAGCCAGGCTCAAACAAATCGGTTACCGCCCGATTACGATACAAATGGCTCTTCAACTGAGAACGATCATTAGGGTTATAAGAAGGCCGGTTGACCATCGCCAAAACTTCACCGGTGCCCACATCCAAAATCACCAATGAGCCAGCGCGAGCATTGTGTGCCCGAACTGCTGCTTTGAGCTCCCGATAGGCCAAATACTGGAGCCGCAAGTCAATGCTTAAGCGTAAATCCTGCCCCGGTCGAGGTACTCTCAGATTTTCCACATCCTCTACGACCCGCCCACGGCTGTCTCGAATAACCCGCTTTTTCCCGGGAACCCCTTGCAGGGTCTTGTCAAAAGCCAGCTCTAGACCTTCTTGCCCCCGATCATCGATATTTGTAAACCCCACCACATGGGCCGCCACAGACCCGGCAGGATAATAACGCCGATATTCAGATTGGAGATTAACGCCAGGTATATCCAGGGCTTGTACTTGGCGGGCCACATCCGGCTCAACCCAACGCTTCAGGTAAACAAATTCCCGCCCATCCCCTTCTTTTATTCGACGACCCAGGTAAGCCGTAGAAACACCTACCGCTTTCGCCAAGGCCGGCCGCTGCTCTCTAGCTTCACGCAGCAGTGGGGGATTGAACCATACTGAAGCTACGGGCGTACTCACGGCTAAGGGTTCGCCGTGGCGATCGGTAATCATGCCCCGATGGGCAGGCACTTCCACAACTCGAAGGTGGCGGGCCTCACCCTCTCCTCGCAGGAAATCACGGTCAAGCACTTGCAACTCAACCAGGCGCCAGGCAAGTCCTACTGTAGCCACAGCAAAAACAAGGCCTACCACCCACAAGCGAGCGGGGTAACCTTTATCGCGCCTTCGGCTCATCGTTTATAGTTTGACAATCACGACTTCAGTCGGGCCCGGCACCACCATCTCAAGCCGTTCCCGAGCCAAGCGTTCTACCCGTCCTTGCCCCACTAAGGTGCTTTGTTCCAGAAGCAAACGTCCCCACTCATCATCCAATCGGTCCCTTGCTTTATAGAGGCCTTGTAATTCCATAAACAATTTGCGGTTTTCGTGTTTGACATAAACAACAGACACTCCCGAGCCTAAGACCAACACAATTAATCCCCCCACTAGCAGCCACTGCAGCGATGTCATTAAAACATGCCCTCTGCTAATGGGCCGATCTCTCCGCCACCCGTAGTCGCGCGCTGCGGGCCCGCGGATTTTGAGAAACTTCTTCGGGAGTCGGCCAAATCAGCTTACCCAGCACTTGCAAACTGGCCTGAAAATGGTCCTGCATGACCGGCAAATCTGGAGGTAAATTCTCTCCTCGAGACTTTTGCCTAAAGAAACGTTTGACCATTCGATCTTCCAAAGAATGGAAACCAATCACTACCAAACGGCCCTTTACTGCCAGGACTGCCACCGCCTGCTCAAGCGCAGCGCGCAACTCCTCCAGCTCGTTGTTAATAAAAATGCGTATCGCTTGGAAAGACCGGGTAGCAGGATGCCTACCAGGCTCCCAACTTGGATTGGCCTTGGCCACGACCTCAGCCAGTTGTCTCGTTCGAGTCAAGGGGTTGATTTCTCGGGCTTGAACAATAGCTCGGGCAATGCGTCGGCAAAAACGCTCCTCTCCATAAGTTTTGAGAACCGCCGCGATCTCTTTTTCAGTCGCATTAGCCAGCCATTCACCTGCACTTTGTCCTACCGACGGATTCATGCGCATATCCAAAGGTCCATCCTGCAGAAAACTAAACCCTCGCTTGGCACTTTCAAGCTGTGGAGAGGAAACACCGAGATCAAACAACACCCCGTTTACCCTTTTCAGCCAACCCTGTTCTGCCACCACTCGTGCCAATTCCCCAATGGAAGCCTGAACAATAGAAAAACGCCTATCCTGCTGGGCTAAAGCACGGCCTGCGGCAATCGCCTCGGGGTCCTTATCCACACCCAACAGACGCCCCTCGCTGGATAATGCATCCAAGATCGCTTGGGCATGTCCACCACGGCCGAAAGTCGCGTCCACATACAGACCATCTCTGCGGATGGCCAAAGCTTGGATAGCCTCCCGCAACAGCACGGGCTGGTGGGCTAAGGTTTCCTCTTCATCTATAGGGGCCATTTTCTTGCCTCAAAGTGCTAGTAAAGCAAGTTCCCGGGCTAACTCTTCCCCTGCCAACGTCTCCTCTTCTGTCATCTGCTGCTCCCAAACCTTGCTATCCCAAAGTTCGAACTTATTCCCCTGTCCTACTAGGGTAATATTCTTCTTGAGGTCGGCACGTACCCTTAACTCTGACGGCAACAGAATGCGACCATGGCTATCGAGCTCACACTCCACCGAGTGACCGATAAGTTGACGTTTGATATACCGGGCCTGACGGTTGTGGGAAGGCAGGGCAATCAGTTTCTGCTCTACAGCTTCCCACTCGGGTAGGGGATATAACTGCAAACAGGGATCCAGTAAATCAACCGTCACGACAACTTTACCATCGCAATAGGTGCCTAGCCGCCGGCGATATTTAGCTGGTATGGACAACCGGCCTTTGGCATCCAGGTTGAGTGTTGTTATCCCTCGAAACAATGCCTGCCCCTTGAACGGGCCACTCACCCCACTTTGGCCCACTTCATCCCACCCAGCAACATAGTAGGGGTGCACGCCACAGGGTGTCAACAGAGACTTAAGAGTTTCCTTTAAGTTTTCTCCGTACAGATTAACAAATCTTTTTAAATCAAAAGATTAAGCAGGAATGCTAGGAAAGAGGCTGAAGCTAGATAACAAACAAATAGGAAAGAATGCGAAAGGGTTGAGACGACCGATAAGCCGGGTTCTGTCATGGACAGCCATTCATCTAGGATGCACGTTACCGTACATCTCAAGCGGCCTACCCGGGAACGGTGCGGGCCACACCTTGGTTCCCCTATTTGGCCTTGCTCCGAGTGGGGTTTACCCTGCCGCGGAATGTTGCCACCCGCGCGGTGCGCTCTTACCGCACCTTTTCACCCTTACCGGCACCCGCAGGCACTTAGGCGGTATGTTTTCTGCGGCACTTTCCGTAGGCTCACGCCTCCCAGGCGTTACCTGGCACCCTGCCCTGTGGAGCCCGGACTTTCCTCGCTATCCCAAGAGATAACGCGGCTGTCTAGTCGTCTCTAATTCATAATTATACTCAAAAATTAATCCTGCCTCCCGAATCCTCTTCGTTTTTGTCCATGGGGTCATGGTGAATAATAATCTCTGCTTGAGGAAAGCTGTTAAGTACCTTCGCCTCCACCTCCTTTCCGATCTGGTGAGCCCGCTGCAAGCTTAGCCGGCCATCGACCCCTAGATGAAATTGAATGAACACATCCTGGCCAGCAGCCCGGGTCCGGAGATCATGGAAGTCGAGTACTTCAGGATGGGATAAGGCGAGTTGGGCAATCTGCGCTCGTTCTTCTTCCGGGAGCTCCCGGTCCATGAGCTGATTCAGGGAATGGAAAATAATTTGCCAGGCATTCCGCAGAATATAGGCCGCAATAACCAACGCAAATAATGGATCCGCGAGAGACCAGCCCCAGAAGGTGCTTAACCCGAGGGCCACGATGACTCCTAGGTTGACGAACACATCCCCTGTGTAATGGAGCGAATCGGCACTGATAGCCAGAGAACCCGTCTTACGTATTACGATACGCTGATAATAGACTAAAGCAAGCGTCAGGAGGATGGACGCCCCCATTACGCCTATACCCAGGGCACCGTTTGCCACCGGCTGCGGCGCCCATAGCAACCTGATGGATTCTACAGCTAGAAAAAGAGCAGATCCCGTGATAAAGGCTGCCTGACCTAACCCGGCCAAGGGTTCAGCCTTACCATGACCGAAACGATGTTCCCGATCAGCAGGCGTTAGCGCTGTACGCACCGCCAGTAAGTTGATAAATGAGGCCGCTACATCTAGCACAGAATCAATCAAAGTGGAGAGCATGGCGACGGAACCTGTCACCCAATAGGCTCCTAACTTAATCACAACAAGAATCAGTGCCACCGATACCGCGGCATAGGTAACCTGCCGCATCATCCGGGCACTGTCATAAGGTGGAACGGTCTCTCCCATAGGGATTGGCTTTTCTAGTGGATGTTCAGTTTGAAATCTTATTGTCATTTGCAACTTGGAGTTTCGCCATGACTGACTGCGGCTCGGTCCCTCCTCACCTCGTCAGTCTGACAAATTCGCGTTTCTCAGCAGTCCTCAGACGGTGGCTAGGCCACGGCCCTTGGGGTCTTTACCGCTCCACGCGCTTTATCGGTTCCGGCACTCCCCGCCGTACCAAAATTCAAAACATTGATAGCCGCGTTGATGTCCCTATCGTGGCGGGTAGTGCAATCAGGGCAAACCCACTCGCGAACTTTGAGCGGCATGGACTCGTGAATAGTCCCGCACTCAGAGCACGCTTTGCTAGTCGGTGCCCAGCGGTCCACGATCAACACTTCCCGGCCATACCATTGGGCCTTGTACTCCATTTGCCGGCGAAGCTCATACAGACCACAATCCGCAACGGCTTTACTCAGGCGACTATTTCTCAACATCCCTTTGATGTTCAAATCCTCCAGGCAAATCACTGGGTTCTCGTTAATCAGCTTCGAGGATTGCTGGTGCAGAAAATCCCGGCGGCTATCCGCTATCCGGGCATGGATACGCGCCACGCGTTGCTGTTGTTTTCGGCGACGATTGGACCCTTTCTTCTTTTTGCTCAATCGACGCTGCGCCATCCTCAATTGACGGGCAGAGTGATAGGTGTACTTAGGTGCGCCCGATTTATACCCCTCGGAAGTGATGACCACCTCCTTAATCCCCACATCCACGCCAACGGCGTTCTTGCGGGTAGGCAGCGCGGCAATCTCCACCTCGCAGGCCATGCTGGCGAAATAACGGCCAGCCGGGTCTTTACTGACCGTCACCATTTTGGGGATGCCGCCTATACGCCGGGACCATTTCAGCTTCAGCGCACCAAGTTTGGGCAGTTTCAACCGCTGGCTTTTGGCGTTGAAATTCTTTTCTACATGGCGTTGGTCCAACTGATAGCGCACCGACTGAGCTTGGTGGCGCGTCTTAAAGCGGGGATACTTGGTCCGACCGGCAAAGAAATGCTTAAACGCCGTGTCCTGGTCCCTCAATTTCTGGATATGGCAACCGGCAGTCGCTTCGCTCAGCCACGAACACTCCGTCTTTTTAAGTTCCGTCAATTGGCGACTGAGGTTGAGGTTATTCAGCGACTCGCCATGCTCTTTATACGCCTTCGTTCGGGTCTCCAACGCCCAATTCCATACAAAGCGGGTATGACCAAATTCAATCGTCAATTGCCGCTTTTGCGTGGGCGTAGGATAAAACCTGAATTTATAGGCGCGTTGTGTTACCATAACTGCATAGTAACACAAACCACGCGAGGCGACAATGGCGAAAGAAACCGTCAATATGAGAATCGACCCAGAACTAAGGGCCAAGTTAGTAGAAATGGCAAAGCAACAGAATCGGCCCCTATCCAATCTAATAGAGACGCTTCTTTGGGAAGCCGTGAAACGCGAATTCATGGCGAAACGCAAGTAATACAGCCCTCGCGCTCGATGCGCCGCTACGCTTCGCACCCTCGCTGGGAGGTCGTCGCACTTCCTTGTGCTCCTTCAAAGCACAATATTACGAAACAGCATAAAGCAATCAAAGCCAACCCTGTAGCAATTTCTCGATTAAGGAGCCTACTTTGGAGTTCATAAGTTGCGGCCAAGGTAAGCGACCCTAAAACCAGACTCAAATAGCCAACCCAAAGAACTACTGGAGAAAATCCCGGCCGCTGCCCCTCCACGCCTATTGATCGCCACGCCGAAATCACTTAATCCTCCTGAGTGGCACGCAACTCCAGCGCTAGCTGATAAAGGTGGTTTTTCTTAAATCCGGTAATTTCAGTAGCGAGGGCCACCGCTTGCTTCAAAGGTAAAGCGGCCACTAGGGGCAGCAATACCTTTAAGGCCTCTTGCCGGGGAGCATCTTGTTTTTTTTTCGCCCCATGTACTAACAACACCAGTTCCCCCCGGCCCGCCTCTGGCGCCTGCTTTGCCCAGGTGAGAAGGGCAGAAAGGGAGTCCCCATGGACCGTCTCATAGCGCTTGGTCAATTCTCGGGCGACCACGGCCTCTCTGTCTTGGCCAAATGCTTCCACCATCGCTTGGAGAGTTTGCGACAAACGATGAGGCGCTTCATAAAAGATCAGCGTGCGAGTTTCATCCGCGAGTTGCTCTAATCGATTCTGTCGAGCACCACTTTTAGCCGGCAAAAAGCCCTCGAATACAAAGCGATCAGAGGGTAATCCGGCCACAGACAAAGCAGCCACCAAAGCACAAGGGCCAGGCACAGGCACCACGGATATCCCTACTTGCCGTGCCTGCCGAACGACTCGATAACCGGGATCACTAATCAGCGGAGTCCCCGCATCACTGATAAGCGCCACCGAAAGCCCCTCCTGGCAACGGGTAATCAAGAGTTCAGCCTGCTGCCGTTCATTATACTCGTGCAACGAAATCATTGCTGTGGTAATCCCAAAATGGCGCAATAATCCCGCACTATGGCGGGTATCCTCGGCAGCAATCAAATCCACATCCTGCAAGATCTCCTGAGCCCGGGGGCTTAGATCTCCCAAATTACCAATAGGTGTTGCTACCACATACAAAGTACCCCGTTTATCGGCCATCATGATGTGCTCTCTCTAGCCTACGCTACAGGTAGCGGTTAATATTATTCATTTTGAGCGCATTGATTGGAATGTATTTCATTACTTCTATGGTGATTTTTCTACGAAGCACAGGTCATTATCTTCCGTTAATGGGGCTTGCCATCATCCTGGGGCTTAGCGCCTGCGCACTCCCTTCCAAGCCTCCCCCAGAGAAACTCTCGGCGCTTGCCCAAGCCGAAGCGCTGGCAGCCGAAGGACGCTACCTTGCTGCAGCCGCAGAGTACATCAGGCTAGCGGCTGAAGCCCCGCCGCCGCAACGCCAAGATTATCAATTACGTGCCGCTGCCGCCCTCCTCCAAGGTAATCAATGGCAAGAGGCGCAAGAACTTCTTGAAGACATCGTACCCCAGAGCTTGGAACCGGCATTGAAGCTTCGCTACCGCCTTCTGGCTGCTCAACTAGCCATAGCAAAACGGGAAACAAAACGGGCCTTGTCTCTCCTAAAAGGCATCCAAGCCCTGGAGCCCAGCCTAGAACAGCAGGCCACCATTCACCGGCTCTGGGCAGAGGCCTATGAGCTTGCAGACAATCCCCTTGCCGCTGCCCGTGAGCGGGTCCAACTAGAACCCCTACTATCCGATGCCCAGGCCCTGCAGGAGAATCAGCGCGCCCTTTGGCGCACCCTGATGGACCTCTCTCCTGACACCTTGAAGCGCTTGCGCAAAGAATCCCTCTCCAATGCGCTCCGTGGTTGGCTGGAGCTTGCCCAACTTTTTCAGCGCTACCAATTGAATCCCCTTGGCTTACAGCAAGCCCTTGATCGCTGGCGGGAACGCTACCCTGGACATCCTGCTTCCTTGGCATTGCTTCAGGCCGAAATGTCCACCCTTCCTACTGCGCCTTACCAACCTACCACCATTGCCCTACTGCTCCCCATCAAAGGGCGGTTTGCGGCTTCTGCCGCAGCAATACGAGACGGCTTTTTTGCCGCCTACTACAGTGATAACAGCGATTGGACTCCCATCATTCGCTTTTATGGGGTCAAAGTCGACCCCAAGCGCAGCGTCAGCAATGCCTATAAAGTTTATCAGCAAGCCCAAGCCGAAGGCGCCGACTTTGTAGTAGGGCCACTAACGAAACAATCACTGGCGCAGCTTGCCGAAGTCGGAGCTCTGCCACTCCCCACGCTGGCTCTTAATTACTTAGAAAAATCCCATAACCCCGTAGAAAGCCTGTATCAATTGGCCTTGTCTCCAGAAGATGAAGCCCAAGGGGTCGCTGAGCGGGCCTGGCGCGACGGTCACCACAATGCCCTGGCCCTCATTCCAGATACCGAGTGGGGTCAGCGGGTAAGAGAAGTTTTTACTGAACGTTGGGAAGAGCTGGGAGGTTCATTATTGGAGGTTCAACCTTATGATCCTGAAAAGAAAGACTACTCCTTTCTGATTCAACGTTTGCTCAACATTGATGAAAGTCAATCCCGCCATCGGGAACTTCGAGAGTGGCTTAACCGTCAACTGACATTCGAACCCCAGCGGCGCCATGACGCTGATTTTGTCTTCCTTGCCGCCTTCCCGCGGCAGGCACGCCTCTTAATTCCTCAACTTCAGTTCTACCGGGCAGAGGATTTGCCTGTCTACAGTTCTTCCCATATCTATACCGGCTACCCGGATCCAGAACGGGATCTCGACTTAGACAACGTGATATTCAGTGACATTCCCTGGGTGCTCAATGATAGCATGGAAGATGATCCTAGTTATCAAAGCCTGGCCGCTGTTTATCCAGAGAACTTCGAGCGGTTGAAGCGTCTCTACGCCTTGGGTTCCGATGCTTACCGAATCATCCCTCATTTAAATGCTCTCCATCAGGTTCAGGATATGACCTTTGAGGGGGCGACGGGTAGATTGCGTATGGACGCTGAGCAGCGCTTGCGGCGTGAGTTGAATTGGGCTCAGTTTAAAAAAGGACGGCCCCAACCTACAATTAAGCCAGCCCCTTAAACCATGACCCGAAGCTTTCGCCATAATCAGGGACAGCAGGCAGAACAGTTAGCCTGCCATTATCTTCAAGCTCAGGGCCTGCGCCTGACCCAACGCAATTATCGCTGCCGTCTTGGCGAGATCGATCTGGTCATGGAAGACGGAGAGCATCTGGTCTTCATTGAGGTACGCTGCCGCCGCAAGGGACGCTTTGGGAGTGCCATAGACAGTATTACTCCCACCAAACAGGCTCGCCTCATTGCAGCCGCACAACACTATTTGCAACAAGCCGGAGGAACCCACAGTAAGCCCTGTCGCTTTGATGTCGTCGGCATCACTCCCCAGCAGGGGAATAATGACATTGTTTGGTTGCAGGATGCCTTTCGATTAGAGTAATCAGAAAAATTCAAGGCAGGCACCGCAGAATGAGGGATGATTAACTACTCCTTTAATTTTATGGACGAAAAATATGCTTGTGCCCCCAGACTAGCCCACAACACCCAACAATTTCTGCCAAAACCATAATGAACGCCCGAGAACGCATTGAACAACATTTCTTCAACAGCGCCCAACTTAAATTATCAGCCATGAGTTCCCTGGCTCCCTGTATCGAGCGCGCTAGTCAACATCTGCTGGACAGCCTCCAGCACCGCCATAAAATCTTAAGCTGTGGTAATGGCGGTAGCGCTGCGGATGCTCAGCACTTTGCCTCAGAACTCATCAACCGCTTTGAGCGGGAACGCCCCGGCTTGCCCGCCATCGCTTTGACCACCGATACTTCCGCCATTACTTCTATTGCTAATGATTATCATTATGATATTGTTTTTTCTCGTCAGGTCGAAGCCTTAGGCAATAAAGGGGACCTCCTGCTGGCAATAAGCACCAGTGGTCACTCCACCAATGTGGTTCGTGCAGTCGAAGCGGCTCATACCCAGGAGATGAAGATCATTGCCTTGACGGGGGGCGATGGCGGTAAAATTGCGCCTTTACTGACGGCCCAGGATGTGGAAATCCGCGTACCCGCCCGCAATACCGCCCGCATCCAGGAGGTACATCTGCTCGTGCTTCACTGCCTATGCGACTTACTTGACCATGGTTTGTGGCCGGAGAAATAATTCATGAAATCCTCTCTCACTATTGTGCTCTTTTGTTTCGCAGTCCTTTTCCAAGGTTGTGCTGCTGTTGTCGCTACCGGGGTCGTTGCTGGGGCAGCAACTGGTATTTCCACCGCCTATGACCGCCGCACTTTTGGTACTGTCATTGATGATCAAAGCATTGAGCTTAAGGCCAGCGCAACCCTGCGAAACGACGAAGTCCTCCATGACAGTGCTCATATCAATGTCACCAGTTATAATGGAATGGTATTATTAACGGGCGAAACCCCTAACCAGGAGCTCAAAAAAAGAGCTACAGAACTTATCCAACCCATTCCTAATATTAAGCAAATCTATAATGAATTGGACATTCTGGCCCCCAGTTCCCTAGTGTCCCGTTCCAACGACTCCTGGATCACCACCAAAGTCAAAACCAAAATAGCCGCTGAGAAAGGCGTTAATCCTACTCGAGTCAAAGTAGTCACCGAGCGGGGTACGGTTTACCTGATGGGACTCGTCACCGCTCGGGAAGCTGAGTTAGCCACTACCATAGCCCGCCATACCCAAGGGGTGCAACGGGTCGTCAAAATTTTTGAGTATTTACCCGAAACTGATCTTGAATAGCCCTTCTGTCACTACCCAGGAATTCCTGACAAATCTTATTCAGATTGTAGGAGAACAGCGGGTTCGCTTCGATCCGGCTGACTGTTGGCCCTATGGCTATGACAATAGTCGCCGGCATGCCCTACCCCAATGGGTAGTTTTTGCCCTTACTCATGAGGAAATCCGCGACATTATCTGCCTATGCAACCATGTCCACGTCCCCCTCATTCCCCGCGGGCGGGGCACTGGAACTACGGGAGCAACAGTTCCAATCAGTGGCGGTCTAGTCCTTTCCTTAGAGCGCATGAGCTGCATTCGCCTCATCGACCCCGTTAACCGCGCGATGATCGTGGAACCGGGCGTTACCAACCAAGAGGTCCAAATAGCAGCCGAGCAACGGGGATTTTTCTGGCCTCCTGATCCGACCAGTGCGGCTTTCTGTACCGTAGGCGGCAATCTGGCTTATAACTCTGCAGGTCCACGGGCGGTAAAATATGGGACCCCCCGGGAAAATGTGCTTGGCCTTCGAGCTGTTACCGGTGCCGGAGAAGAGATTCGCTGCGGCAGCTATACCACTAAAGGAGTCGTCGGCTACGATCTCACTCGCCTTCTGATCGGCTCTGAGGGCACCCTTGCCATTATTACTGAGGCAACACTCAAATTAACGCCCCTAGCCGAAGCGAAGCGAACCCTTCGCGCCACCTACCGAGATACGGAAAGCGCAGGACAGGCTGTGGCAACGCTGATGAGCCAGCCTCTCACCCCTTGTGCACTGGAATTCATGGACCGCCAAGCAGTAACCTTAGCCCAAGCGCAAGGCGGCGTAATTTTACCTACGGGGACAGGCGCGCTGCTCATGATTGAAGTGGATGGTCCCGCTGCAGCAATGGAAGAGGCCATCACTCAAATCAAGCAAGCGGCTGACAATGCTGGACTTTTAGAGATAGTTGCCGCCCACACTCCCCAAGAGGCTGCCCAGTTATGGTCCGCCCGCAAAGCTCTTTCGCCTGCTCTACGGACCTTAGCGCCCAAAAAGATCAATGAAGATGTGGTGGTCCCCGTCTCCCATCTGCCTGCACTGATTGGGGGCCTCGAACGCCTAGCCAGAGAATTTGCCATCACGATTGTCAATTTTGGCCATGCGGGTAACGGTAATATTCATGTTAATCTATTGATTAATCCTGATGATCCTCTCGAAATGGAGCGGGCAGGAAAATGTCTAGAACAGGTGTTTGAGCTGGTTTTAAGTCTCAATGGTTCCCTTTCTGGGGAACACGGGGTAGGGTTGGAAAAGCGGGATTTCGTGGCTCGAGAGATCGATGCCACTACCCTCAACCTGATGGGACGCCTTAAGGCCCAATTCGATCCCCGCGGGATACTCAACCCGCAAAAGACGCTCCCCTTAAACTCATTGACTTAGGTTTTAATGATTGGCATCCATATCCTGGCCTATTGATGTTCGATTAACCTGAAAGCTAAGGATGGAGCATTGAAACTGATTTATAGCGCACCGAATCTTTTGCTAGTGAGACATTTCCAAAATTTGTTGGAGTCCCACGGCATCGGTTGTGTCATCAAAAATGAAAACCTTAGCGGTGCAGCCGGGGAGCTGCCCCCTACAGAATGTTGGCCAGAACTTTGGCTGACCGAGGAGAAACACTACAGGGAGGCCTCCCGGCTTTTAAATGGGGCTGAGGACGATCAGCAACTGTGGACTTGTCCCCGTTGTAACGAATCACTGGAAGGGCAGTTTGACCGATGCTGGAATTGTGGCGAATATCGGGCTAACGAGAACATTCTCTAAGCATTGCAGACTAGAGAGTATAGCCCTTTGGTGCCAATCCCATGACTTTATAATGGGCAATTTCACCATGAAACCTGAAACGGCTGCCAACCCTGCCCGCCTCGAATATGATTCAGCCACCTCCACCTTACATTGTTTGGGCGCTTGGACCCTCTATGGCATCAGTCAGCTAGAGCAAACCCTACCTCTCTCCCAACCGCACCCTCCTGTGCAAGCGGTAGATGCGAGTGGCATCACCCAGATGGATACGGGCGGCGCTTGGTTATTACAGCGTCTCATTGCCGATCTCGAGCAACAAACCCGGCCTATTCCCTGCAAAGGACTGGGACAGGAACAGCAGAAACTGTTGCGACTCATTCAAGTCAGCAGCACTAGCCAACGGCTCACCACCGCCTCCCCACCTGGCATACTGGAGAGAATAGGCCGCTTAACCTGGGCCCATGTGGAAGAAGCCTTATCATTTTTAGCGTTTATTGGGGAAACCCTCCTCTATTTCCTCCGCAGCATGACCCACCCTTCCCGGATTCGCTGGCGCCCCTTCCTGAGTAATCTGCAAACTGCGGGAATCAATGCACTCCCTATTGTGGGTCTTTTGATTTTTCTGGTTGGCGTCGTCCTTGCCTACCAAGGGGGTATCCAACTCCGCACTTATGGTGCCAATATTTTTATTGTGGAGTTGGTCACCCTCACGATGGTGCGGGAACTCGCCCCCCTGATGGCCGCTATCATTATTGCCGGGCGGACCGGCTCGGCTTTCACCGCCCAAATCGGGACCATGCAGGTCACCGAAGAAATTGATGCTCTGCGCACCCTGGGTATCCCTCCCATGGAGCAATTGGTCTTACCCAAGATCTTTGCACTGGTATTGGCCCTGCCCCTATTGACCGTATTCGCTGATATGGTGGGCATTTTCGGTGGCATGGTAATGTCCCAGGCCCTGTTGGAGGTGGAATTCCAGGAGTTCGCTCAACGTATCCCGGAGGTGGTCCCCCTCTCTTCCTTTGTAATCGGCGTGGGGAAAGCTCCTGTTTTTGCCGTCATTATCGCCACCGTGGGATGCTATCAAGGCTTCCGGGTGGGCGGGGGCGCCGAAAGCGTAGGCCGGCATACAACTACCAGTGTGGTCCAAGCCATCTTTCTGGTGATTATTGCCGATGCTGCATTTTCCATCCTTTTTAGCTGGCTTGGAATCTAATAATGCCCAGGACCCAAGAACCCGTCATTCAAATCCAAAATTTGGAAACCCGTTTTGGCACAGCACTGATTCATAAGGAGATTAGTTTGGAGGTCTACCGGGGCGAGATCTTTGCCATTGTCGGGGGAAGCGGTTCCGGCAAATCTACTCTGCTTAGGGAAATTATCATGCTAACCTCGCCCTCGGCAGGCTCTATCCGGATCTTTGGGGAAGAGTTGGGAAGGCTGGATGAGACCTGCGCGGCACACCTTCAGGCCCGTTTCGGAATGATGTTTCAACAAGGAGCCCTCTTCAGCTCCTTAACCGTATTGGAAAATGTTGCGCTTCCTCTAAAAGAACATACTCCGCTCTCCTCACAACTCATTACCGAACTGGCATTGCATAAAATTAAGTTAGTAGGCCTGCCCCTAGAAGCGGCGACTCAATATCCCCGAGAACTTTCTGGCGGTATGATTAAGCGAGCGGCCGTGGCACGGGCACTGGCGTTAGATCCAGAACTGTTATTTTTGGATGAACCCAGCGCTGGCTTAGATCCGGTAAGCGCTGCGGCCTTAGATAAACTCATCCTTGATCTGCGGGATTCCCTTAATCTCACCGTGGTTCTCGTTACCCATGATCTGGATTCTTTATGGCGGATCACCGACCGAGCAGCATTTCTAGGAGAGAAAACGCTTCTAGGCCTAGATACTGTGGCAGCACTGGCCCGCTCGGAACATCACTTGCTCCAGGCCTACTTTAGAGGGCCTCGGGGTCGTACCGCCCAGGAGAGTGCATGGACACGAAAGTAAATTACATGTTGGTTGGCCTCTTTACCATTCTGCTGGCAATTGCCCTGACGGCTATAATTTTCTGGCTCAGCGCAGCCCCGGTAACCAAAAATTATCAAACCTACCTGGCTTATATGCGGGAATCGGTGGCCGGGCTTAACATGAATGCTGCGGTGAAATACCGAGGGGTAGACGTTGGACGGGTTGAGGCCATTGAATTGGATAAACAAAATCCTGAACGAGTCCGCCTAACCCTAGCTATCGAGCAAGACACTCCCATCAAAGAAGACACCATCGCTATCCTGGCCTCCAATGGCCTCACGGGTATCGCCTATGTGGAGCTAACAGGGGGAACTCAAGACTCCCCTACCCTCCAGGCGGAAAAGGACCAACCTTATCCTGTGATCCAGACGGGACCTTCTCTTCTCATGCGACTAGATACGGCACTCACCAAATTATTGACCGAACTGACGGGGGTGGCCGGCGATCTGAGCCGTATCGCCCAAAGCGTTAACACCGTACTCATCGAGCAAAACCAGCAAGCCCTTGCTGAAACCTTAAGCAATGCTGAACGTCTCAGCAAAGCCTTAGCGGATTTAGCGACTAACCAAGAAAACCAACAGGCACTGAGAAAAACACTCCACAATACCGAGTACCTCACGGCACGCCTTGCGGGACACGGATCTCAGTTAGAAACCGCAATTGAAGATTTAGTGACCATTCTGGAAGCAGGGGCAAAGGCCAGCAAGCAGCTTCCTATTCTGGTAGAACAAGCCTCGCGCAGTTTACGTCCCATCGAGAGGACAGCCAAGGGCTTGGAAACCTTGCTCCGGGACGGAGAGCAAGGATTTCGACTATTCACTCAAAGTACTTTGCCCCGCATCAATCAACTGCTTAATGACTTTGAGCGTGTCACCCGCAATCTGGAACGCTTTAGCCAACAGGTGGAACAAAATCCTCGCACCCTATTATTTGGTTCACCTCCTAATCACCTTGGACCGGGAGAATAACCCATGCTCTCCCCATCAAAATGCCAACTACCCTACCGAGGGTTGTGCTTAATCATGATCATCATCCTTTCTAGCTGTACCCTGTCCCCAGAGCAGTCCGGCCCCGTTCGGACTTACATCTTAGCGCCCCAACTTCCCCCTCAAACAGCTGCTTCTCCCACTCGATTAACCTTGTTAGTTTCCACGCCCCAGGCGGCAGCCGGCTATGGCACCCCTCAGATCGCCTATACCCGCAAACCCTATGAGCTAGATTACTTTAGTCGCAACCAGTGGGTTGACACCCCTGGACGCATGTTAAAACCGATTCTTGTCAATGCCTTAGAAGCTAGCGGGCTTTTTCAAAGTGTTGCCCCCGGTGACACGCGGATACTGGCTGAACTAAGATTAGATACAGAAATCCTCCGTCTGGTACAAGATTTCTCAGACCAACCTAGCCAAAGTCACCTGATCCTTCGTGCCCGACTCATTGACCTTGCCAGGGGTGAGGAAATTGCTAGTCGGATTTTTAAGGCCCAGGAGCCTGCACCTGAAGAGGGACCCTACGGCGGAGTCATCGCCCTGAACCGCGCTTTAGAGCGCATTCTTGGGGAGTTGGTGGCTTTTTGTACTCAGGCCTATTTGAAGCGCTAACCCGGATAATTCATGAGATCACCACAAAGTTCCAAAGAAATCATAAACTTAGATGCATTAGAACAATTTACTTCATTAGAGATTAATATCTCCATTAGTCTCTCCCAACTGACTGAGATTCTTTCACCTTCGTGTCCTTTGTGTCTTGGTGGTGAAAAATCCAGGCTAAGTATGAGGGCATGCAATGATTAAAGGCGTTCTGCTTGATTTAAGCGGTGTCCTTTATGTGGGTCAACAGATAGTACCTGGAGCACTCAAGGCGTTGGCGCGACTGAGGGAGGCGGGGTTACCGGTGCGCTATCTTACCAACACTTCCCGCAGTACGGGAGGCACCATCTACACTAAATTGAGCGGTATGGGGTTTGACATTTCAATCAATGAAATTTTCACCGCACCATTGGCAATTCGCCGTTATTTAGAAACTCATCAACTCCGCCCCTACTTGGTGGTTCATCCTGACTTAACGCCTGAATTTGCCGGTTTTTCCCAAACCGAACCCAACGCCGTAGTGCTCGGAGATGCCGGTCATGCCTTTACTTATCCGCGACTGAATGAAGCTTTTCGGGTGCTGCTTACCGGAGCCCCCCTGCTGGCAGTGGGAAATAACCGTTATTTCCAAGAAGCCGAGGGGTTAAGCTTAGATGCAGGTCCCTTCCTTAAGGCCCTAGAATATGCCGCCAATACTCAAGGGATCATCTTAGGCAAACCGGCAAAAGAATTCTTTCACAGTGCAGTAGACAGCCTCAATTGTCTTCCCCAAGAAGTAATCATGGTCGGTGATGATGCCAAAGCCGATGTGGAAGGGGCGCTGAAAGCAGGCCTCCAGGGCGTACTGGTGAAAACCGGCAAGTACCATCCTGGCGACGAGGCCACTATCCAGCCGCCTGGCACCGTTCTCCAAAATAATATTGAGGAAGCCGTAGACTGGGTTTTGAATTCTTCATAAAAAACCCACGGCTCGACTTTCCCTCAATCCCTATGGCGCAACACCACAGATTTGACCACTATAAGCCAGAGTCACTAGACCCCGATGGGTATCCGCCTCTCCGTGGTTCTTAAAGGTCCCCGTCGCCTCAGCAAACCTTCCCGTGCCCCCGGTCACCTTGTATTGGGTACTCATATGGTACACTCCAGTCCTGCCAGGGATAGGGATCCACAGGGCTTTATCCCTGGTCTGGAGAGTATCGCGGCTTTTCGTCACAAAAATATGTTTTAGCTCCAAATCTACTCTGTCTTCGCCCTTTTCCTGCTTAGTAATGGTCGCCTGGGTGGCTCCTTGAAGGGAGCCGGTGACTGTGCCCAGCACAGAAGTGGGTCCAACGATGCTCCCGGCAATCGCCCCGCTAATAGAGAGACAACGAGTCTCCTCAGCCCAGCCCGGGGTAGCTATCCCCAAGGCGAGGCAGGCAAACCCCACGGCATAGAAGGCTAGTCGCTTCATGGTCATTTTCCCCTTGAAAATCCTTACTTTTTAAAATACAAAAGTATAGCTTTCGCTAAGCCAAATTCTAGATTCCCCGCGCCTAACTTCTCGGCAGATTCACGAAAGCGCCTATAAGGAAAAAATAAGGAGCGAAGACAGGATGCCACCTTTAAACCCGGAGCATCGCAGGACAGAAGATCTTCTAGAACAGTGCTATCAATATTCTCTAGCACTGCTGCGTCGCAATTCCACCCCTGCAGGTATTATGGCATGCACGCCTAGCGAAAAAGCCTCCAAAAGAACTTCTATTACGAGGGTGTATAAACATGACTGATTATGTCCCCATAAACTGTAATTTTCATGATCACCTTGAAGCTCTCGCCACGCTTCGCAAACAGTGCCGGATTGTTTACCAAACCGCTGATGGCAAGCTCATTGAAACATTTGATACTATCGCTGATATTTACACCAAGCATAAAGAGGAGTTTGCTGTGCTAGGTTCAGGCGAAATTATCCGTCTGGATACCCTCAAGGAGGTTGACGGACAATCTATCTATACCGGACTCTAAATCAGAACCTCCTCCCTCAGAGATGGGACGAGGAATCATTACCGAAACATCAATCCGATTCCCTCTTGAGAGCGGTGCACCACAATAGCGGATAGATGGTGCGTCTTAATTAAGGATTCTGCTGGGAGCACAAAAACTAATTTGATAATCCCGTCTTCAGGAATTCGTAACGGTCCGACTTCGACAAATGCTCCCGTCACACTAAGATTCGTTACCCGGCAACGGCATGGCTGCTGTCCTGACCAGGATAAATAAACTCTAACCGCAGCCTGCTTCCTTGGATTTCGGCGACGTTCTATTCTCTTGCTAAGAAAGCATGACATTATTCGATTTTACCCCCAGAACAATAAGCACTTAGCACCAACAATCAACCTACCGCAATTCAACCCAAAGCCACTGACGCTTTGCAATTTATTATAGTGATTGTCATTCCAATAAAACTATCCAGCATAATTCATGCCTAAACTAATTCTTATTGGGCTGGGCAAAGTATTGCCACCCTACCAAAATAGCAATGATGGGCGTAATCAGGGTCGCTGCTAGGAGAAATAGAATTAAACCATCTAACCACATAATCAGCGGTAGCAAATATAAGGTATCTTCAGGCTCAAAACCTGCAAAACTGGGTTGTTTCGTCGCTATCTTGCCGGATCTCTGCTCAATTTCGTTACGAAAATGAAAAATGATAGCAATAGCAATCCCTGCTACCCCACCCATCAAGAGAGTCCATTCCCCCAAGTGGGAACTGGTGAGGCCCCAACCAATACCAATGAATAGGCCAACGGTGGCGACTGCATCTGTCGCCAGATCATAGAAATGACCCCCTCGGGATTGCTTACCACTCATGCGCGCCAATTCACCGTCGGTATGATCGAGAAAGGTAGACATCACCCACAACCAGGCAGCTAGGTTGAGCCATTCACCGCTCCCAAAACATAACGCCGCCCCAAGCCCTGTCACCAACCGCAAGGTTGTCAAATGGTTAGGTGTTACCCAACTGTTACAAAGTGGCCGAACGATTAAGGCGGCAAGGCGGGCATCCCACGGAGTATTGGTCATAACGTTTCTTAGATCATTTTGTAAACAACAGGAAGTTCTTGGAGCGATTCAAGAATCCTCGCCCGAAGAGCGGAAAGTGTCAGAGGCCTAAGCGATCCCACATCTCGTCAATCCGCTGCTTAACTGCTTCATCCATGACAATAGGTTGGCCCCATTCACGCTGAGTCTCACCTTTCCATTTATGGGTGGCATCAAAGCCGATCTTGGAACCAAGGCCCGAAACGGGGGAGGCAAAATCCAGATAATCAATGGGCGTATTTTCAATCATTACACAATCTCGTGCTGGATCCATGCGGGTCGTCATAGCCCAGATCACATCTTTCCAATCCCTGGCGTTGATATCCTCGTCTGTAACAATCACAAATTTGGTATACATAAATTGGCGCAGGAAAGACCAAACTCCCAACATAACTCGCTTCGCATGCCCAGGATATTGCTTCTTCATGGTCACCACGGCCAGCCGGTAAGAACAACCTTCGGGGGGCAAATAAAAATCCACAATCTCCGGGAATTGCTTCTGCAAAATAGGGGTAAATACCTCATTTAAGGCCACCCCCAAAATAGCAGGCTCATCGGGCGGGCGCCCCGTATAGGTACTATGGTAAATAGGATGGCGCCGGTGGGTAAGGCGCTCAATGGTAAATACGGGAAAGCGTTCTACCTCGTTGTAGTAGCCGGTATGATCGCCAAATGGACCTTCATCGGCCTCATCACCTGGCTTTAAATACCCTTCTAACACAATCTCAGCACTCGCGGGAACCTGCAACTCACTCCCCAGACAACGGGTCAGTTCGGTTCTTGATCCCCGCAACAATCCTGCAAAGGCGTATTCCGACAAGGTATCCGGGACCGGAGTTACGGCTCCTAGGATAGTCGCCGGGTCTGCCCCTAAAGCGACCGCTATCGGAAAAGGTTCACCGGGACGGGCCTGTTGCCATGCTTGAAAATCCAGTGCCCCGCCACGGTGAGCCAGCCAGCGCATGATGACCCGATTAGGACCTAAGACCTGCTGGCGATAGATGCCCATATTCTGCCGTTCTTTATAGGGCCCTTTAGTCACCACCAATCCCCAGGTAATTAAAGGGGCGGCGTCACCTGGCCAACAGGTCTGGATAGGCAGTTGACCCAAATCCACCTGAGCACCTTCAAGGACTACCTCTTGGCAAGGGGCAGAACGCACGATTTTAGGCGCCATATCCAGTACTTTTTTAAAAATCGGTAGAGTCCGCCAGGCTTCCTTCATACCCCGGGGCGGATCGGGCTCCTTAAGAAAAGCAAGGAGTTTGCCCACTTCCCGCAAGGCGGCCACTGAGTCCTCCCCCATGCCCAGGGCCACCCGCCGCGAGGTCCCAAATAAATTGCCAAGCACCGGCATCGAGACGCCCTTGGGGCGTTCGAATAGCAAGGCCGGCCCCCCAGCATGTAGGACCCGATGGCAGATCTCGGTCATCTCCAGGTGAGGATCGACCTCCACGGCAATCCGCTTCAGTTCCCCTTCTGCTTCTAACTTGGCAATAAAATCACGCAGGTCTTTGTATTTCATGGAAGCGGAGTCTACTCGGGAATTGACAAATGGTCATCACCTAGGAGGGCTGGCTTTGGGCTGTACCTGAAACCTGCTCTACATCCTCTCCAAAGCAACTTAAGATAGCGTCTCGGTTCTTCTCTTCTAAGGCGGCGAAAAGTTCTAAAAGCCAAGCCCGGTAAGGCCGTAGCTGTTCAGCCTGGGTGATAAAATATTTGCTACCTCCAAATGTCCACTCCAGGGAAAAATCTTCAGGCTGGTGGGCAATAGCCACACATAGATCCTTAAATTTTTGTGGAACCACCGCCTTTTGATTCAAACCCAATAGTGCCGCAACCTCAAAAGCCTGCAACGGAATCTTGATTTGGGGATCAAGTTCAGGGTTTGCCAAAAGCCTGGCAAAATGCTCAAGGGCCTCGGCAAAACGACCGGTAGTGAAACACTGTTCCGCGAGTTGGCTGTGGGCCTCCAGGTCTTCAGGATGAGAATAGAGCCATTGCTGGCTAAGGGAAAAAGCCTTTTCAAAAGCAAACAATTTCTCGTGGTAGAGCACACTGGCCGCGTAGTAGGCCTCCCCATTACCGGGAAATACCTGGAGCAACTGAACAAAGCTTGCCGCTGCCTCAGACCAGGCTTCAAGCGCTAAATAAGTCTGGGCTAAATGATATTGAGTTTGGGTCCAATACCCGGGAAGAGTCTCAGCTGTCTGCACCGCTAACGCTCCTTGGTAAGAAGCGATTGCCTCTTCCAGTAGCTGCCGCCCAGCCTTGCCCTCTATCCGGGCCCCTTGCTCCCGTAAAGCCGTCCCCAAATGGGTCTGGGTCCAGGCCCAATCCTGGGGCAGATGCCCCTGAGTCTGAACCTCCAATGCCTGCCGGTAGGCCGCTATGGCCTCCTCCAGCAGCCGCTGCCCCGCTTCTCCCCCCAGCCGGATCCCTTGCTCCCGCAAAGCCGTCCCCAAATGGGTCTGGGTTCGCGCCCAATCCTGGGGCAAATGCCCCTGAGTCTGAACCTCCAATGCCCGCCGATAGGCCGCCACCGCCTCCGCTAGCAGCCGCTGTCCCGCCTCTCCCTCCAGCCGGACCCCTTGCTCCCGCAAAGCCGTCCCCAAATGGGTCTGGGTCCAGGCCCAATCCTGGGGCAAATGCCCCTGAGTCTGAACCTCCAATGCCCGCCGATAGGCCGCCACCGCCTCCGCTAGCAGCCGCTGTCCCGCCTCTCTCCCCAGCCAAACCCCTTGCTCCCGCAAAGCCGTCCCCAAATGGGTCTGGGTCCAGGCCCAATCCTGGGGCAGATGCCCCTGAGTCTGAACCTCCAATGCCCGCCGATAGGCCGCCATTGCCTCCGCTAGCAGCCGCTGCCCCACCGCCCTCCCTAGCCGGATCCCTTGCTCCCGCAAAGCCGTCCCCAAATGGGTCTGGGTTCGCGCCCAATCCTGGGGCAAATGCCCCTGAGTCTGAACCTCCAATGCCCGCCGGTAGCTTTCCACTGCAGCCGATAAATGATGGTGCAGCGCTACTCCTTCAATTCGAATACCCAGCTCATAGTATGCTTTTCCCACTTGGGTCACCACAACTGCCCATAAATGGGGAGTAAGCTCTCTCGATACATATTCCAATGCCCGCTCATATACTTCCAAGGCCTGGTCAAAAGCATAATTGTTGCTGTGGGCATCTCCCGCAAGCCGAAAACTACTCACGGCTTCTTCCGTAAGTTGTTCCAGTTCCTTGCGTACTTTATCGAGTTGTTTCGCCTTCCTTTCCGCCGCTTCGCAAAGCAGCTCGCCAGCCCCGCCAAAGTTTCTTTGGCAAAGGCGATTCACCCAGGTTTTTAACTCTGCGCCTAGTTCGCTTTGATTTTGAGCACCCACAGAGGGAAGATAACTAAGAGGCTTTTAAAGATGAAACCGCGCTGGTTGCGCTAAGCAAAAGTTGCAATGACAGGGGCATGATCAGAGGGACGCTGTAAACAACGGGGTTCTTTATCAATAGCGCACCCTGTACACTTTGGCACTAAAGCTTTGCTAATTAAAATTAGATCAATGCGCAGCCCCCAGTTACGTCGGAAAGCCCCTCCTCGATAATCCCACCAACTAAAGGATTGCCCTTCCTGCCCAAACAAACGAAAGCTATCGTGAAACCCTAAATCGAGGATTTTTTTTAGCGCCTCCCGCTCTGGAGTACTACATAGGATTGTCTCGTGCCAAATTTCAGGATTATGGACATCCCCGTCCCCTGGGGCCACATTAAAATCACCCAAGACAATAAACTTAGGATACTCAGCCAAAGCCTCCTGTAAATAGTCTTTTACCCGCGCCAACCAGTCTAACTTATAGACATATTTTTCTGATCCCACTTCACTGCCGTTGGGGACATAGAGATTCAGCAGGCAAATATCACCCAAACGAATCCCCAGAATACGCCGCTGGGGATCTTCCAAGTTAGGGAGGTCGGTCACGATATCCTGGGGTTCTTGGCGGCAAAGGATAGCAACTCCATTATAGGTTTTCTGGCCAGAATACACTGCCCGATAACCCCTATCCCCAAATGCCTCCTGGGGAAACTCCTCATCACTGAGTTTTGTTTCCTGCAGCGCCAAGATATCTGGCTGGTGAACCTCTAGCCAATCCACCACCTGGGGCAGCCGCACCCGCAGGGAGTTGACATTCCAAGTGGCAATTTTCAGCTTAGGCATCAGGCAGCAATACCGCTATGGCGAAGCAAAGCATCGATGGTTGGCTCGCGGCCCCGAAATTCAACAAACAACTCCAAGGGCTCACGGGTCCCCCCTTGCTCTAAGATGCTCGCCATGAAAGCCCGCCCTGCTTGCTGGTTAAAAATTCCCTCTTCCTCGAAGCGGGAAAAGGCATCTGCCGAGAGAACCTCAGCCCACTTATAGCTATAGTAACCCGCGGCATAGCCACCCGCGAAGATATGACTAAAGCTATGGGCAAAACGGTTAAAGGAAGGGGGTTGGACAACGGCAACTTGCTCCCGTACCTCTTGCAGCAACGCATCAATGCGAGCACCCCTAGCAGGCTCATATTCTAAGTGCAAACGAAAATCAAACAAGGCAAACTCTAACTGGCGCACCATCATCATCCCTGAAAGGAAATTTTTAGCCGCCAACATGCGCTCAAATAATTCTTCAGGAAGGGGCTCGTTGGTTTCAAAATGACGGGCAATGAAATCTAGCGCCTCTCGTTGCCAACACCAATTTTCCATGAACTGGCTAGGCAATTCCACTGCATCCCAAGGCACACCGCTAATCCCTGCCACACTGGGATAATCAACCTTGGTGAGCAGGTGATGCAGTCCATGGCCAAACTCGTGAAACAGAGTGATCACTTCACTGTGGGTGAATAGGGCCGGTTTATCGCCCACCGGTGGAGTCAAATTACAGGTGAGGTAGGCCACTGGAATTTGTAATTGGCTTCCCTGGCGTTTGCGGGACAAGCAATCGTCCATCCATGCTCCCCCCCGCTTGTTGCTGCGGGCATAGAGGTCTAGATAGAACTGCCCACGCAGTTCGCCATGGTCATCGAAAATATCAAAAAAACGCACCTCAGGATGCCAAGTATCCACATCTTCTCGTTCCTGTATCTCTAGGCCATAGAGTCGGTGCACGATGGTAAATAGCCCTTCCAACACCTTCTGGGCGGGGAAATAAGGCTTCAATTCCTCCTGAGAAATGGCGTACTTGTGCTGCCGCAATTTTTCTCCATAATAAGCCACATCCCAAACCTGGAGATCCTCGACACCATACTGTTCCTGGGCAAAGGATTTGATCTCAGCAAAATCACGTTCAGCCACCCCCTTGGAGCGAGCAGCCAAATCGGTGAGAAAATCTAATACTTGTTGAGGACTTCCGGCCATTTTGGTGGCTAGGGAGCGCTCGGCATGATTGGCAAAACCCAGCAGTTGCGCCGCTTCATGACGCAAGGCCAAGATTTCTTCCATCACTTGAGTATTATCCCAGCGTCCCCCATGAGGACCCTGATCCGAAGCTCGAGTGACAAAAGCAGTGTATATTTCTTCCCGCAGATCCCGATCGTCGGCATAGGTCGTGACGGCAATATAGGAGGGCGCTTCCAAGGTCAACAACCAACCCTCTAAACCGGCATATTCCGCCGCCTGGCGCGATTGGGCCCGTGCTCCCTCGGGTAATCCTGCTAGTGCTGCTTCATCCGTAAGGTGTTTACGCCAAGCCTGGGTCGCATCCAGCAGGTTTTCCTCAAATTTGGCGGTCAAACTGGCTAACCGCTGCTGGATGGTTTTGAAGCGAGCCTTTTTTTCCGGTGGCAGGGTCACTCCCGAGAGCCGAAAATCACGCAAGGCATTGGCAATAATCTTTTTCTGGGAAGTATCCAGTTTCGGATACTCGCCTCCTTCCGCGATAGTCTGAAAAGCCTGATACAGCTCCTCATTTTGCCCCAGTTCGGTAGTAAAATCACTGAGTTTAGGCAAACAAGCATTGTAGGCCCGCCGCAGCTCATCACTATTGACCACGGCATTCATATGGGAAACGGGAGACCAAACGCGGTCAAGGCGCTCCTGCATTTCTTCCAATGGCTGGACTAAAGTAGTCCAGGTATACTCGGTATGGCTAGCAAGTAGCTGCTCAACTAAAGCCCGCCCCTCTGCCAGCAAACTGTCAATCGCAGGTTCCACATGGGCAGGCTGAATCTTCGAAAATGGAGGTCGGCCTGTAAATTCAAGGAGTGGATTACTCATTTTAATCCCAATATAAAAGCTAAATTTAAGTATCTCAGTAAAAGTTTTGAAGTACTCCTAAAACACCTCATGTTTTATTCATAGGTACTTATTTTCTAAATCTTACCAAACGGAGACCCTGGTAAGAATGACTGCCTACAATATTTTCACCACCACCATGGTGACATCGTCCTCAAAGGTTTTTCTGTGACAAAAAGCCTGCAACCGCTCAATAATGGTGGTGATAATCTCCTGAGGTTCCGATCCCATTTGATGATGCTGATTGAGCAAATCACAAAGGCGATCAATCCCGAAACATTCGCCTTTTTGATTTTCGGTTTCGATGATGCCATCGGTGTAAAGGAAAATCATATCCCCCCGCTGCAAATTCACTAAACGTTCCTCGAAAATCACGTCTAGTTTTACACCAAGCACCAGCCCATCCGCATCCAGTTGCCGACAAGGCTGTCCTTGGCGAAATAGCAAGGGCGGAATATGGCCCGCATTGGCATAGGCTAACTGACCTGTCGCCGTATCGTAGCGCAGATAACCCATGGTGATGAAATGATCAGAGCGGTCCAAATCTTCATAGAGGGCCTCATTGAGCCCCGACAGAGTATCCGCTACTGTTCTATGCAAATGAAATTGCGCTTTTAGAGCGCTACGTGTCTCCGCCATCAGTAAGGCCGGCCCCACGGAATGCCCCGAAACATCCGCAATGACAATATCGACAGCCTCATCCTGCCACTGAAAGTAATCAAAGTAATCCCCACCCACATGAGTGGCAGGGAGGCAATAGCCTCTAATTTCCACTGTCGGCAATATCAAGGGGGCGGGAGGGAATAATGATTCTTGAATCTGCTGAGCAATCCGCATTTCATTACGGGAGACTGCCAGCTTGACGCGTGCCCGCCGAATGGCCTCCTCCGCTTCTTTGCGCTGAGTAAGATCACGCAGGAAGCCGCTGAATACATAGCTCTCCCCTACCTTTAGAGGTGACACGGTAAGCTCAACCGGGAATTCATTGCCATCCCGGTGTAATGCGCTTAATTCAAGCCGCTTGCTCAGCACCGGCCCCTCCCCTGTCTTTAGAAACCGCTGCAGCCCCTGCCGATGGGCTTGCCGATAACGGGGAGGAATGATGGTGTCCGCCAACGACGACCCCAGCACTTCGTTGCGATTCCAGCCAAATATTTTTTCAGCCTGGGGATTCCAATCGGTGATTAACTCATCGGCATCCATCAGGATAATGGCATCCAAAGCGTTCTGGATAATCAGCCGGGTCTGGGCCTCACTCTCCCGCAAGGCAGCCTCGACCCGTTTCCGCTCAGTAATGTCTTGCTGGATAGCCAAGAAATGGGTAGGGTTGCTTGCGGCATTTCGGATCGGCGCAATGCTCTCCAAAGCCCAATAAAGCTCCCCATTTTTTTTTCTATCCTGGATTTCATCCCGCCATTCACGACCAGCAGTAATGGTGTCCCAAAGCCGTCGATATTGCTCAAGGGAGGTCTTTCCAGATTGCAAAAGGCGGGGGTTTTTGCCAATCACTTCCTCAGGCTTATAACCGGTCAACCGCGTAAAGGCAGGATTCACGTATTCGATATTGCCATCAAGATCACTAATCAAGATGGCGTTAGGGCTTTGCTCTAGTGCTCGGGAAAGTTTGAATACCAGTTCGTCAGCCTGCCGAGTCGCAGTAATATCTCGATCAATACCGCGCCATTTGAGCAATTGGTGTTGGTCATCAAAAATGGGTACAGCCGTTGACTCGGTGAAAATAAGATGCCCATTCCGGTGCTGATAACGACGAATGAGATGCTGGAAACCTTCTTCCGTCTCGGCACCTTTGCGCAATTTCAAACGTAGCGCCTGCTGATCTTCCGAGGGCACGAATTCGCCGTAAAACCGCCCAATCAACTCCCGCCACGGATAACCCAAGATGACATTGACACTGGCGCTACAATAAGTATAGCGCCCCTCGGCATCCTGCTCCCAAATCCATTCCCCTGTCATGGCGGCGATCTGATTAAAGCGCTCTTCACTTTCCTTAAGAGCCGCCTTAATGGCCTCTAGTTTGGCCGATTGCTGGGCTAGGCGCTCTTCCAGATTGGCAAACCGCTGGCGCAACGCCTGCTCAGTAGGCCTTCCTCTCGCCAACTTATGCTCTGCATCCGATTCGGTACGGATAGGATCAACTTCTCGTTCATTCATTCCAATAGACACCGCTCGAATTGCTCAACCGACGCGGAAGCGACAGTGGCATCCGGTTCGCCTACCTCTGGGGAAAAACCGAATACGGGTATAAGGTCGGCGACTCTGTTGCCCTCCGTGCTCGCACCCCAAAAGATTGCCCTACGGAAAACGACTTGCTCAAAATAGCCTAGAAGACTTACTTAAATACTAGTAAATGGTAAATTCGCCGTATTTATGCCCTAAGACCTCATTAATAGGCACCCGAATGCCTGACCTTAAGATAAGGAAAATAGACAAAACGGGTAAAGGGTAACTCCTTATGGGAGTCTGAGCAAGGCAAGGGAGGAACCAGGCTGCCCCTGGTTGAAAAGAGGAGTCAAGGGAAAATCTTGGCCTTTCAAGACCCTGGATAGTACTGAGCAACCCTACTTTTCATAATTAGGGGTAGAGTGTGGATTGAGTGCAGTAATTGATGCGCCAGGAAGGGCGCACATCACCAAGGAAAAAGATCACGGCACTAGGAAGCCTGAATCTTACAAGCAGCCAATCTCACTTGCCACTCCTCCAGTACTTGCTGACGAATAACCTTATCATCAGCGCTAGCCAACAGCACTTCTTTAGGAATAGAGAGGGTTACCATTTCCCAACCTTCTTTAATGGCACATTCCACTTTGACTTCCCAGTGGCTATTCCGTGGTTCCACCTCGAATAAATAGGCCTCTAATGCCAACTCATCCAACAATTCGGCTACTGTATCCCGAGCTTTGACAAAATCGATAGTGCTTAAAACCATCTAGTTGCTCCGAGGTCTTATCCTATTTACAACAGTTATAGCATTTCCCGTTTAAATGAGACTGAGGCGTTTGGGGTCAACGTGACCCGACCCACTCTCAATCCATCCCTGGAAGCTCAACGCCGGCTTGCCACGCCAGGCTTTCCTGCCTGGCGTTCACCAGTCTGCGTAGGTCCAGCGGGCCCACGGTCCCGGTCCACCCTTGCCGCCGACGGTCTGGTCGCGTCGACCCCAACATCGTTCCCTCTAGATGAATAGTATGTGTAGTCAACGCTTACCTTTTGGAACCATATGGAAAATCCTTGCTATGCGGCGCTCTGTAAGAAAAGCAAGGCAAAAGAGTTGGACTAAGTTATCCGCTTGGACTAACTCCAATCCAATTTTCTTTGGAACTAACTCCTTACGGGTACCAAACAAACGATCCCATATAGATAAAACGATACCATAATTACTGTCGTGCTCGCTTCTCAAAGTTGAGTGATGAACCCGATGAAGAGTGGGCACAATAATAATTTTTGACAGCCACTTTTCGCCTTTAAACGATAGATTGCTATGATGAAATAGAACAAAGAGCGTTTTACTGAGATCACAAACTAGGACCACATAAGCATTAACTCCTACCACTACGACAAAAAGACACTTGTAAATTACTTCTAAACATAGATCAAACACATGGAAACGAAACCCGGTGCTGACATTAAGGCTTTTATCACTATGGTGAATTTTGTGGAATCGCCATAAAAACTCAAAACGATGGCTGGCAACATGCCATCCATAGAGTGCAAGATCAAACAATAGGTAAAGACACCACCCATTTAAAAACACCGTTATCGAGACCACTTAACAGGCCTAGGTGTGAATATTGTTGTGCAATCAAAAATAATGATGATATGGAGACGAGGGTTAAAATCACATCGTTGAACAGAAATACGGTAGTATTTGTCGCCAAAGAATCCCTGGTTATTTTTTTCGTAAATCGCCTATAGGGATGCAAGATTTCCATTATCAAGAGTAAAAAAAATACACCAAAGACTGCCATCATCAGAACATCTTCGATGCCAAATGAAGAAAACAGAGTTGTCAAGGGCTCGCCGCCCTCAATGGGGGTATTTACCGGCTTTAGGGAAGTCGCTGAGGCCGTCACTGTCCACCTCCTCGCGCTGACAGCAGCCTTACGACCCGCAATGCCTAGAGATTGGCACGCTTAGGAATGTAAGGATAAGCTCTGTTAAGGAATACCGATAAGACCCCCCAGGGAGATCGGAGTTCCACAAGCCCTGGTTATTTACCTACCCTGGCAAGGTAGCGTAAACAATATCTTACAGCCGAATATAGCTTTTGGCCCGCAGCAGTAGTTTATAATCAGCAGGACTGTGATGAAAGATTAACCCGCCCCTGCGACTCGAGCTAGGAGGCACGTAATCGAAGGTGGTCTCACTGGTTTCCACCGGCGTGCCGGTGGAAACGCCGGAAGGCAGTAGCTGACCTTCAATGATAGCGTCTTTAGCAGTTTCCCTGCCTGCATTATATACCTCGATTTCCACAAGGTACGCATTATCCTGCACGATGGTGAACAGCTGCCTGATTCGCAGTTCCGGCGGACCGCCAGGCTGAAGCGCCAAGTCGATGAGATATCCAATCACCATGATTAGCAGCAATAGACCGGCACCTCCAATCATCTTTTCGGGTAACGGCGTTTTTCCTTTGGTGTAATTCTGCTGTTTCTGCATATTGTGCCTTCATTGGGTTACAGAATCAGCCGTGCGGCCGCCGCGCCAATCGCACCGGGCAGTCCTAGTACGGTCATTGAAAGCACCATGTTATACAACGAGCCACCGTCCAGTCGGCCGAAAGTCCACAGGGTGTAAAGACTACCAAGCAGCACTAGAGCGTATCCGGCCACAGAAAAATACAGAAAGGCTCTAAAGAAACCTGCCTCTTCTAGTATTTCCTCCTGACCGCGGAACCCCACCCCATACACAAAAGCATGCATGGTAATGATGGAGACCACAACCAGCAGCAGCGCAATCGGAGGCGTGATCTTGTAGGAGATCAGCACTATTTCTTCGGTGGGCGCCAAATTGAAAGAAAGAAAAATGGCCCCTACCAACATGATGAACAACTCGCGCAGATAGTGTAACGTGGGCGGTATATTATCCTCCCACACTTCTCCTTTTCCAAGCTGACTGCGCGCAAGTAGCGCACCGATGCTGGCTGGAACGGCTTGCAGCGAGATCTTGCCGATGATTTCATCCATACTCATACCGATTTCGACCACGCCGAAGAGGGGAAGAAAAAACGCACCTGCGACAAACCCAATGGCGTAGCCAACAAAGGCGTCGATAATCGTATCAAACCATCCGATACTGCGCTTGAACCCCCAGTAGCGCGCCAGGCCAACAAGCAGCAGCGCATTTATGGCTGTTAGCACTGCAAGCCGCAAAGGGCTTATGTAGAAGCCAAGATACCACATCTCCATGGTCATCAGCATGGGCAGGGAAAAGATAACGGCGCCGGCAAAAGCACGCGCAATTCCAACCCAAAACGCCCTTTCACGGGTGTGGCCGCGCCGTTGATTATATCCGCTTTTTGGCATGCTTTCTTTCGCTTAACCTACGGACGTAAAAAAGGCCAGATTGCATGAACTAGCTGCTCGGCAGCGCTGTCGTGCACTGCGTGGCCTCATTTTGGGATTTTGTTGATTGTTTAAACTTTTGACCTACTGAGGATAAAAATCCTATCACTACTTCCCACAACATACTCACAATATTAATGAATATGGAGGAACAAGGAAGTCATACTACGACTTTCCCCAAAAGTCCGGATCATTGCTTATAATTTTGTACAGTAATCTAATTATAAGGAATATTTCCCCTTGAACTATGGCGAGAGGGACACCCCTATTAGGATGACATTCAATGCCCTTAAATACATTATCCTCCTTAGAATTTTCTCCAGAAGACCTGGAGTTGCTTTGCAGTTGCGGAGTCACAAGAAGTTACCCAAAGCATACAATTTTGATTCACGAAGGAGATCTCAGCGACTCGCTTTATATCATCCTGAACGGTAAGGTAAAGGTTTATGTCAGTGATGAAAATGGCAAGGAAGCCATTCTCCGGACCCAGAAAGAGGGAGAATACTTTGGCGAATTAGCGCTGCTTGATGAGAGACCTCGCTCAGCTTCTGTAATGACCCTTGAAAAATCCCGCCTATCGGTGGTCTCAAAAGCGGTATTTAGCCGCTGCCTTAAAGAACACCCTGATTTCGCGCTCAAGCTCCTTTGTACTTTAACCCACCGAATTCGCTCTCTCACCGACAGTGTTAGGAACTTAGCATTACTGGATGTCTATGGCCGGGTTGCCCGCACCCTTCTAGACCTTGCCATCGAAAAAGAAGGTAAACTTGTCATCGAAGAGCGCCCCACCCATCAGGAAATTGCCCAAAGAGTAGGGGCTTCCCGGGAAATGGTTAGCCGGATCATGGGAGATCTTGCCACTGGAGGTTATATTGAAGTCACCCCCAAAACCATTGTTATCCCCCGAAACTTACCGTCTGCCTGGTAATCTTTACCATCACCCAGGGCTAGGCAAGCAAGAACAGCATCGGGAAAAATATTGCATGGCTTACCCGCCGACTTGGAAGAAAAATTAATTCTATTAAAATAGAAAGCACTTAATCTCTCCGAGATGAGCATTATAAAACCCTATTGATTTCCAACCTAAAACTGTCAAACACCAGGACAATGCTGACATCATCTAACGAAGAGTCCCTCCATCTGCATGAGAATGAATTCAAGAATATCCTTGCCGCCCATCAACAGTGGCTACGATCAGAGGGAAAAGAAGGTCAACAAGCCCACCTTGATGGGGTTATCCTTCGGGGGGCTAATCTGAAAGGCGTTAATCTCCAGCGAGCCAATCTTACCTTGGCCTGCCTAGAGGGGGCCAACCTAGAAAATGCTGACCTTCAAGGATGCACCCTCATTCTTGCCAGCCTAAAAGAAGCGAACCTGACCAATGCTAGGCTTCGGGGAGCGGATCTCAACAGTTGTAAATTACAGGCGGCTGATCTTCAGGGCGCCGATCTATCCGCTGCCAACCTAGAATGGACCGACTTATCCTATGCGAACCTTTATCAGACCAACCTCCGCGGTGCCAACCTAGACAATGCTAATCTCAATAACGCCCTTGGAGTTTCGCCATGACTGACTGCGGTTCGGTCCCTCCTCACCTTGTCAGCCTGGAGAATTCGCGTTTCCTCGCGGTCCTTGGGCGGTGGCTAGGCCACGGCCCGTGGGGTCTTTACCGCTCCACGCGCTTTATCGGTTCCGGCGCTCCCCGCCGTACCCAACATCAAAACATTGATGGCTGCATTGATATCCCTATCGTGTTCCGTTCCACAGTCCGGGCATTCCCACTCACGGATTTTGAGCGGCATGGACTCTTGAATAGTCCCGCACTCAGAGCACGTTTTACTGGTGGGCGCCCATCGGTCCACATAGGGTAGGGGGGCTCGCATCCGCGTGGGAATACGGCTCCCCCTCCCTCCGAACCGGACGTGATAGTTTCCCATCATCCGGCTCTCCGAACCTGCGTGTTCCGTGTTGTCCGCTGGCTTTGGGCGTGTGTCTGTGCAGGGCAAGTGTGGCAGAGCACGATGCGTTTCCGCAGTCTGGCCGCCTTTACTTGCTGCCATAGCGGGGTTCCTTGTCGGTCCTTAAGGTGCCGAACGTGGTGGACCTCGCAGGGCTCGCTGGTGTTACCGCAGCGTTCGCACTGTTGCGCTTTCAGCCGATCAATGACATCAGACCTCGTAGCGGTGAGCTGGAGGGCCCTTGGTGAAGCGGGGCAACGTCTGTACGTCCTTAATGTTAAAGACTTCCAGTCGCCGCACGGTCCCGTTTACCATTGCTTGGACAACTAATTTTCCCGGTGCGATTCTCAGTCTATTAGCCTGTTTTTGTACGGACGACTTGTGCTTAATCGCCAAGGTCTTGAGTAAGCTGGTGGTCCCTAACAGGAGCAGTTTTCTCAGTTGGTATTTAACGAGTGGCGCAAGCTTGTAGCCCCCGCATTTCCGCATTGTAGGCCAGTACCATCTCGAAGTCCGAGCTATCGATCAGGTACTTCCGATGCTTCGCTTTGAGGGTGTCGAGGTTTCCATATCCGCACCTGTCCGCGAACGTAAACAGTCTGTCCTTCGGGACGTTGAGCCGTACCGCATCGGAGGTGATCCGGCTTTTCACTCTCTGCCCGTTCAGATTAACCCTGTGTTCCTTGGTGGCGGTGCCGCTGGTGCGGACTTCGTAGCCAAGAAACCGCGTTCCGTTCGTGGCCTTGCTCAGTGTGCTTTTCTCCGGCGATGCTTCCAGTTTCAACTCCCGGTCAAGGAATGTCTTGATCCGTTGCATTACCTGTTCAGCATCCGCCTTTGCTCCGATGATGCCCACCAGAAAGTCATCGGCATACCGCACATAGTTCAGTCGCCGATAATTGGGGTCCAGTGGGTCACCGTAGGGGAGTTCCGAGCGTTGGCGCTGGAGGGCTTTGACTTCCTCCACACACCGGCGGGCTTCGTCCGGTTTCCCTTCCTCAGCCAGCTTGTCGGCTTTCTTTCTGAGTTGGTACATTTTCTGACGCAGGGACACATAGGGCGGATTCTGCCGCCGTCGGGATTCCCAGCGGTCTGGTTTTCCCGTTGGCTTTCGGGATGTGTACCCGTCTGACAGGATTGAAGACAGACGTCCCGTTTCGCAACTGTGCAATGATCCGTTCCACCGTGCCCAGTGAAAAACCGTGCAGGGTGTCCTGGATGACGCCCCGAGTTGTTGCCCCCGCATTGGAGGCAACGTTTTCGTAGGCGCGTTCCCATAGCGGCATTTCGCATAGGAGCCGAAACAGTCCGTTAATCCTTTTCCCCTGTGTGGACAGGTTTGGAATGGCATTCATTCGCTTTTCTAGAGTCATGGATAGCATCAGCACGTCCACTCCGTTAGTGATTGAATACCGCAGGTTCTGTCACCCTTCACCCGGTTATCGAAGATTCCCCGTTCCGTTGCCGGTTCGGTTTCACCCGTCCCCGTCAGCCTTATGGCTGCTGTCCTGGATATTACTCCAGGCGTTTGGCTACTAGGGTGACTCTGTCGCCATTCGGATTGAGCCAGGCTCATCCGGGCAGGCGATCCCGTGTTTACGCCATTTAGGAGATACGATGAGGTGAGATGCTCCGTTCGTTCCTTTAATCCTCCCGACGGGAGGCAGGCCGCGTTGGCTGGGCCGGGAAGGTCTGATCGCACCCTTCCCTTCAGCCGCGGTGCAACGCGCCAGACACTGCTACGTTGCCACCGAGGATAAAGCCCTGAGAACTGGAGTTCAGGCAGTGTAGCTTTCACCATACTCATCTTGCACTGACCCTCTTAACTTACAGTGACTTCAGTTATTTGGGCCTTTTCCCGGCATGCTATGGTCCCGTTCCCCTTTCGGGGTTTCAGGGAGGGGTTGCCTCCCACCGGTAAGCCTGGTGTGCAGGGATTTTCCCAGCTATCCTAATGCATTGGCATCGCTCCTTAAATTGCGCCACCACGGCGCACGATCAACACTTCCCGGCCATACCATTGGGCCTTGTACTCCATTTGCCGGCGAAGCTCATACAGACCACAATCCGCAACGGCTTTACTCAGGCGACTATTTCTCAACATCCCTTTGATATTCAAATCCTCCAGGCAAATCACTGGGTTCTCGTTAATCAACTTCGAGGATTGCTGGTGCAGAAAATCCCGGCGGCTATCCGCTATCCGGGCATGGATACGCGCCACGCGTTGCTGTTGTTTTCGGCGACGATTGGACCCTTTCTTCTTTTTGCTCAATCGACGCTGCGCCATCCTCAATTGACGGGCAGAGTGATAGGTGTACTTAGGTGCGCCCGATTTATACCCCTCGGAAGTGATGACCACCTCCTTAATCCCCACATCCACGCCAACGGCGTTCTTGCGGGTAGGCAGCGCGGCAATCTCCACCTCGCAGGCCATGCTGGCGAAATAACGGCCAGCCGGGTCTTTACTGACCGTCACCATTTTGGGGATGCCGCCTATACGCCGGGACCATTTCAGCTTCAGCGCACCAAGTTTGGGCAGTTTCAACCGCTGGCTTTTGGCGTTGAAATTCTTTTCTACATGGCGTTGGTCCAACTGATAGCGCACCGACTGAGCTTGGTGGCGCGTCTTAAAGCGGGGATACTTGGTCCGACCGGCAAAGAAATGCTTAAACGCCGTGTCCTGGTCCCTCAATTTCTGGATATGGCAACCGGCAGTCGCTTCGCTCAGCCACGAACACTCCGTCTTTTTAAGTTCCGTCAATTGGCGACTGAGGTTGAGGTTATTCAGCGACTCGCCATGCTCTTTATACGCCTTCGTTCGGGTCTCCAACGCCCAATTCCATACAAAGCGGGTATGACCAAATTCAATCGTCAATTGCCGCTTTTGCGTGGGCGTAGGATAAAACCTGAATTTATAGGCGCGTTGTGTTACCATAACTGCATAGTAACACAAACCACGCGAGGCGACAATGGCGAAAGAAACCGTCAATATGAGAATCGACCCAGAACTAAGGGCCAAGTTAGTAGAAATGGCAAAGCAACAGAATCGGCCCCTATCCAATCTAATAGAGACGCTTCTTTGGGAAGCCGTGAAACGCGAATTCATGGCGAAACGCAAGTAATACAGCCCTCGCGCTCGATGCGCCGCTACGCTTCGCACCCTCGCTGGGAGGTCGTCGCACTTCCTTGTGCTCCTTCAAAGAACCCCGCTGAGGCGGGGTTCTTTGTTTAAAGAGAGCAGCCTAAATTCCCTCACCATTAAAATTGTAATTGCACGAAGGCCCAAAATTTAGAGATGTCTTTATCTAGGCTGCCCCCATTACGGAGGGTATTCTGAGCATTATTATCTGCCATGTAATCTGCATATTTCAGGCCCACCGTATAGTGTTTCCTAAAAGTATACGTTGCCAGCAAATCAATCTCACTGCCGTAGTCATAATCAAGATGATCTGACCAAAATTCATGATAGACCGCCATCAATTTGGCGCCAAAGACAGTAGCACTCACAGTAAAATAGAGATCCCGAATACCGTCACGTGGGGTCTTCACAAATTTATCCGCCCATCCTTGAAAAGCATGGCCAGTAGCCAGCTGCGTCTGAAAACCGTAAGTGCCATCCCCGCTTAACCGTTCGTAATCGACTTTGGCTGTCAGCATTTTATAACTGCCACCTAACTGCAAGTGGAGATAATCGGCATCATTGGTCTCTAGACCATCGGCAAAGTCACTCTGGTTAGCGTACTCAGCTTGATACAGAACTCGAACATCCTCCATCACCGACGGCGTACCATAGATTCGAGCGCCAAAGGTTTTGGTGGAATCGAGTTCATCAAAATCTACTCCTGGTTTATCTTCATTTTGGTTACCGATTAGATAACCATAAGCCTCCAGCTTAGTGTTAGCCAACCCCCTATATTGGGCATTAAAAAGATGGGTATTCATTTCAATGTCGCCTCGGAGAGGATTGTCTTCGCCGAAGATTCGGTTGCTGTTCCAGATGAAAGCGTAACTTAAAGTCGTCTCGGGCAGAGATTGATTCGCCACTGAAAAAGCATCAAAAGTCTGCCAATTCTGCCGCCATAAAACAGTGCCAATAAAACGGTGCAGAGGTGCCTTGCGGTAGGTAATGATCTGGCGGCCTGCCCTGAAGACGGTTTTATCGAGCCCCTGATAACTGAGGTAGGCTTGGTTAATTTCGGTATCTTCAGGATCAATCACTGCGGGGAATTGGGTTTTACCGTTGACACCGTCCAAGAAGTCATCCCCCCCTAAATGCCTGACATCTTCAAGTTCAAGATAAGCACCAAAATCATAGAACAATCCCGTACGGTACCCCAAGGCCGTCCGCAGTGTATTGGCATTGGCGTCTTTATTTTTAGTTTCATCATCCACATGCTCGAAACGGTAACGGAGATAGAGAGTAGGCTTACCCCCAATAAGGGCTTGCCATAGGCTATCTTCCCCATAGACTGGAGTAGGGCTAATGAAACTTGCCGTGGCGACAATAAACATCAAAGCTTGAATAAAAGAGTATGAATATAAATTTTTCAGTAGCTTCATTTTTCTATTCGTTATTGAAAAGTTTTCCAGGAAATAGAAATAAAACAATGTTGAATTAATGGGTATATTTACTTATTTTGTCTAATCTGAAGCTGTGTTTGGCCTAACAAGAATAAACACTAGAGTCTGCCCCTCGCATCCCTTGGAATCAACATATCCCCAAGGGCCATGGTGCTAATCTAGAGACTAAGGGGGGTAGTTAATTGAATTAGCCTTCTGCAATTAGCGCCACAGTGACGAAGATTTTTAAATTTAAGGTGTATAGTTATCACCATCATCAGGAGTGATCTATGCCTATCCGCTATTTGGTCTTGACCCTATTTTTTCTACTTAATGGCCCTGTGTGTGTTGCAGGCCTGGCGCCTGTCGCCCCAATTCCGGCAGATCCTGTGACCAAGCTCAAGGCGCCCCCAGGGTTCGAAGTGGAGGTTTATACCCGTGGCCTAGCGCCAGCTGGCGCTGAGTTCTATCGCGGTCCTCGTTTTATGGTCTTTGATGAGGAAGGCAACCTCTACGTTTCTCTGGGATTGACCCATAATAAAGTTGTCATGCTGCCCAAGAAGGGTGCCCAAGAGGAGAACACGCTTTGTCTTGTTGCCGATGGATTGAATGGACCTCAAGGCTTGGCTTTTTTAGAAGGAGACCTATTGGTCGCCAATCAAGATAGCATCATTCGTTTGCAGCAGGAGGACAAGGCCTGCCCTGCAACCCGCATGGAAACGGTTGTCAGCGGGCTTCCAGGTGGGGGAAGGCATCCAATGAAGACCCTCAAAGTGGGACCAGATGGACTGCTTTATGTCACCGCCGGATCCTCATGCAATATCTGCGTGGAGAAAGACCCACGGCAGGGGAGTATCCTCCGCTTTTATCCTGATGGCCGTCCCGCGGGCGCTGACGATCTTCCCGAGGGCGTCTATGCTACCGGCCTACGAAATGCCGAAGGCTTTGCTTGGCACCCGGAAACGGGCGCCCTCTATGCCACCAACAATGGCGCGGATAATCGCACAGCTACCGCCGGCGGTCCCCCCCGTGATGATCTTCCTCCTGAAGAAATTAATTTAGTAAAGAAAGGCGCCCATTATGGGTGGCCATACTGTTGGGGCAATCGGGTCCCCGATCCCAATTTTCCCGCTCCTGAATCTGATTTCTGCCAGGGTACTGAACCTCCGGTCCTGACGTTGCCCGCCCATGCTGCCCCCCTAGGGATTACTTTTTACACTGGGGATCAATTTCCCACTGAATATCGGCATGATGCCTTTGTTGCTCTCCATGGCTCGTGGAACCGCAATCAAAGCTACGCCGGCTATAAAGTCATCCGGATTCACTTTGAAGATGGCAAACCCGTACGGGCGACAGACTTTATCACCGGCTGGTTAGAACCCACTCAGAGGGCCTGGGGTCGGCCGGTAGATGTCATTCAGGGGCCTGAAGGGGCTCTTTATATTTCCGATGACCGGGGCGGTATGATCTATCGAGTCCGCTACCGCGGCGAAAACCCCATCTATAGCACAATCACCCATTTGGTCAACCCCGAATCCGCCTTAACCGGCCCAGATGAGCGAGTCTATGTTTCCCAAATTGGTGAGTTTGATGTGGATGGGGACGGTGTCATTATGGTCATTGGCAGCGATGGGGAACCCCAAGTTTTTGCGAAAGGTTTGAACGACCCTAAGGGGTTGGCGGTATGGGACAATCAGATTTATGTCACTGATCGAACCCGTATTGTCCGGATTGGCCCAGATGGAGTAAGCAAGGAGTTTGTCACCGCTTCAGCTTTCCCCCGTCCACCCCGTTTTCTTAATGACCTAGAATTTGGGTCCGATGGCACTCTGTATGTTTCTGACAGCGGGGATCTCAAAGGCCAAGGCGGCGCCATTTTTAAGATTTCCCCAAGTGGCCAGGTAGATCTACTAGCGGACGGTGAATCAGCGGCCGAAATTAAAAGCCCCAATGGTCTCTTAATGGATGACAAAAATCATCTCTTAATGGTGGATTTTATGACCGGCGAACTTTACCGAATAGCGCTTAAGACGGGGACTATGGAACGCATCAACGGCGGTTTTGGTGGCGGCGATGGCCTGGTCCAAGATACCCAAGGACGACTCTATGTGAGTGATTATAAAAACGGCAAAGTATATATACTGGACTCGCCTACAGCCGCTCCCCGCTTACTTAGGGATCAATTCCAAGCTGCTGCGGATATTGGTCTAGCCCCGGATGGGAACCATCTATTAGTGCCCGATATGAAGGCTGGACGGCTGATATGGCTGCCATTACCCCAATGATATCCCCGCTTAGTTTCCCTGGGGTCGCAAAATCCTGACACCACTGGATAGCACGTGCTGACAACCTCTAATACGGAGGGGGGGGGTATTGCCAGCCTCCCTATCGGCATTGCCTCCGAGGACCCAGAGCAGGTAGATGCTGCCCGCCAATTAGCTCACCAACTGAGTCTTCCCCTGCTTAACCCTCCCCTTGACCGGTCCACCATAGCGCTGGTCCTAAATGCCCAACGACTAGAAATACGCCACCCTGAGCTGGGATCCCCCCTCTTTATAGACTTTGTCAAAGGGGCCATGGGTTACCGTCGCCGCCGAGGCGAAGGACGTCAACAACCGCTGGCCCGAGCTATCGGCCTTAAGGGAGGGGCCTGCCCTGATGTACTAGATGCTACCGCCGGCCTAGGCCGGGATGCCTTTGTGCTCGCTTCATTAGGTTGCCAAGTGCTCTTAGTAGAACAATCACCCATTGTAAGAGCGTTGCTAGACGATGGTCTGGAGCGCGCACGCCAAGCACCTGAAACCGCTCCGGTAGCAACCCGAATGACATCAATTCAAGCGAACGCCATAGATTGGATGGCCAAACTCAGCGCCCAGGATCTTCCTGAGGTGGTCTACCTCGATCCCATGTACCCTGAACGTACTAAAAGCGCCTTGGTAAAAAAAGAAATGCGCCTGCTGCGCGCCCTGGTGGGCAAAAGTGAGAATGTCTTCTTACTCCTTGAAGGCGCACTGAAATGTGCGCGGCAGCGGGTCGTTGTCAAGCGTCCTCGCCTAGCCTCTCCCGTGGCAGGATTAAAACCAGACTTTGCTATTGAGAGCAAAAACACCCGGTTTGACGTCTACCTCACCCGTAAACGCTCAAAAACCCCTTGAATTTATAATCTAATCGCTTGATTTGCTAACTTTTACAAATATAGATAAGAAGAAACTGTTGCTATAATAGTGGTTGAAAGAATCTTAAAGAAAGATATCGATGGAGTTTGCTTATGACTAATCAAGAAGCGACTAATGTTGCTCAAAACTTAAAAAACCCGACTTTTTGGAAACGTCTCCTATTTATGATGCTATTTGCCGTTGCCTATACCTTGGCCGAGTTTGCAGTATGGGCAGCCATTATATTTCTCATTTTTTATAATCTGTTCACCGGGGGTAGCAATGAGCGGGCAGTCACATTTGGCAGACAAGCCTCAGCCTATATCTACCATCTGTTGCTCTATTTGACCTATAATACCGAGGAGCGGCCGTTTCCCTTCTCCGACTGGCCCAAACCAGAAAGCATGCCGACAGGACTGGGACGCCCTCTTACCTCCAAACCTGGAGAACCTGCTACGGGAAACGCTCCTTCGTCATCAGCTGATCCTGCGACAGGAACGGTCCAATCGGCACCCGAAGCCGCCAAAATAAACCCAACCTCTAGCAGCGAAGAATCCTCTCAAGCAGAATAGAGTCCCTTTAATTTCTCATCCCTATTGAAAAAACATGCATTATGTTTAATCCTGGTGATCACCCTTACCAACTCATTTTCTGTACTTGCCCCGACCAAGAGGTGGCCAAAAGGCTCGCGACTTTATTGGTAGAAAACCACCATGCCGCTTGCGCGAATATTGTCCCGGGATTGACTTCAGTGTACCGTTGGCAGGGAAAAATCGAAACTGACAGTGAATGCTTGCTATTGATTAAGTCCCGCGCCGATCATTATCCAGCAGTAGAGCAGATTATCAGAGAACAGCATCCCTATGAACTTCCCGAAATCATTGCTGTCACTATCGGCAACGGCCTGGATGGCTATTTGCGTTGGATAGACGAAGAATTACACCAGCAATCATGAGAACATTCTTTGCTTTCGCTTTAATGCTGCTTACCGGTACTTCAGCTTCTGCCGGTCTGCTAGACCGGTTGGGGTTCGGAGAAACCGAGAAGCCCCCTCTGCTGAAGGTTGACCAGGCTTTTATCTATGACGCCGCAGTGGAAGACGGTAACACCCTAATGGCGCGGGTGAATATCGTCGAAGGCTACTACCTGTACCGGGACAAGTTCACCTTTCAGATCCTCGAACCGCCGGGAGTGACTGTCTCCACGGTGAAGCTGCCACCCGGCAAGGCCAAAGAGGATCAATTTTTCGGTTCCACAGAGGTTTATGAGGGCCAAACCGAGGTCCAAATTCCCATCAGGCTAAACCGCCAAGACACAGCAGCCGAAACAGTGATTTTGGAAGCATCCTTGCAAGGATGTTCCGAAATTCACGGCATTTGCTACCCTCCCACGACCCAGAAAATTAGCCTGGAATTGCCTCCACCCTCCGCCGACGGAGTGAATCCCATAGAAACAGGCCCAGGGTCGGCACCAGGGGAAACCCCAGGTATTTCCCTTCCTGCCCAAGACCGCATCGTCCAGGCCCTATTTAATGACCAGAATTGGCTTACCCTGGCAGCCTTTTTTGGCTTTGGACTATTGTTAGCTTTCACCCCCTGCGTTTTTCCCATGATTCCTATTTTGTCAGGGATCATTGTCGGTCAAGGCAAAAACATCACCACCCGGCGCAGTTTTATGCTGTCCCTCATGTATGTCCTTGCCATGGCATTAACTTATACCGTGGCGGGCATTATCGCCGGACTCGTAGGAGAAAACCTGCAGGCCACTTTTCAGCATCCCGGTATCCTGGTGGGCGCCAGCTTGGTCTTCGTACTGCTGGCCCTTTCCATGTTTGATTTATACCACTTCCAGCTACCTACACGCTTCCAGAATCGGCTGTTTCATATCAGCCAGAAACAGCAAGGGGGCACCCTCTTAGGAGCAGGGCTCATGGGCTTATTTTCGGCCCTTATTGTCGGCCCTTGTGTTGCCCCCCCTTTGGCCGGCGCTTTGATCTATATCGGAGAAAGCGGGGATGCCCTATTAGGAGGATCTGCTCTCTTTGCCTTGAGTATGGGCATGGGCACTCCCTTGCTAGTTTTTGGCACGTCAGCAGGCAAGCTGTTACCGCGTACCGGTGGCTGGATGCAACCGGTTAAGTATCTCTTTGGAGTCTTATTGCTTGCCGTTGCCATCTGGCTGCTCTCGCGCATTCTTCCCCACCCCGTCATTATGCTCCTTTGGGGGGCTCTATTTATTATCTCTGCCGTCTATCTCGGCGCGCTGGAGACGCTAGGAGCCGATAGTACAGGCTGGAGCAAGCTATGGAAGGGAACCGGGCTGATCTCCTTAGTTTATGGAATCCTACTCATTGTAGGCGCGGCCAGTGGTAGTGGCACCGAGTGGCAACCCTTACGGGGATTGATGGTGGCCCAATCGACCGATGCGCCAAACACGGAGAGTCTAAATTTCCGCTCTATAAAAGGACCTGAGGGTCTGCAACTTGCTCTCCAGGAGGCGGGAGATCGCTTAGTTATGCTAGACTTTTACGCTGACTGGTGTGTAGATTGCAAGCGGATGGAAGCTACCACTTTCAGCGATCCCACGGTGAGGAATGCACTCCGCAATACCGTATTATTGCAAACCGATGTGACCGCTTACGACGAAAAAGATAAGGCATTGCTTAACCAATTTTCTCTTTATGGTCCTCCCTCAGTGCTCTTTTTTGGGCCGGATGGCACGGAGCTTAAGAGAGTACGGCTCATCGGCGAAGCTTCACCGAAAGAATTCCTAAAACACCTGCAGCAAGTCAACGCTCTGCTGGCACAGCAAACACCAAAGGGGGCATGATCTTGAGCAAAATTATCCGCTGGCCTTTAATACTTGCCGCTGCCTTGCTAGCCAGTATCGGGGGTTACGCCCTATACCAAGCACAGCAAAACGATTACCCTACCACGGGGCCACTCCGACCGGTATTCCAACTCCCAGATGTTAACGGGATGGAACACGATATCCGGGAGTGGGACGGCAAGGTGCTGGTGATAAACTTTTGGGCGACCTGGTGTCCGCCGTGCCTAAAAGAAATTCCTGAATTCATTGAATTGCAAAAGTCACTGGGGGAAAAGGGACTCCAGTTCATTGGAGTCGCTATTGACACCCCGGATAAAGTCAAAGCATTTATCGAGGAGCATGGCATTAACTACCCAGTCCTCGTGAGCGAGGAAAAAGGCTCCGTAATAGCTACGGATTATGGTAACGATTTAGGAGTAGTCCCCTATACCGCCTTTGTTAACCGCGCGGGCCAAATCACTCATACCCATGCAGGAGCCTTAGACAAAGAGACCACAAAAAACTTTATCTTGCCACTGCTATAGCCGAGAAATATTGCTCCCAGCGAGGTACAATACTCGACCTACCAGGATTTCTAGCTTGGTTTTTAATTGCGCCTATCGGTGAGTTGTCAGGCATAAGGGGAATAGCGGTACCATCTCCGTTATTGGGTCCCAAATCGCCAATATCTAGACATTTAACAACAAAAAGTGCACAATTCGCGGCAAATTAATAATCTGCCTAAGGAACAGTATGCCGCCGACCTTGTTAATCCAATCCTCTCCAAATTATGGCAAACCTACTGGTCATCCACGGCCCTAATCTTAATTTACTGGGTACTCGGGAACCAAAACACTATGGCTCCACTACTTTGGAAGCCATAAATGCCCGCCTGGAACAACAGGCGGTCCAGGCGGGTCATCGCTTAACCTGCTTCCAAGCCAATGCAGAATATGCTCTCATCGAGCGCATTCAGGCGACCATCCATGAGGATATCCATTTTATTATTATTAACCCGGCAGCGTTTACCCATACCAGCATCGCCTTGCGGGATGTCTTAACCGCTGTAGCCATACCTTTTATTGAGGTGCACTTATCGAATATCCATGGTCGAGAAGCATTCCGCCGTTATTCCTATTTCTCTGATATTGCCGAAGGAGTTATCAGTGGGTTGGGACCTATAGGCTATGAATTGGCTTTGCAAGCGGCACTCGCGCGGTTCTTACCTCCTTAAAGCCCAGTATTTTTGCTGATTAACGGTGTTTTTGCTGATTTAGACGAGACATTTATGGACATACGAAAGATCAAGAAGTTGATTGAATTGCTCGAAGCCTCTGATATTGATGAGCTCGAAATCCATGAAGGAGAGGAATCTGTCCGTATTTGTCGCCATAGTCAATCTCCGGCCCTCCCCCCAACTCCAGTAGCACCAACCGCGATTCCTCCTGAGCCTCCGCCCCCCAAAGAGGCCCTCCCCAAAAAGGAAGAAGAAATTCCTTCTGGCCATATCGTCAAGTCACCGATGGTGGGTACTTTTTACCAATCCCCAACACCAGGGACAAAGCCATTTGTAGAGATTGGACATCAGGTTGCGATGGGGGATGTGCTCTGCATCATCGAAGCCATGAAAATGTTCAATCAAATCGAGGCTGATCAAGCGGGAACCATTGCTGCCATCCTCGTTGAGAATGGACAACCGGTGGAGTACGGTCAGCCCTTATTTGTCATAAAGTAATTCCATGCTGGATAAGGTTGTTATCGCAAACCGGGGCGAGATTGCCCTGCGTATTCTACGGGCTTGCCGGGAATTAGGCATCCGGACAGTGGCTATCCACTCCGAGGTGGATCGCGAACTCAAGCATGTTTTGCTTGCAGATGAGACCGTCTGTATCGGACCCGCGGCATCATTTCAAAGTTACCTAAATATCCCCGCCGTGATCAGCGTTGCCGAAATTACCGATGCCATTGCTATCCATCCCGGTTATGGCTTTCTGGCTGAAAATGCTGATTTTGCCGAACGAGTTGAGCAAAGCGGCTTTGTCTTCATCGGCCCACGCGCCGAAACTATCCGCCTGATGGGCGATAAAGTCTCCGCCATTAAAGCCATGAAGTCCTCTGGTGTTCCTTGTGTGCCTGGCTCTGGAGGGCCACTTGGGGAAGATAACGAGGAAAATCTAGCGATTGCCAGAGAAATTGGCTATCCGGTCATGATCAAGGCTGCAGGCGGCGGTGGTGGCCGGGGTATGCGGGTGGTGCATTCTGAAGCGCACCTGCTAACGGCTATTTCCCTCACTCGGACGGAAGCCGGCGCTGCCTTTGGCAATGAGATGGTTTACATGGAAAAATATTTGGAAAACCCTCGCCATGTGGAATTCCAGGTTCTGGCTGATACCTATGGTCAGGCTATCCACCTTGGTGAGCGGGACTGTTCTATGCAACGCCGCCACCAAAAGGTCATTGAGGAGGCACCTGCCCCCGGCATCACGGATGAGCAACGACAGCGTATGGGTGAAATCTGCGCCGAAGCCTGCCGCAAAATCGGTTATCGAGGAGCCGGCACATTCGAATTTCTCTATCAAGATGGCGAGTTTTATTTCATTGAGATGAATACCCGAGTCCAAGTAGAACACCCGGTGACCGAAATGATCACGGGCATCGATATTGTCAAAGAGCAATTCCGTATTGCTGCCGGAGAGAAACTCAGCTATCGCCAGGAAGATATTGAAATCCGAGGCCATGCCATTGAGTGCCGGGTCAATGCAGAGGATCCACGCAATTTCATGCCCAGTCCTGGGACAGTTGCCATGTACCATGCGCCCGGCGGCCCGGGAATAAGGGTCGACTCCCACCTGTACACGGGCTATACGGTCCCGCCCCACTACGATTCTTTGATTGGCAAAATCATCGCCCATGGGGAAACTCGCGAATCCGCCATTGCACGCATGCAAACAGCCCTCACTGAACTGGTCATCGAAGGCATTAAGAGCAATGCTCCCCTCCACCAAGATATCCTGAGGAACGCTCACTTTCGGGCTGGGGGCACGAATATCCACTATTTAGAACGAATGCTCGGGCTATAATCTCCTGCAGATATTTGATGGCTTGGATTCAGCTTTACTTCGAGATCAATGCCGACAAGGTCGAGCACTTATCAAACCAATTAAGCGAGATAGGCGCCGCGGCGGTAACTCTACTAGATGCCGCCGACCAGCCTCTTCTTGAGCCACCACCAGGAGATACCCCCTTGTGGACGCAAACCCGCGTGAGTGCTCTCTTCCCTGTGGGCACTGATCTAGACACTCTGCTGGAGATATTGAGACGGGATTGGGCCCCAGGAACGTTTCCTGCCCATTATTGGGAAATCCTAGCAGACCAGGATTGGGAACGGGCCTGGATGACCCACTTTAAGCCGCTGCAGTTTGGCTCGCGACTTTGGATTTGCCCCAGTTGGCTCCCTCCCCCTGATCCCACAGCGGTAAATGTCTTGCTTGATCCTGGCCTGGCCTTTGGTACGGGCACCCACCCCACCACAGCGTTATGCCTAGAGTGGCTTGCCAACGCCAATCTCAGTCAAGCCCAGATTATCGACTACGGTTGCGGCTCCGGCATTCTGGCAATAGCAGCCCTTAAGCTGGGGGCGGCGGCAGCTTTTGCGGTCGACTATGATTCCCAAGCCCTACTGGCCACCCAAGCAAATGCGGCCTGTAATGGGGTGGCCTCTCAGCTTCAAGTCCTATCGCCCTCTGAACTTGCAGAAACCCAAGCTGACCTCTTGGTAGCGAATATCCTGGCTGGTCCTTTGCAGGAATTAGCCTCGTGCTTCGCTAAATTAGTTCATCCGGGGGCCCGTCTCGCTTTGTCAGGCATTACTTCGGATCAAGTCCAACAACTCATTCAGGCCTACCACCCCTGGTTCACTTTCGATGTTCCTGTGATCAGAGAGAATTGGGCCTTGCTGACTGGCTACCGTCACTAAAATAAGCTTAGACCTTTATCCAACTTGCAGTCAGGGGTATGATGATTGCCCCTCAGGTAATCCCTTCTGGTATCTGGAATTGAACTCGCGAGCAACAGCTCGCCGAAGCACAGGAAATTTTGATAGTTGATGTTACAAGCCGAGAGTGGTGGCCGCATGACCGACGAGCCTACACAAACAGAACCCTGCAAGCTAACCATCAGCGAGGAGCATCGTGATTCACCCATTAGAGAATGCCTCCGGCATGCACTCGACGAATATTTCGATCGTCTCAATGGGCACGACCCTGCCGATCTCTATGAAATTGTGATGAGGGAGATTGAGCCTCCATTGCTGGAAGCAACGTTGAAGCGTACTGGTGGCAATCAGACGAAAGCTGCTAAATTCTTGGGGATGAACCGCGGCACCCTTCGCAAAAAACTAAAGCAATACGGTATCAATGCCATTAATTGATACAATCCCGGGCCGATCTTTTAGGATTTGAAGTGAATCACAACTTCCCTGGCTTGGAAGTCCTAGGCCAGAACATCACTAAGGAAATCTATGAAACCGATAGCCCGCGCACTTATCAGCGTCTCCGACAAAACCGGAATAGTGGCGTTTGCACAGCAGCTCCAGACACAGGGTGTCGAAATCTTATCTAGTGGTGGTACCGCCCAACTACTCCAAAAGCACGGCATTAGAGTCATAGAAGTCTCTACTTATACCGGTTTCCCAGAGATGATGGGAGGACGCATCAAAACCCTCCATCCCAAGATCCATGGGGGCATCCTAGGGCGAAGGGAAATTGACACCGCCACCATGGCTGAGCATGGCATCAACCCCATTGACCTGGTGGTCGTCAATCTTTATCCCTTCGAGCAAACGGTGGCAAAACCAGATTGCGACTTAGCTACCGCCATTGAGAACATCGATATCGGTGGACCAACCCTGCTTCGGGCCGCGGCCAAAAACTATGCCGCAGTCACCGTCATCGTTGATCCAGCCGACTATGAGCAAGTCCTCACCGAAATAGCGGCCAACGACGGTGCTGTCTCACCCTCTGCCCGCTTCAAATTGGCAGTAAAAAGCTTCGAACACAGCGCCCGCTACGATGCTGCTATAGCTAATTACCTGGGAACACTTAACCCGGAAGGTGAAAAGAGTGTGTTTCCCCACAGCTACAGTATCCAATTTGCCAAAAAGCAAGAAATGCGCTACGGAGAAAATCCTCATCAGCGGGCAGCCTTCTATGTGGAACATGCTCCCCCAGAAGGCACTATTGCCGCTGCCCAACAACTACAAGGAAAAGCCCTTTCCTTTAATAATATTGCTGATACAGATGCTGCTTTAGAATGTGTGAAAGCTTTTCATGAGACCCCTACCTGTGTCATTGTAAAACATGCTAACCCCTGTGGAGTAGCCACCGGAGAAGACCCGCAAACAGCCTACGAACGGGCCTATAGTGCTGATCCTAGTTCTGCGTTTGGCGGCATTATCGCTTTTAACCGGCCGCTGGATGCCGCCACTGCACAAACCATCATTGAACGCCAATTTGTTGAAGTGATTATTGCTCCCGCAGTGGAAGCCGCAGCCCAGAAGATCCTCGCTACTAAGCCCAATGTCCGGGTAATGGCCTGTGGTGAATGGCCACTGCAGGCAACGGCTGGATTGGATTACAAGCGGGTTGCTGGCGGTCTATTGCTCCAGGATCAGGATATCAATACAGTGCCTTTGGAAGCACTTCGTACCGTGACGGAACGATCACCGACTTCTCAGGAACTCAAGGATCTCCTATTTGCCTGGCGTGTGGTGAAATTTGTCAAATCCAATGGGATTGTCTATGCCAAGGGCGAACAAACAGTGGGAATTGGCGCTGGACAAACCAGCCGGGTGATGAGTAGCCAAATTGCAGGACTTAAAGCGAAGGAGGCCGGGTTCTCGATCCAAGACGCAGTTCTGGCTTCAGATGCCTTTTTTCCCTTCCGGGACGGCTTGGACGCGGCTGCTAAAGAGGGCATCAGTGCTGTTATCCAGCCAGGCGGTTCCAAACGCGATGAGGAAGTGATCGCTGCTGCCAACGAACAGAATATGGCAATGATCTTTACTGGAATGCGCCATTTCCGCCACTAAGCCCTAACCCAAATGGTCACCAGTCTACAATCCTGGAGGGATAAAGAGTTCTAGGGGTTCCCCAAGAGTTATAGCCCCGGCCGTGATAGCCCAAACGCTTATCTCCTCTAGCCAAGGCCCCAGTACCCTGTACTATGCTCGCCACAGTACCTGCTATCCTACTCCATAAGGACATTCGGCAACGCTTCTTCCTCCTCAATCGCCATCGCCTTGGGCGCGTCCGCGAATCGTTATGGCCGCGACAACGGGTTTTCCTCGATGTATTGCCGCTGTTATTCCATACTAACCATCCTCTCTTGCCTGGTTTCTCAGGTACCAGCATCCCCTGTGGAGTTTCTAACTACTCCCCCACAGCAACGGCCATTAAGGCCGGACAATGCATCAGCAAGGGCTTCGCCTACAAAAAGTGGGTCCCCTCCATCCATCCGATTTATGGGCTTTTCCTTATGGGAAGTAGTGGCACAGTAGCCCAATCCAAGCAAAGTGATTTCGATATCTGGGTTTGTTGCCGCCCCGGATTACCGCAAACTGATAGAGAAAGCCTGCAAGTCAAATCTACCCTCATTGAGGCCTGGGCAGCAGAGCTTGGAATGGAAGTACACTTTTTCCTGATTGATGAAGAAGAGATCCGGGAAGGACGTTTTGAATCCCTATCGAGAATCAGCAGTGGCTCTGCCCAACGTTATCTATTACTGGATGAATTTTATCGGACTGGGCTGTTAGTTGCTGGGCGCTCGCCTTTGTGGTGGCTTATTCCTCCCGAATGCGAGCCCTATTATGAGGACTTAGTGCAAAAACTCTCGCGCAAACACTTGCTCCGGACCAATGATTACCTGAATTTTGGTGGTATCCCCCAGCTACCTGCAGCAGAGTTTTCCAGTGCTGCCCTCTGGCAGTTCAATAAAGCCATCGATTCGCCCTACAAGTCATTGCTCAAATTACTGCTGATGGAATGCTATGCTTCCGAGTACCCCCATATCGACCTGCTTTGCCGGCATTATAAACGGGCAGTCTATGCTGGCAAAACCAACCTCAATGAGCTGGATCCCTATGTCATGATGTTGCAAAAAGTGGAAATCTATCTGCAGCATCGAGGGGAAACTGAACGCCTTGAATTGGCACGGTGCTGCTTCTACTTTAAAGCCAATGAACCCCTCAGCCGACCCGGGCGATCTGACCGTCCCGCCTGGCGCCGACAACTCCTACAAGCGTTGAGCGCTTCATGGGGTTGGGGCCAGACCCGACTACTTCAATTAGACAGCCGTTCAGAATGGAAGATCCCCCAAGTCATAAAAGAACGACAACGGTTAGTGGATCAGTTAACTTATAGTTATCGCCGTTTGTCCCATTATGTCGGCGCTCAAACGAGGCAAACCCCCCAGACCCAGCAGGATTTGCATATCTTGGGACGCAAACTATATGCCGCTTTCGGGCGTAAAACTGGGAAAATTGAATATACCAACCTAGAAATCTCCACCAATCTTAGGGAAGAATGGCTGTCATTTTATCAATTAGAGCAGCCCAACTGTCCTGCAGGATGGATTTTATACCGGGGACGTCTTACCTCCGGAAACCATAGCACCGCCCTCAAACATGGCCACAATGTCATAGAACTTCTGGTCTGGGCCCATTTCAATGGCCTCATCAATCATGGAACTCACCTTGCAGCCTACTCTAAGAACGGCATGCCTAAGCCCCTTGAGCTGCAAACTTTGCAAGCGCAGCTACAAAAGCTATTTCCCCACTCTTGTCTCCATGGACAAACATTAGATAACTATGCTACTCCTCCGCTCATTGAGCGGGCGGTGGTTTTTATCAACGTGGGCATTGATCCCATGGCCCATCGCACCCGCCAAGGAATACACCTTACCAGTACCCGTGCCGATCCATTGAGTTATGGAGGAGTTAGGGAAAATTTCGTCCTTTCTCTTGAGATGGTGTTGTTGTCAAGCTGGAAAGAAGTCCTAGTCATCCCCTATAGGGGGAACCAAGGTATCTTAGAGTGTCTCAGTGAGTACTTCCGGTGGGCCCCTTTAGCAGAAGGCCAACCACCGCCACCGCTCATTGCCGGCTGCTACTCCACAAGCCATGGGCGGCACATCGCCGAACGGATCGAGATCCTGTTCCAGGATATCGTGGCCTGCTATTATCAAAATTATCCTCCCCATACGCGGTATGTATTGGGGATAGGGCAATATTACTTTATCTTGTGGTTCGAAAACGATAATTTGTATACTGAAAAACTGCCTAGCATGGAAGCACTGCTAAAAGCCCTAGGGCGTCCTCAACCCATTTTTACGCCCGTATTCTTGGACCGACGCCTTTCTCATTGTGCCTTGTTGCATCGCTTGTTTGAAGCTAATCTGCCAAGACAGGTACAGTGCTTCTACCGCGCTCAATCCAAAAGGATTGAACTTTTTATCTTAGACGAGCGTGGCTCGTTATTTCACCAAATCTATCCTGAGACCGACGCGAAAACACTGTTGGATCACTATTCACGCTTTCTTGATGCTATTGTCGAACGCCTCAATTTAATGCTTTCACCGGGATATCACAATACAGTTGTGGATAAAACAATCTATTATCGGCTATGTCAAAGTAGCTACGGACCTTGGATAATCGAACGCATACAGCCCGCCCCTCTTCCTCAAGCCAGTACCTATTTCCAGGTCCAAGTGCTAGGCGATGTACTGGATAATAATAAGGTTTTCACCGTTTTTTGTGATAACCGAGAGTTTTCTGCTTTTGAATATGGCGCCGATCTCTACCAAGAGGTGGCCCGCCACATACTCCAGCAACGAACAAACCATGAACCGTATCCTATCTATATCACCGATCTCGATCTCTCACCTGCCTTGCTCGATCGCGAATCCCTGGGTTCTCTCCAAACCGTGCATCTTCTTAACTATAAGCGTGTTATTGAAGATCAACTCAATCAAGCGCTTACCGAAGTCACCGCTGATTAAGACTTCCGCTCCCCCCCACTCAGCTTTTATTATTATTTAACCATTTTTCAATGAAGGACAAAAACTATGATTAGAGCGGGTATCGTGGGTGGAACAGGGTACACAGGAGTAGAGTTGCTACGCCTGCTTATTAACCACCCAAATGTTGAAATCGCCGCCATCACCTCTCGCACAGAGGTCGGCACTGCAGTGAGCGAACTGTTTCCAAACCTTCGGGGCCATTTGGAGCTTCATTTTACCGAACCTGAACCCACCCACTTAGCTGATGAGTGTGATGTGGTCTTTTTTGCTACTCCCCATGGGGTAGCTATGGACATGGTACCCGCACTACTAGCGCGAGATACCCGAGTGATTGATCTATCCGCTGATTTTCGCCTTTCTGATCCAGTAGTATGGGAACGCTGGTATGGGCGCCCCCACGCAGCTCCTAATTTATTAGCTGAAGCGGTCTATGGTCTACCGGAGATCAATCGAGAGGCAATCCGCCAGGCGCGTCTGGTCGCCTGCCCAGGGTGCTACCCTACAGCAGTCCAACTAGGATTTCTGCCCCTATTAGAGCAACAACTAGTGGACCCGGGCCGGCTTATCGCTGATGCAAAGTCGGGTGTGAGCGGGGCTGGCCGCAAAGCGTCTCTGGGGACCCTTCTTTGCGAGGCGAGTGAAAACTTTAAAGCCTACGGCGTAAGTGGACATCGGCATCTCCCTGAAATTATTCAAGGACTTCATCAGGTCAGCCAAACTCCTGTAGGCTTAACTTTTGTCCCCCATCTCATTCCCATGATTCGGGGAATTCACGCCACCCTCTACGCTCAGCTCCAACAAGAAACCGATCTTCAAGCCGTTTATGAACAACGGTATGCCACGGCTCCCTTCGTCGATGTATTGCCGCCAGGGAGCCAACCAGAAACACGCAGCGTCCGAGGCAGCAATATGTGTCGCCTTGCTGTCCATCGTCCATCAGCGGGCAATACAGTCATCGTGCTTTCAGTGACCGATAACCTGGTGAAGGGCGCCTCCGGTCAGGCTGTCCAAAATATGAACCTTATGTTTGGCCAAGAAGAAACCTGCGGATTGACTAGCATTGCCGTCATCCCTTGATCTTAGTTTCTACCTAATCAAGAGTTTCTAGGCATAGATGGCAAAACGTACTGATCCCCGTATGGTTATTAGGGAACATCGCCCTTGGCGTGGGTGGCTCTTTAGCATCGCCTTAATAACTGTAAGTGGGATTGCGGGTTGGCTGCTTCCCTCCCACCTCCCTCCCTTGTTAGAACAAACGTCCAATAATACTCCTAATACTCCCTCTCCATCGGCACTGAATTCTCAGGAACGACTTTCCCATCTACAGCAGGAAAATATCCACCTGCGAGAACGGCTAGCCCAGATCCAACGGGAGCTGGAAGTGGAGCAGCATGCGCGTGCCGATCTCAGTGCCAATTTAGTGAACTTACAAGAGGAGATTCTGGGACTCAAACGTCAACTGGCGACTTATAAAGGGCTGGTGAAGTCCCTTGAGGAACAAGGTCTCCATATCCAGGATCTTACTTTTAGTAAGACAGCAACAGAACGGTTGCTCCACTACCGTCTGGTGCTTACTCAAGGTCGCAAAGTGGACCGCTTGGCCCAAGGCCAAGTCCATTTGGTCATTCAGGGTATATTAGAGGGAAAATCAGCCCGATTCGGACTCGATACCCTTTCTAAGGGTAACCCCGTTACATTTAGGTTCAAATATTTTCAAATCCTAGAAGGAGAGTTATTGCTGCCAAGAAATTTTAAACCGACTCAGGTTAAGATTGCCTTACTCCCCGAGGATAATCCTTCCAAACTAGTGGAACGGACCTTTGAGTGGAGATCAGTAGGAGGCTAGCAACTATACTTCAAGACCCACAATCCAAATTGACCACCCCTCGTCAGGAGAGCTTATGATGTTTAAATTTCAGAAAAAATCTAAGCGCAGAATTCAACTCGATACCTTAATTGGAGAGTATACCCGGCTTGAAGGCAATATCACCTTTAGCGGAGGGCTACGCGTGGAGGGGTATATAAAAGGAGATGTCATCGCTGAAGATGAAGATTCCCTATTGACGATCAGTCAGGATGGAGCTATTGAAGGCCAAGTTAAAGTTCCCTATATCATTCTTAGTGGTTCAGTTACGGGCGATGTCCACGCCAGCGAGCGCATTGATCTCGCACACCAAGCACGGATTCATGGAGATGTGTATTATCACTTTATTGAAATGGCGGTAGGCGCAAAAATCAACGGAAGTCTGATCCATATGGAAGAAAAGCAGATTCCTAACCTAAAACTAGCAGCTGGACCGGATATAGAAACTCCCCCCCCCGTACATGGTCTTAAAGAAAGTCATACTTGACTGTTTCAGTAGGTTTTAGATAATAGAGAGTTAATCTTTAAATTTTGGAGATCATGCGACCATGAGCACGACTAACGCCATGCCAAGTCCGTTAATATTTACCGATGCTGCCGCTAGCAAAGTCAAAGAGCTTATCGAGGAGGAAGGTAACCATAAGCTGATGCTGCGGGTATTCATTAGCGGTGGCGGGTGCTCTGGCTTCCAATATGGATTTACCTTTGATGAAACCTGCCATGAAGGTGATACGCAGGTGGAAAATGGTGGGGTCACCCTACTCATTGATCCCACAAGTTATCAGTACTTGGTAGGAGCGGAAATCGACTACACTGAGGGCTTGGAAGGAGCCCAATTTGTGATTCGTAATCCCAACGCCGCGACCACGTGTGGCTGTGGTTCTTCATTCTCAGTTTAAAAATCCCTCTACTCTTTTGGTTTTATTGCAGCGCGCCCGCTTGCTGCGGGCGTTTTGGTACTTCCAGCCGGGCTTCAGAAACACCACCTATGAATGAATCTTACTATCATTATCACGTATTTTTTTGTACTAACCAGCGGGATAATGGCCGCCCCTGTTGTCAGAATCATAATGCTTTAGCACTTCGAAACTATGCTAAAGAGAGAGTAAAAGCCCTAGGGTTGGCCAAGCAGCGTCAAGTACGCATTAACACTGCCGGATGCCTTAACCGATGCGCCCAGGGACCCACTATTGTGATCTACCCTGAAGGAACTTGGTATACCTATGCCAATCGTGAAGACATTGATGAAATTATCAACGAACATCTGATTAAGGGTCACCCCGTTGAGCGTCTGCGGATTTAAGAGAAATTCCCCTGGGAAAAAGTTATTATGGATCCGGAAACCTATTGCCAAAACAAGGCAACCCGACCAGGGACGAGTCTTTACTATAGTCTCCTCTTTCTGCCCGAACCTCAACGGCACGCGGCCACCGCGCTCTATGCCTACCAAAAAGAGATCGTCGGCATTGTAGCCGAGTGCTCCGATTTAGGCGTTGCCCAAGCTAAGCTCCAGTGGTGGCAAGAGGAAATTACTCGATTATTTACCGGTCATCCCCGGCATCCCGTCACCCAGTCCCTCGCTGCTCCCATCCAAAGCTATCACCTCCCTCAACCCTCCTTTCTAAAGGTAATTGAGGGCGTTGGCAGTGATTTAGGGCAATGGACGTATCCCTCTTTTCAGAGCCTGACCTCCTATTGCTACCAAGTTGCTGGGAGCATCAGTTCGATGGCAACCGAGATCTATGGCTACCAGGACCCAAAAACTCGAAAATATGCTGAAAATTTAGGAATTGCCTTACAGTTGACCTATATTCTGCGCAATATACGCCAAGATGCTGCTCGGGGCCGTATTTACCTCCCCCGGGAAGAATTCACCCGCTTTAGGGTCCCAGTGGAAGCTATCTTCTCTGGAGGTGACCATTCCAAAGGAATGGTCACTCTCCTCGCCCAGCACACAACCCGGGCCCGCCAATACTTTTGTAGCGCCTTAATTGAACTTGGCAAACATGATTACTATTCACAGCGGGCCGGACTCACCCAAATAGCACTGGGTTTGAGTACTCTGAATGCCATCGAAGAAGAGGGCTACCCGGTCCTCCAGCAGCGAACCTCTCTAACCCCCTTGCGTAAGCTTTGGATCGCCTGGCGCACCTCGCACCGCGCCCGACGAGGCCTCGCTCCCCGGTGCCAATAATCCCCCTCCACCGAGGGAAAATCAGCGTTGTCCTCGGCCTCTGCCCGGTCGAGACTTGGTAACAACGAGGCGCTCCATTCCCGCCGCCTCTAATAAGGCATTGAGTTCTGGTGGCTCTAGAAAACGCCAGCGCCCTCCCCGTAATCCAGGAGGTAAGCGGATGGGACCGAAACGGATGCGCATTAACCGACTGACTCGAACCCCTTGAGATTCCCAAAGACGCCGAACTTCTCGATTGCGTCCTTCCCGGAGGATGACATGATACCAGTGATTGGTACCCTCGCCGCCAGCATCGAGTATTTGTTCAAAACGGGCCAGACCATCTTCTAATTGCACCCCTGCTTGTAGTCGCTCAATAACGGCCCCCGCCACAGTCCCTAAAACCCGAACTGCATATTCCCGCTCTATTTGCGTGGAAGGATGCATCAAACGGTTCGCCAGGTCACCATCGGTAGTGAGCAACAGGAGACCGGAGGTATTGATATCCAAGCGTCCAATACTAATCCAGCGGCCCTGCTGAGGGCGCGGTAAGGACTGGAAAACATTAGGGCGCCCCTCCGGATCCTTGCGGCTACAGACCTCACCGGTGGGCTTATGATAAACAATGACTTGAGAAGAAGGGGGTTGCAACCGCTTGGGCGATATGGGTCGACCATCGATAGTCACCTGATCCCTGACCGACACCTTATCCCCAAGCTGGGCTGGAACACCATTGACGCGAACCCGGCCTGCTTTGATCCATTCTTCAATCTCCCGGCGAGAACCTAGTCCGCCCCGCGCCAATACCTTTTGCAGGCGTTCTGCCATGGATAAATACCTTTCTTTCTGAAAACTACTGCCTACGCAGCGCTTCATCAGAAGTGGATACAGGCTCAGCAGAAGCTTCCTTAGAGGGTGGTGGCTCCTGTTCCCGGACCGCACCCTCCTTCCCTAAGCCACCTTCAACCAAAGTGAGCTCTATTTGAGGTTCACCCAAAGTTTTTATTTCCGCCAGAGGCGGCAATTCATTCAAGCTCCTAAGGTTAAATTGGTCCAAGAATTTGCGGGTGGTACCATATAAAGCAGGCCGTCCAGGGACTTCCCGGTGCCCAAGAACCCTCACCCACTCCCGCTCCTGCAAGGTTTTCATAATAGAACTGCTGACGGAAACGCCACGAATCTCTTCGATTTCCGCGCGGGTAATCGGCTGACGGTAAGCAATAAGAGCTAAAGTCTCTAAGAAGGCCCGAGAATAGCGGGAGGGCCGCTCTTCCCAGAGGCGAGAAATCCAAGGGGCTAATTCCTGTCGAATCTGGAAGCGATAACCGCTATGGAGCGCCTTCAACTCAATCCCCCGGCCTTCCCACTCTGCTGTAAGTTCCTCAAGCACCTTGCCTATCTGGTCGCGAGATGGCGGCCTCCTTTCATCAAACAGCTTACCCAACTGTTCCACCGACAGGGGCCGATCCGCCGCCAACAACGAAGCTTCAATAATATTTTTTAGGGAACATAACTCACTCATGCCGCCACTGCCCTCACATGTAGCGGACCATAAGCCTCAGCCTGAACGACTTCCAGCAGGGACTCCTTCATCAGCTCCAGGATAGCTAGAAAAGTGACCACTACCCCCAAACGCCCCTCTTCTAGACGAAATAAAGCGGTAAATTCGCAAAAACTATCCGCACTCACCTGGCTTAGCACTTCCCCCATACGCTCCCGTACCGATAAAGCTTCTTGAGTCACATGATGGTGGCTGAACATTTCTGCCCGAGCCAATACCCCCTTAAGGGCAAACAAGAGATCGACTAACTCAAGTTTGGGCTGAGGTTTGACCACCTCCTCAGGTGGAAGGTGGACTCCAGTCTCAAAGATATCCCGGCCCACTCGAGGCAGTGAATCTAAATCTTCAGCCGCCTTCTTATAACGCTCATACTCTTGGAGGCGACGAACTAATTCCGCTCGGGGATCCCCCTCTTCTTCAGCGGTCTCCTGGGGACGGGGCAATAACATCCTCGATTTGATTTCAGCAAGCCAAGCTGACATGACCAAGTACTCTGCGGCTAATTCTAGACGTAGCTCACGCAGAATCTCAATATACTCCATATACTGGCGGGTAATCGCCGCGAGAGGGATATCCAGGATGTCCAGATTTTGCCGCCGGATCAGATAGAGCAACAAGTCCAGCGGTCCTTCAAAAGACTCCAGAAAGACTTCCAAAGCATCAGGCGGGATATAGAGATCGTGGGGCAACTCGGTAATGGGCCGCCCTTGAACGACAGCAAGCGCCGGGGCTACTGAAGGCGGCGTTTGCTCCGATGTTTCTCCCATAACTCCGATTCCAGCAACTTTCCAGTTAACCTAGAAGTTCTCCATGGATGGTGAACGCCCCCTCCAGAGATGATACAAAGCGTAGCGGCACACGGAGCGCGAGGGTCGCATAACGTGTTGTTAACTTCCGACAGGGCTACTTACCGATAAGATAACCCCATTGCTTGACGCACCTCCTCCATCGTTTCTCGAGCTACCTCCCGGGCCACTTCATTACCCTCATTGATAATCCGCTGGACCTCCTCAGGATGACGGGCATACTCTTGCGCCCGCTCCCGAATGGGCTTTAGTTCAGACTGAATGGCCTCAACAATGGGTTGTTTGCAATCCAAGCAACCAATGCCTGCTGTCCTGCAGCCTTTTTGGACCCACTCTTTGACTTCCTCATTAGAATACACCAGATGGAATTGCCAGACAGGGCACTTGTCCGGATCGCCGGGATCCGAGCGTCGCACCCGGGCCGGATCCGTAGGCATGGTTCGCAGCTTATGCTCCACCTGCTCCGGCGGCTCACGCAAGGCAATCGTATTGCCATAGGACTTAGACATTTTCTGCCCATCAAGCCCCGGCATGCGAGCGGCTGGAGTCAATAGAGCTTGCGGTTCCGGCAGAATAGCTTTACCTATCCCTTCCAGATAGCCAAAGAGGCGTTCCCGATCACCGAGGGTAAGATTTTGCTGATTTTCCAGGAAAGCACGGGCCTTCTCCAAAGCTTCCACATCTCCCTGTTCCTGGAAACGTCGGCGCAGCTCCCGATAGAGCTGGGCGTTTTTCTTGCCCATTTTTTTAATAGCCGCTTCCACTAACTCCTCAAAGCCGGGCTCACGGCCGTAGAGATGATTAAAACGCCGGGCAATTTCCCGGGTAATCTCCACATGGGGAACTTGATCTTCCCCTACCGGCACCTTGGTTGCCCTATAAATGAGGATATCGGCGCTTTGCAACAGGGGGTAGCCTAGAAAACCATAGGTCGCTAAATCCTTCTCTTTCAATTTTTCCTGCTGATCCTTGTAAGTCGGCACCCGTTCCAACCACCCCAAGGGGGTCACCATGGAGAGCAGCAGATGCAGTTCTGCATGCTCCGGCACCTTCGACTGGATAAACAAAGTCGCTGCCGAAGGCTCAATGCCTGCAGCCAACCAATCAATGACCATATCCCAGACGCTCTCCGTAATCACCTGGGGATTTTCGTACTCCGTGGTCAAAGCATGCCAATCAGCCACGAAAAAGAAGCAATTATATTCGTGCTGCAATTGGGCCCAATTTTTTAATACGCCATGATAATGACCAAGATGCAGCTGCCCGGTTGGACGCATCCCTGAAAGCACGCGCTGGGACTGTAAGGAACTCAAAGCCATCCTCTTTCTCTTCCTCTTACCCTTAGTGGGCTCCCATCAGAGTTAATAATCCACCAAAGAATTCCCGCTTTGGTACCCCCACAAAATACACCAATCCGGTTAAAAGCCCATCGACTAAAGGCCACAGAACATACCATAAGGCACCGGTAAACAGCAGGCCGAGGAGGATAAAAAAGCCGTAAGGCTCAACCCGGCTTACCTTATAGGCAAGAGGTCCAGGGAGAACCCCAACCAACACCCTGCCCCCATCAAGAGGGGGCAGGGGTATGAGGTTCAACATCATTAGAATGGCATTAATAAACATTCCGGCAATGCCCATATAGGCTAGAGGCAGGCCAATCATGGGAAAATCTAGTGCTAGAGCAATCCCAATGCGCGAGATAATCGCCCAGAGAATCGCCATAACAAGGTTAGCCATGGGCCCTGCCAAAGCCACAATGGCCATATCTCGCTGAGGATTGCGGAGCTTATCCCAGGACACAGGCACTGGCTTAGCCCAGCCAAAGACCACGCCACCGAGCATGAGCAAAATGCCCGGGACCAGCAAGGTACCAATAGGATCAATATGATGGATAGGGTTAAGCGTTAACCGTCCCATCATCTGGGCGGTGTGATCACCAAACCGAAGCGCCATCCAGCCGTGAGCCACCTCATGGACAGTAATGGCGAACAGTATAGGCAACACCCAAATGGCAATGCGCTGTACTACTGATAACTCTTCCATAACCCCATTATACCTACAATTGAGATAACATCAGGCGCTTCAAGAATAAAAGCAATGAGCTGGGCCCTCATCGGGTCGCTTCTGAGGGGGGCTGGATAACCGAAACGCCGCCCATATAAGGGTGCAATACCTCCGGCACGCGGATACTGCCATCGGCCTGCTGATAATTTTCCATGACTGCAACCAAGGCCCGACCCACCGCTAGCCCAGAACCGTTGAGGGTATGCAGCCATGCGGGTTTTGGGGTTTCCGGATCACGCCAACGGGCCTGAAGCCGACGCGCCTGAAAATCCAAGAAATTGCTGCAAGAGGAGATCTCCCGATAGGCCTGCTGTCCTGGCAACCACACTTCCAAGTCATAGGTTTTGCTGCTGGCAAAACCAAGATCACCTGTGCAGAGATTCATAACCCGGTAGGGTAACCCTAGCCGCTGCAGAATAACCTCCGCATGGCCGGTCAGATCTTCATGGGCCTGAGGGGAATCTTTCGGCGGCACAATCTGCACCAACTCCACCTTCTCAAACTGATGCTGGCGGATCATCCCCCGGGTATCCTTGCCATAGGATCCGGCTTCACTACGAAAGCAGGGGGTATGGGCCACATACTTGAGGGGTAAGCGCTCAGCAGGCAAAATCTCCGTCCGGACGAGATTAGTCACTGGGACTTCAGCAGTGGGAATGAGGTAATAGCCGGTATCACGGATAGCAAATAGATCTTCCTCAAACTTGGGTAATTGCCCCGTTCCTTCCAAAGATTGGCGATTCACTAGATAAGGAACATAGACCTCAGTATAGCCGTGCTCGCCGGTGTGTACATCGAGCATAAACTGGATAAGCGCCCGGTGCAAACGGGCTAAACGACCTGAAAGAGTTACAAAACGAGCACCGCTAAGTTTTGCCGCGGTTTCAAAGTCCATCCCCAGCACCCCCCCCAAGTCCACATGATCTTTGGGGGCAAACCCTAAGGCAGGCGGTTCCCCCCAATGCCGCACTTCCACATTGTCCCTCTCGTCTCGACCCTCCGGCGTACTGGCATCAGGCAGGTTGGGAATTCCCATCAGAATCTCATCGATTTGACTCTGGATCTCCCCCAAACGAGCCTCAGCAGCCTTGAGCCGATCCCCCAGTTCGGCCACCTCCGCCAACAAGGGAGCAGCATCTTCCCCTTGCGCCTTGGCTTTACCAATGGCTTTGGAGCGGGCGTTTCGTTCAGCCTGGAGTTCTTGGGTGCGGACCTGAATCTCTTTGCGCTCGGCTTCTAGCGCAGCAAAAGCGGTCACATCCAACTCAAATCCCCGCCGCGCTAATAGGCGGGCGGTCTCTGCTAAGGCATTTCTAAGTAATTTCGGATCAAGCATATTGCTGTCTGTCTTTCACAATAATACATGCGGGCCAATAAACCACATGGCCCGGCTGGATAATGTGGGAAAGAGTTTTCAATAAAAGAACTCTACCACCATTTTCAAGATAACTGGCTGTTACCGATAATAATAACATTTAGAAGATAGAAACTCTCTTTAGTAAGGCCCTCTTTTAAAACGCCTTTTTGTTAAAGCAGAAAGATGAAACCCTGTCGAGAATGCCAACACCCCATTTCAGAGCAAGCCTTCTCCTGTCCCCAGTGCGGCGCACCCTTCCCAGCACAAGACCCATGGGATGGCTGGGGATTGGAATATAAATCAAGTGCTACCCTCTTCGGGCTACCCCTGCTTCACCTCTCTTGCAAGTACCGCCCTAAAAGAGTACCAGTCCCGCCAAGGGGTTTATCGCCATCGGGCAATTCGCTTGTGGTTTCATTACCCTCTCACAGTTTGGCGTTGGGATCATGAAGGGCGCGGCAAATCGTTAGAAAGCTTTAGCCTAGCGAGTAGCGCACAAATTAGCCGAGAGTATAAAATAGGGAAAATTTAACTAAAATAAATCAAAGGTAATCGTGATTAAAGCAGCATGCCAAAAATATCATGGTTATCGTTGATTGATATTTTGCCTACCTCTAATTGAATACCTAGATACATGTCTCCACAAAAAAAGGAGTAATAATCTCCAAACTCGACAATATCTACTGGCAACCCAGATTTTGGATGGCAAGAAGATTAAAAATATAAAAGGGAAGCTAAATGGCATGGGTTAATCTCGTAGTCGCGGGTTTATTAGAGATTATTTGGGCTATCGGGCTAAAATATACCGAGGGATTTACGAGGCTCTGGCCAAGCATTTTTACTGTTGCGGCGATGATTGCCAGTTTCTATTTTCTTTCCCAGGCACTAAAAATTATTCCTATAGGCACAGGATACGCTATCTGGACAGGAATTGGGGTAGCAGGCACAACTATTCTAGGCATTATTCTCTTCTCTGAGTCGGCTGCCCTGCCCCGCCTAGGGTGTATCGCACTGATTGTGATCGGCATTATGGGGCTGAAATTAACATCACCTTAATAAAATGAAAATCCATTATCTTCAACACGTACCCTTTGAGACTCCTGCCAATATTGAAAAGTGGGCAAAAGCCAATGGCCATCCCCTGTCAGCCACCCAATTTCATCGTGGCGACCCGCTGCCTGAAATAGGATCAATTGATTGGCTAGTGGTCATGGGTGGCCCAATGAACATTGACGAAGAAGATAAATATCCTTGGTTGCTACAAGAAAAAAAATTTATCGAGCAAGCTATCAAAGCAGAAAAAGTTGTGATTGGTATTTGTTTAGGTGCCCAATTGATTGCGGCAGTATTAGGCGCGAAAGTATTTCCAAATCCCTATAAAGAAATTGGATGGTTTCCTATCCAATTCACAGCGGAAGCTAAGGCTTCGCCTCTATTTAACTTCTTGCCTCAAAAACTCAATGTCTTTCACTGGCATGGGGATACCTTTGAATTACCGCTCGGTGCTAGCCGATTGGCCCAAAGCAAAGCATGTCATAATCAAGCCTTCATTTACAATGACAAAGTACTGGCTTTGCAATTTCACCTTGAAGTCAGGCCAGAAAACGTGCGACAAATCATTGCTCACTGTGAACATGAACTTACCGGCGGCAAATATATCCAGAAACCGGAAGAGATGTTATCCCAGGAAGAAAACTTCAAAAAAATTAATGAGGCTATGGAAGGTATTTTAAACAGGCTTCCGGGTTAGTCACTGATCTTGTCACTATCTGGCAAATAGACCTGGTACTCTGCCTTATCCATTGCCTTTTTTATCTGGTAAACATGTTCCAACCCTCGCGTATGGACGATAAATTCGACTTCCGCTAACGGTAAGGATAGATTGGTGAATGCCCGTTGATGACGAATCTCTACAATATTGGCCTCTGCACTGCCCAATAATTGAACGATTTCTCCCAGAGCGCCCGGTTGGTCAGGCACCGAAACCCGAATTCGAACTAAACGGCCAGAGCGAACTAGACCCCGCTGGATAATGGAGGAAAGGACAAGCAAATCAATATTGCCACCGGACAGGATAAGCCCTACCTGGCGCCCCTTAAATCGATCACGATGATGAACCAGTGCCGCCAATCCTACCGCACCTGCCCCTTCAACCACGGTCTTTTCTATTTCAAGCAACATCAGCACTGCCGCTTCTATGGCCTGTTCATCTACCAACAGGATCTCATCCACCCACTGGGTGACAGCGGCGAGGGTTATCTGCCCCGGTTGCTTCACCGCGATTCCTTCTGCAATCGTGTCCTGGCCACATTTAACGGGCATTCCCTGGGTGGCTTGAAACATAGAGGGGAAACGTGCCGCTTCTACACCCACCACTTCCATCTCGGGCCTTAACCCCTTGGCAGCAATGGCCACACCAGAGATTAAGCCCCCTCCTCCCACAGGAACGAGCAACACTTCTAAATTAGGACAAGAATCAAGTATTTCCAGGGCAATAGTCCCCTGACCCGCGATGATTTTTTCATCATCGTAAGGATGTACCAGCGTCAGATCCTGTTCTCTCGCCAGCTTCAAGGCATAGGTACTGGCTTCACTCAAGCCGGAGCCATAGAGAATAACTTCAGCCCCAAAGGCACGGGTGTGTTCCACTTTCACATTAGGCGTAAAACGGGGCATCACAATGGTTGCTGGGATACCTAAACGTTGAGCATGGTAGGCGACCGCCTGGGCATGATTCCCCGCGGACATGGCAATTACCCCCCCTTTGCGCTCTTCGGGGGTCAATGACAGCAATTTGACCAGAGCTCCCCGTTCCTTAAAGGCACCTGTAAAGTGAAGGTTTTCAAATTTTAGAAATACCTCTGCGCCGGTAATCTCAGAGAGGGTACAGGAGTGGGCGCAAGGAGTCACCTCAAGACTATCGGTGATTAAATCCGCTGCCTCACGGATATCTTGTAAAGTCACTGTCACAATTGAACTTCCCACAAAATCAACACGTCAACATAATCCTAGAAACGGCAGTTGCCGCTAAGAAGTACAGGAAAGATATGATGAATACTGACCTTCTAGCCGCTGACCAGCTTTCCCACTAAGGTGGTGCTGCCATTGCTACGATAATATTAGGGGACTATTGTTACCCTGGCTATTAGGATTGACATATGCCGATTGTAGAAAAAGATCCCTGGCGCGCTCAGTATTTCGAGAACGTTCCCTGCCCCAAAGACTTGTTCATTCCCACAGACGATGAATTGGCATGGCAGCTTTATCCCCAATACCGCTGGATTTATAACAAAATGTCAATTTGCGAGAGCCAGGACTTGGAGTATGCTCCCCACGACATCCTGCCGCCCTCCTTTCCGGTGTTTAGCAAGCCAATTTATAACCTCCGCGGCATGGGAAGTGGTAGCAAAATCATTGAGTCTGCCGAACAATACGAGCGTGAACAGGCGCCAGGACACATGTGGATGCCCCTATTGGAAGGTGAGCATGTGAGCACTGACGTGATCGTGGTGAAGGGGGAACCTAAATGGTGGCGTCATACCATCGGTAAAGCGCTGGAGGGCGGCATTTTTGATTATTGGACGATCCTTGCCGAGCCCCGCCCCGTCATTGAAGATTATTGTGGGCAGTGGCTACGCCAGCATCTAAAAGATTACACGGGAGCCCTCAACCTGGAAACTATCGGTGGCAAGATCATTGAGGCGCATCTGCGATTTGCCGATCAATGGCCCGATCTCTATGGCCCAGGCTGGTTGGACGCCATTGTGGAGCTTTATACCCACCACCGCTGGCACTATCGGGATGAGCAGCGCCGCACAGGCTACAGTGTCGTGTTGTTTGGCGCCCATGGACTACACTACCCCCAACTCAACCATAAGACTGTGGATGAAATTTTGACCGAACCCGGGATTTCCAGCCTCCAAATCACCTTCCTACCGGATAAACCTCCGGAAGTCCACGCCATGCCCCCCGGTGGCTTTCGGTTGGCTATCGTGAACTGCTGGGACCTAGAAGCCGGTCTCGCCGCCCGGGAACGATTGGCTCTAGCCTTCTGGTCAACCCAAGAGATCCGCGCGGACAGGATAAGCATAGAGCAATTATGAAAGTCGTCACCTCATTCCCCCATCGGGTGCGGGAAATCGAAAACTGTTGGATCCCCATGTCCGACGGTTGCCGCCTAGCCGCCCGAATCTGGCTACCCGAGGACGCCACCCAATCTCCCGTACCAGCCATTTTCGAGTATATCCCCTATCGTAAACGGGATTTTACCCGTCCCCGCGACGAACCCATGCACCATTACTTTGCTGGCCACGGTTATGCCGCGGTACGGGTCGATGTTCGCGGCTCTGGGGACTCAGACGGCTTGCTATTAGACGAGTATCTCCAACAAGAACAAGATGATGCCATCGAGGTTATCCGCTGGATCGCCTCCCAACCTTGGTGTTCCGGTGCCATTGGCATGATGGGCATTTCCTGGGGAGGATTCAACTCCTTGCAGGTTGCGGCTTTACAGCCCCCAGAGCTTAAGGCGATCATTACCCTCTGTTCCACCGATGACCGCTATGCCGATGACGCCCACTACATGGGCGGCTGCTTGCTAAACGAAAACCTGACTTGGGGTTCAGTGTTATTGACCTTTAATGCTTATCCCCCAGATCCGGAACTGGTGGGTGAGCGTTGGCGCGAAATGTGGATGGAGCGGTTACATCATGCCGTTTTGTTCCCCGAAGTTTGGCTACTCCACCCACGACGGGACAGATATTGGCAACACGGCTCGGTGTGCGAGGACTATAGCCGTATCCATTGCCCTGTATACGCTATTGGCGGCTGGGCCGATGCCTATTCCAATGCCATCCCCCGGCTGCTAAAAGAATTGTCAGTACCCCGTAAGGGATTAATCGGCCCCTGGACCCACAGTTTTCCCCATGAAGGCGCACCTGGACCCACTATCGGCTTCTTACAAGAAGCCCTACGGTGGTGGGACCATTGGCTCAAAGGCATTGATCAGGGAATCATGGAGGAGCCCCTATACCGGGTGTGGATGCAGGAAAGCGTGCCCCCCCAACCCTTTTATGAAGAACGTCCCGGCCGCTGGGTTGCAGAAAAGCTTTGGCCTTCCCCGCGGATTACACCCTTACGACTGATGTTGACCCCCAACCGCCTAGTGGAGGAAGGGGTTGCCGAAACCCAACTGGTTTTCCAATCACCCCAGACCACCGGCCTCACTGCCGGCGACTGGTGTGGCTTCGGTGCGGATGGCGAAATGCCTACCGACCAGCGTGAAGATGATGGCAAATCCCTGACCTTTGATTCTACCCCTCTGGACCAGCGCCTGGAAATTCTGGGAGCCCCCCTAGTCACCTTGGAGCTTGCCCTAGATCAACCCGGCGCCCTCATCGCCGTACGCCTGAATGATATTGCTCCCGATGGTGCTTCAACCCGCGTAACTTATGGTCTGCTCAATCTCACCCATCGCCACAGCCATGAGGCTCCTGAACCTTTAAAGCCAGGCAAGCGCTATACCGTCCAAGTCCAACTCAATGATATCGCCCATGCTTTCCCTCCAGGTCATACCCTCCGGCTGGCGGTATCTACCAGCTACTGGCCGGTGGCATGGCCCTCGCCGGAGCCGGTTCATCTGACCCTATTCACGGGCCATAGTTACCTGGACTTACCGGTGCGCCCCCCCGACCCCCAAGACCCATCGCTCCGCCCTTTTGAAAAACCAGAAAAGGCGCCGGCCCCCGCGCACCTCACCTTGCGGCCGGCAAAATTTCAGCGCACTATTGAGCGGGATCTTTCCACCAATGAAACCTTGTATACCATTTTCAGTGACGGCGGTGATTTCGATGGGGCGGCAGTCGCCCACCTCCACGCCATTGACTTAGACCTTGGCCATACGATTCTAAAACGTTTTCGCATCGGCGAGACCGATCCCCTGTCAGCCCGTGCGGAAAACGAGCAAAATGCCTTACTCCGCCGCGGTGATTGGGAAATCCGCATTAAAGCCCGAACCTGCCTGTCCTCAGACCAAGATAGCTTTCACCTCTACGCGGACCTAGAGGCCTATGAAGGAAAAACATTGGTTTTCTCTCGCCGCTGGGAGGAGACCATCCCCCGGGATCGGGTTTAAGCTAAGGATTACCCCCTAGCTGGTTTGGTGGATACCTGCCTTTATCTAAGTATCTCAGTAAAAGTTTTGCAGTATTCCGGGAGCGAGCCGGTGGCGTGGAGCCAGGGGACAGGGAAGTCCCCGCCAACCCTTTTTTCAGGGAGGAAAAACGGGTTTGGGGAACACCTCCGGCTCGCTCCTAAAACACCTCATATTTTATTCATAGGTACTTATATCGAACTTGGGCAGCATGGAGGATTCTTTCCAATAGCTCGGCATAATGGTATCCGGCAAATCCCGCCATCAAATTCAACTTGCCATCCCAACACCAGGCAGGATTAGGATTGACCTCTAACAATTTAATTTCACCCTGGACATCGGTGCGGAAATCGAACCGGGCATAATCCCGGCAGCCTAGCCGCTCGAATAAAAACAGGCAATAACCCACCAAACGCTGGCGCAGATCCTCCTCTAGGGAGGCCTCGCGATATTTAATATCGGTCCAGTAAGGTGATTGAGGATCGATTTTAGAAGCATAGGCCAGGATAGGAGGCAAGCGGCTGGCCACCAGCTTACTATAGTCCACCACCAGGATAGGCAATATCATAAAACCAGAGGCTGGGTTACCCAGTATGCCAACGCTGTATTCCTCGCCGGGCAAAAATTCTTGGATCAGCCGATCCCAGTTGGGAAATTCTATGGCGAGCTTGTTGAGATAGGCACGGGCTTGCTGTTCGTCGTGGACCAGGGAGGCCTCGGTGATCCCCAAACTGCCATCTGCCCGGTTAGGTTTGATTAAAACAGGAAAATTTTGGGATACTGCTTCGTAGGGGTCATTGCAACCAACAAAAGTTTCGGCAGGCACAGGAATACCATGGGTTCTCGCCACCGACCGCACCAGGGACTTGTCATAGCACATCCCAAGACAAGTGGGTCCTGCACCGCTATAGGGAATTCCAAGTATTTCCAGCAGTGCCGGGAGGTGGAGTTCCTGGCGAGCTTGGTTTTTATAGCCCGTATCACAAAAATTGAGGACAAAATCCGGGGGATCGGCGATGAGATTAGTCATCAACGTCGAATGGTTATCCAGGTAGGTAAACCGGTAACCTTGCAATTCTCCCAAGGCCTCTTTAACTCTGTCCACCGCTTCTATATCCTCGGCACTAAAGCAGCTACCGATTTTGGACTCATCCGGCAAGCGTGGATCACCTAAAATGACCGTGATATGAGGAAAAGGCAACTCCCTAGGGGGACAAAAATTATCCCTAATTGCAGACATTTGGGTTCCTTAAATAGTTAATCGTGCGACCCTAACCGGTTCTAGGATTACTTCGTTTAGCAACAAACTCCAGCCATTATTATCTCTCAAGGTCTTCCCATCATGGTTAAGCAAGCCCGTGTAATAGGGAATGTCATTCTTTTAGGTGCAATATGCAGTAGCCTATTATGGCTCCGGTGGAGGAATATTCCTACCCATTTAGACGCCCTTGTCCTGGGTATTTTGGGGGGGACTATCCACGGAGGGTTTTATTGGCGGCGTTTATTCCATCGGATCACACGCCAAGATCGGCGCTTTGGACGGAATCGGATCTTTGTCCATTATTTGTCTCTATTCGAGCTACTATTAGCTGCTGCCACTTGGAGTCTTTATCTTCTTATTGCCCTGGCTCTTTTAGCACTGGCAGGTTTTCTCTTGGATCTCTTTTCCGGGCATTGGTGGAGCATCTTCATGGGGAGTTTCGGCACTACCGCAGCTCTGGTCTTGGGAGGCAATATTATTCGCTATGAGCGCCATAATGGAACGCTATATTACCAATACGATAGCCGCTCTTGGCTCGGAGGAGAAGGACTGCTCTATCAAAGGGGAAAGGCGGTCCAACCCCTCACCCCCAAAGGCAAAATTATGATCAATGGGGAGTTATGGAATGCAGTCTCTCTAAATGGCGAAAATATCGAAGCCGGAGCATATGTGGAAGTGATTTCCCGGGAGGGCCTCACCCTCTATGTAGACAGTCTCCCCCAATAGCGTTACTTTCAAGGTTTTCCAGTCAGCAAACGCCGATCGGCGCGTTGGAGTGCCTCGGGGGAACCATGCAAGATTAAGGCATCTTCAGCTTCAATACGCATTTCCGGCGTCGGATTAGCCTTTCTAATCCCCTGGCGACGCACGGCAGTCACGGTAACCCCATGGCGACCCAGGGCGAGTTCCTGTAATGTACGCCCTACGGCATATCCCCCTTGGGGGACTCGAAAAACTTGCAACCGCTCGCGCCGACGGGGAGAGCGGCGGCCATGAAAAAAAGTCCGCAATAAACTATAGCGGTCGGACCGAACCTCGGTGCTACGTCTGAGTACTCTTCTAATCGGAACGCCAAGCAACAGCAAAATATGAGCGGCTAGGGTCAGACTAGCTTCCAAAGCATCGGGGATCACTTCTGTAGCGCCAGCATTCAAAAGTTCTTCTAAATGGGTATCGTCTATAGTTCGCACTAAAATAGAGATATCCGGCCGGGAAGCATGGATATGACCTAGAGCCTTCAGCGCCGAGCGCGTATCATTAAAGGTGACAACCACAGCCTGGGCCCGCTCTAGCCCCGCGGCATGCAGTATATGTTCACGAGTCACATCGCCATAGCTGACCGGCTCGCCTGCCTCAGCGGCAGCCCGTACTCGATAAGGATCCAAGTCCACGGCGATATAGGGAAAATTCTCTTCGGCCAGAAATCGCCCAATATTCTGACCCACACGGCCGTAACCGCAGAGGATAATATGGGATTCTAAACCCTTCGCCGTTTCCGCCACTTGTTGTGCAATACCGGTGCGCATTCGCTGGAGACTGCCGGCAAAAAAGTATTCAGCTAGCGTCGTATTAAATCGGATCAACACCGGCGCTACGGTCATGCTCAACAGCACAGCGCTCAATATCACTTGCCCAACAGCCCCCCCCAATAATCCCACATCCAGGGCTAGAAACAGGATGACGAGGCTAAATTCCCCCCCTTGTGCAAGGACGATACCTACCCGTAATGCCGTACTGGCAGGTAAATGGCTTGCTTTGGCCAGCCCCGCAATCACCCCCCCCTTTACCAATATCAGGCCGGTAGCCAACAAGACCGCTGCTGGCCAAACCTGGACTAGAACTTTCAGATCCACGAGCATGCCCATGGTAATAAAAAATAAGCCCAATAAGACGTCTTGGAAGGGGCGAATATCCGCTTCAACCTGATGCCTGAATTCCGTCTCCCCTAATACCATTCCCGCCATGAATCCTCCCAGCATTAGGGATAACCCTGCCTCTTGTCCAAACCAAGCCGCCCCCAGGCTCACCAGGAGCACGGCCAACATGAACAGCTCTGGAGAATGGAGCGAGGCAATATAACGAAAAAATGGCCGTACACCCCAACGCCCTAAAAAGAGCAAAATAAAAAATACGCCAGCCCCCTGGGCCAAGACCGCCACCATGTCCGAAAAACGCAGCCAGGGGGTTCCTTCCGCCAATATCGGCAAAATCAACAACAGGACGATTGCGGCCAGATCTTGAAACAACAAAATGCCCACTGCCGTATGGCCCAGCCGAGTGTGGATTTCTGTTTGTTCAACCAGTTGCCGGCATACGATAGCGGTCGAAGACATTGCAAGCGCTACTCCCACGGCAAATGCCGCCGCCGGCTGGAGGCCAAAGACACCAGCCGCCACCCCTATTACCAGGGTCGTCAGCCCCAATTGCATCCCTCCCAGACCCAATACCGTAGTTTTGTCTGCCAATAAGCGAGGGAGGGAGAACTCCAGGCCAATAGTGAACATTAAAAAAATCACCCCTAGTTCTCCCAATCGATGTATCGCTTCTAGGTCTTGCACCCATCCCAGTGCATGGGGCCCGACAATGACTCCCACTAGTAAATAGCCGACGATAGGGGATAAGCGAGCCCGCTGGATCAACCCAACGACCACAAGAGCAGTGCCCAGAAGAATTAAGATATTATCGATTAGCAATTGTCTTGCCGGTTTGCTCGCTAGAGGTGATAAGAAATTTAAGTGGCCCAAAGCAATGACAAAACCGCCGCCCAACTATTGCCCAAGGAACCCAAAATATTAGACCGACGGCCTATGGGTTTATTTCCGTCTTTTTCAACCCATTCTCCCCATTGTAATTTGTCGGCTATACTTTTGCCCAAAAGGAATTGGTGATCTTTTATAGGGCTAAGTCAGCAAGCTAACGCAAATGGCTCATAACGTGTTATAAATATAACTCATTAACAACTATTTAAGGTGTCAGAATGGAAGATTTATCCACGATGCAATGCGAGGCCTGTGATGCAGGGGCGCCCCAGGTGACAGAAGCAGAAATCCGGGAACTTCATCCGCAAGTGCCTGAGTGGAAAGTTATTGAAGAAAATAATATCCGTCGCCTGCAACGGATTTTTAAATTTAGCAATTTTGCTGAAGCACTGGACTTTACCAATAAAATTGGAGCCCTAGCAGAAAAGGTAGGACATCACCCTGCTATTTTAACGGAGTATGGACAAGTGACTGTGAGCTGGTGGTCCCATAAAATTAAAGGGCTTCATAAAAATGATTTCATTATGGCAGCTAAAACAGATCAATTGCTGCAGTATTAAACCACCCCTCTACGGGAAACAGCCGCTCAACGAATAACTGCTGTACACGAGAATTGAAGATAAAAGCTAAAAAATCATCTATAGGGGGGGCTAAATAAAACAAAGCCCCTGTTAGCAAATAGAGCAACCCGGTCTTTAAGGGGGCGCGGAAACTGCCCAAGTTCAGCGCGGTACCAAAAGAGCGCTTCACGCTTACCCCCATCAGATCTACACTGTATAGCTCATCCAAGACTAAGTGAGTCAGAAAACCTAAAAACACAAACGTGCCACAGAGCCAAGCATTGAGCACCGGTACCTCAAGTGCCTGCACCGCAAGCACCACGGTTCCTAACGAAAAAAACAAAGCCGCAGGAATAGAATGAATAAGACCTCGGTGAACAGTCAACTGAGTAAACAGGGAAAATATCCCGTAGCGGATAATAATAAAAGAAGCACCCCATAAAAGAACTAATTCTATAAGAGAGTAATGGGCCCCCAAGTATAAAACCAAGAAAAAACCAGTTATGACCCCAAGCACATTAAATGTCCAGCGAACGGGTATGGAACTATCAGAATCAATGTCAGGAAGCATCCCTCCAACCACACCTAAGACAAAATAGGTCATCAGTATCTGTGCCGGGAAAGTATGTGTCATCATAAGCACAGTAGCCCCGATGCCGCTTACTGCCGCCGCACCAATCATATGGGTATTAAAGTCTGCCATCGCGAATCATGATTAAAATGAAAAAAGATACCGTTAAAAATCAACATTCCTCGCCACATCCCCTGGACCGGATTGCTTTTTTGGGGATTACGATTGCTATTCTAAGCGCATTAGCAGCAGCCTTATCAGGATTCGGGCATCGTCTAGGCTGGTGGCACTTTGCGACTGGCTTCTCAGTCCTGCGTTGGACAGCTCTCGGTGCGCTAACCGGTATTGTCTTCTCCTTGTGGGGCGCTTTCCGTACCCGACCAGGACGACAGCGGAGGGGATTTTGGCCGGCTTTGCTAGGGCTTACACTCAGCTTGGTAGTGCTCTCCATTCCCCTCTACTGGCTGTTCATTGCACGCTCGGTGCCCCCCATCCACGATATCACCACTGACACCCAGAATCCGCCCGCTTTTTCAGTGCTTCTTCCCCTCCGTGCCGATGCTCCTAACCCCTCTCATTACGGGGGCATTAATATTGCTGCCCAGCAACAAGAAGCCTATCCAGAAATTAAACCTCTTCGCCTACCACTCAATAGTCAAGCCGCACTTGATAAGGCATTAGCTGTTGCCCATAGCTTAGGGTGGAAGGTAATAGGAGTCGAATCCCAGAAAACGAAAGGGGGCAGTATCCGCCTCGAAGCTACCGATACAACATTCTGGTTTGGCTTTATCGATGACATCGTCGTTCGCATTACGCCACTTGACCAGGGTTCTAAAATTGATGTGCGCTCCGTTTCCCGGGTAGGCCGCAGTGATGTAGGCACCAATGCACGTCGAATTCGCGCTTTCTTAACGACACTAAAAGAGCGTGCAGCAATAAAATGACAAAAAAGAACCGGCTAAAATTTATAGCACTTACCGTTTAAATAGAGCAACGGTTTGGCCGGTTATTCCATTGCTCTGAGAAGTTGGGGAGGCTCTATGCCGTATCCCTGAGCGAAATCAACTCCAATTTCTTGGAGTTTTGCCAAAACAGCCTTGTTTTCCACATACTCAGCAATGACCTTCTTACCCATGAAGTGACCAATTTCATTAATAGATTTGACAACTGCATAATCACTAGGGTTAGTGGCTATATCTTTCACAAATGTCCCATCGATCTTAAGATAATCCACTGGGAGGTTTTTCAGATAGGAATAGGAGGACAAGCCACTGCCAAAATCATCTAGCGAGAAATGGCAGCCGAGGGCTTTCATTTCCTGAATAAATCGAGCGGAGCTAGAGAGGCTTGCCACACCAGCAGTTTCTGTGGCCTCAAAGCAGACTCTGTGGGGGGGAGCACCTGTTCTATGAAATTCACGCTTGACAAATTCTGCTAACTTCTCATCACTTAGGGATTGCCCCGAGAGATTGATGGCCACCCCCCCCAGCTGCTCTAGCCTCTCCCCGTGATCAGCCATCCATTGGAGTACAGATTGAACCACCCACCGATCGATAGTCGCCATTCGATGATAGAACTCTGCCGTCTGAATAAATTCACCGGCAGCAATCCATTGCCCATTTTGGCCCCGGAAGCGCAGTAAGATCTCATAATGCGGTTCCATTTCTGAATGACTCGCAATAGGTGTAATCCGCTGACACCATAACTGTAAGCGGTTATCTTCCAATACTTCACCAATTCTTGCAACCCACTCCACCATGCTATGGCGACGGACAAACTCTGCATCATCAAGCTCGCAAACGCGAATCCGGTTTCTTCCCGCCTCCTTTGCTTTCGTACAAGCGGTCTCTACCCGTTGCAACAAAATGGCGGCATCCCGATTCTGATCGGAGACCGCCACCAAACCAATACTGACACCCACGGAAAGGCGTTTGTTATTCCAAGCTAGCTGATAGTTTTCAATGGCAATTCGCTGTTTCTCTGCAACCTTGTAGCCTTCGCCTAGGGAACATTGGATTAACAACACCCCAAATTCGTTATCTCCTAAACGAGCCAGAATGCCTCGATCCGCCACAAATTGTGCCAGCAACTGGGCAATTTCTTTCAATAACGCATCCCCTGCCTCATAACCACAGGTGCTATTAATAATTTTCAACTGATCTAGATCCAAGTAGAGTAAAACATGCTGGTGATGCTCGTGCTTTGCCCGAGCTAAGGCATGATTGACTCGTTTTTCGAATTCTTTGCGGTTAATCAACCCGGTGAGAGGATCATGGGTCGCTTCATAGGCAATATGATTATGGAATTTTTGGAGAACCGCATACTGCGCCCGATCTAAAAGAGGCACATTAGCATCTTCCAGTAGGGTCGCTGTTCCGCGGCGAAGCTGCATCGCAACTTCATTAAGACTCAGGGTGGCCGCTTTCTTACCTTTCGTATCCACAAAAACAAAGGTAGTAAAATCTTCAGCCACCCATACCAACTGCAAGCGTCGTGGGCGACCTTGGCGATCGGTAAACTGTACCCAAGAATTTAAGGGCAACCGCTTGGCGCGATTCACCCAACTTTGGGAATCCTCATCTCTGCCTTCCATGGTAGGGGCTTGAGGGCCCAAAACTTTACCACGGGTTATCTCTGCCTTTACCTCCGGTTGTGTTTCAGCGATCATCCGTCTGTGTTTTTTTAACTGTTGCTGAGCCTGGTAGCTTTGAACGACCTGAGCGATATTACTGGAAATGGACTGGGTACGCTGCCCAAAGAGCCGTTTAAGCTCCTCTAAAACTTTATAAAAAATGTCAACATTATGCTCAAAATCGTGGGCAATATAATTCACAAGATGATCGATTTTGGCCTCAAATTGGGCATCAACTTCATCACGCTCCTTGTTAGGAGGGATTTCAAGCTGCGCCAGCAGATTAAGAATCTGCCGTGCAGGATGATTTCCTTCATCTAAAAAGGCTTTGTCCAGGATGGCCAGCCGCAATAGGGGGATTTCCAACTGCCTAATCCAGGTCCTGGCATTCTCCGGCAAGGCTTTGTCTTCAAGAATAGAGACCAGCAGATTACCCACAATTTCTATGAGATCGTGGGCCTCACTGCTGGGAGGCTCATTGCGAACAGTACGTTCCTGATGGGTTATCTTTGATGATAGCTGTGCTAGCCAATCAGTAACCCTATCCTCATTACCAGTATTTGCCTTGTGATCAGGGCTAAAATTCGCAAGCACCTCAAGCAAATCCTCTTCCCTTTTCAATAATCCGGCAGGAGTATAGCCTCCTCTGCGTTGTCCATGCAGTTTATACAATCCAAGTAATTCTCGAGTCACCCTGTAAGCCTCGGCGGCAGCAAGAGTAGGGGCAGGGTCCTGGGAACGATCAAGGCTAAAAGCTTCCTGGGGCACTGGTTTTTGAGCCGGGGATGGAGGTGCCTCGGGGGTAATTCTGCCCCTGGATGGAGTTTTCTGTCCACTAGGCGGAGAAGAAGGATCTCCCTGAGGTGTAACTGGCTGTTCGCTAAATGATGATGCTCTATTTTGAGCGCTCTGGCCCTGAGGGATAGTAAATTTCCGCTCTAGTGATGGCAGAATACCTTCCGCCTTTAACAGCCCATTTAAATTATTATATAGCACACCCAATTTATCCTCAGCAGCCTTCTTAAATACCTTGTAGATACACTGCTTGATATAATGCCCTATTTCTAAGCTTCGGATTGCACCTTGCAATGCACGGCAAATAGCCCTTGGGCCTACAGGGTTGTTCTCTTTATCAACGGAAATCCCCATGAGACGAGCAAAGCGCTTTTCAATCTCGAACAACAGATCAGCATAACAAGCCTCCATTTTCGATACGGCTTCAGCAATCGCCAACCAATCTTCAAATTCCTCCTTATCGACAACGGCAAGCTTGGAGGATTCGGCCTGATTTTCCTGCGCAGATAAAGCGTCCCTTGCAGTAGCGCCTAAATCATCTAGCTGGGCTAAGAGGGTTTTTTGCCATTTTTCCTCCACCTGCTGGCGATGGCCTTTTATTTCTTCAATCGCCTCAAGATAGAAAGTCTGCTCCAAATTATTTTCTGCATCCCTGGCACAAAGAAATAGGGTTTCATCCAGTTGCTCAAAAAAATCCTTTAAAATTATAGGGAAATAATCTGCCATTTGCTTCCGACAAGCTTCTACAAGAGCATTATTCCCTTGCCTGTTTTTTTTCTCACTGGAGGAACGGGTTTGTTTTGGCCCCAATTTGGGTTGAGGGGGTGTTCGCCGCGATTGGGCGGTAAGGTAATGAAGGGCTTGCAGCACCGCAGGTCCCGTTTCAGAAAAGGCTGCCCCAATTCCCCCTTCAGAGACCCGGACTATACGCATGTTGAGGGAAAAATCCTTATTGCCCACAGAAATTGAACAAGAAAAATGAACGGTGATTATTTCACCCGTATGTTCTCGTAGCTGGATATAAGTGGCTTGAGGATCTCTAGGCACGAGGAAAAAACCGCCCAGACAAAAATCTCGGATTTCCACATCACACCGCACAAATCGTGCACTGCTGAGATAGGCATCTATTTGTATGGGCTGGCGCGGAAAGGCCCGGCGATTTAACTTACTCCCCTGCGGTGTATACATACTTTTTAACTTAATTTAAATACCTATGGCTAAAGGAAGGCACTCTAAAATACCCTAGGGATATCGACCGTAGCTAGCCACTCCTTTAATGAGCCGATATCCGGAGTTCACCCGATTTTTATCACCTCCAATAGTCTGCCTCATCTCAATGGGTTTGCTAGGCTTGTGGGTTTCGCACACCTTCCCTATAAAAACACTTAGGACTTGGTGGTCGGTAATTGACTGTCTATATTTATTATTTAAGCAAGCCTGCTGCATTCAGCCCCCAATAAAAGGAGAACAAAATGGCTCAGGCGAATAGCGACAACCGCACCAATGAGTGGTTTGTTCCTTCCTTTGGCCCATTGAAGTTCCGAGTCCTGATAGGGCTGTTGTTTCTGCCATACACCAGCATGGTTCTTGCTTATACGGTGATTGGCTCCATGCTCGCCCCGACGATATACTGGGACCGGGTGGCTGCTATCCTACTCATTTACTTTCTCGCTTTAGGCATTGGCGCCCATGCCCTGGACGCCCTAGGCAGCAAGAACATCAAACCCTGGGGCCATGTCTTTTCAGTGAACCAGCTTCGTGCCCTCGCCACTTTCTCTCTCATCGCCGCCTATGGGATTGGCATTTACTATATGCTGATCCATACCCCTCTACTCTGGCTCATTGCTATCCCCGAAGGTTTTTTTGTTCTTGCCTACAATCTAGAGTGGTTCAAGGGACGGTTTCATACCGATGGCTGGTTTGCCTTGTCCTGGGGAACGCTACCCGCCCTGGGGGGCTATATTCTGCAGACCAACCAACTATCCCTGGCGGCTCTGCTAGTAGGCGCTGCCATGGGCTTTTTAAGCCTGGTGGAAATTAAGGCCTCTCGTCCCTATAAAGCGCTCAAACGGGCTCACACCTTGGATAGAGGTGAGAAAGATTGGGCTCAAGCTCACACCTTAGAAAGCATATTAAAAAGTATCAGCCTAGGGGTTATCTTGCTTGGCGTTGGCATGGCCATCTGGCGCGGGTGGGCCTAAGAAAAAGGAATAATTGGATGAATTTTCCCAGCTATTGGAGAGAGACCCGTAGCCGGCTTGATCAAGAGCTACGCTGCCAAATACCCATACTTTTTTCTACCCTTCCCCCTCTACAGATAGAGACCGTTCAACAAATTATCAGGGACGGCAAACACATTCGAGGCTGCTTGGTTTGTCTTATCAACAATGCCCTAGGAGGCAAGACCGAAGATGCCTTGCCAAGAGCGATAGCCATCGAATGCATTCAAGCAGCCTCGCTTATCCATGACGATTACGTAGATGAGGACGTCACCCGCCGCCAGCGTCCTGCGACCTGGACCGTGGAAGGGCCGCGAAGGGCGGTGCTTTTGGGAGATGTCATGTTTGCAACCGCAATCCAGAGCATGGCGGAATTAGGTAACGAGGATGGGGCCATCGTAGCACGTGCCATTGCTACGGTAGCTAATGGTGCCTACCAAGAGCTTTCTTGGCAGACGGATGGGGGGGGAGCTAACCTGTTCGAAGCAGGCATTTATGATCGCATTATCTATCTCAAAACGGGGGCCCTTTTCGGTGCAGCATGCCAATTAGGCGCCATTGCCACGGGTGCCTCCCAAGAAATCTCAACTTTGGCCTACGCTTTTGGCACCCGGACGGGGGAAGCCTATCAAATTGCCGATGACCTTCAAGACTTTATCACATTATGGGAGCATCCCCAGGAAGGGTTCAAAAAACTCTCTCCGCTACTCCCTGCACTCAATTACTTCTGTCATAGAATGGGGCTAGCTTTACCCCACCACGCCTCCCACCAGCAAAGGGCCCTCCATGAGTGGTGTCAGCGCATTGGGGAAGACTTCATCAACTGCATGGAACAGGAGATCAGTCTACGCTTAAAGCAAGCAGAATCTTATATTGAGTACCTTCCCGATAACCCCTATACAAAGATGCTAAGCAAGGCACCGGCCAAAATCGCCACTATGATGTATTGCTCCACCCTCCCTCCCGGGACCGCGTATCAGATTTTATGAGTGGTTTGTCTATTTCCGGGCTGAAACAATGGCTGAACCATAAAGAGTCAAATATTCCATTTGAATATGGCGGAACCCCTCTTGCTGGAGCGATTCTTTCAGCTCTGACAGCCAAGGACTCTCCTCAATCAACTGGGGCAGCCCATAATAGATTTCTCTCCAGGAGGGGAAAAAAAAGGTGCCAATAGTCTGAAGCATCTTAAAGTAAAAACGCCAGATTTGGACAAGGTAAGGTTTGGGAGGAAAAGTAAAGTCATGCATTAAGAGTAGCCCCCCCTCTTTCAGCATGGTCTTGCTGCTATGGGTAAGAAGCTTCAAATCAGCATATTTAGCCAAGTAGGAGGAACTAATGCAATCAAAAGGCTCCTTTGAGCGATAATCTTCTGCCCGGCTTAATACCAGCTCAATGTTATTGACCCCTAATTTCTGAACCTTGTAACGTGCAACCTCCAGGTATTCTTCCCGCAATTCTACGCCAACCACCTGGCAGTCAGGATAGCGGTTAGCAATAGCCAAGGTGGAAATCCCTGTCCCACAAGCAAAGTCTAAGATGCGCCTGGGATTCGGCGGCATCATATTCACCATCTTGCGTTTCCAGAGACGATCAATTCCCAAGGTCGCCCCATTGACCATAAAATCATAGCTCTTGCCAGTCCCAGCAAAAAACCGCTGGACCAACATCAATTTTGGATCAGGTTGTTTCATCGAGTTATTCCTGAGAATGTATCACCTCCAGCGATTGCAACAGGCAATCTACTGACCTCACTTGGATCTGCCCCCCCCCTTATACACTATGATTAGTAACAACAGAGACGATTTCCCTTCTTGATAGAAAAGAGCTTAAATGTCAGAATTCCATTACTAAGCATAGAGGAAAATATGATGAGAGATGATAAAGATGCCCTTGAAGAATTACTAGATAGTTTAAAGCAACAACGTGATGAGTTGCGTGTGCAAATGCATCTAGCAAAACTTGAGGCTCAAGAAGAATGGGAAGAAATAGAAAAAAGGTGGGATCACGAAGTAAAACCTAAGCTGGATGCGGTCCGTGATGATACCCTAGAAAGTTCCAAGAACATTTTCAATTCCTTAAGGTCAATCGCCGAAGAAATTGAAAACGGATACAAGCGCATTAAAAAGGACTTGGAGTAAAGACTTCATCTATCCAGGAAAGGTTTTCTAGCTCGAATGTGGAGTGATGCATTCGGGCTAGAACCGCCAACAGCAGCCCCATTGATAGAACAATAACGTCTAAAGTTTCATAAGCAAAAATTCCATAGGTAATTTTTTTTGCAGTTTTTCTCAAAAACTTTGAACATCAAACAAGGACTTTTACTATTTTTGGGCATTATGGTTTTCTTGCGATTGCTGCCAGACGAGATATTCCAGAAAAACTCATCATAAACACACAATAACGGTAAAACTATTATGGAGTGGATTGCCGAACCTCAAGCGTGGATAGCCCTGGCGACGCTTACCTCGCTTGAGATTGTTCTTGGTATAGACAATATCATTTTTATTTCTATCCTTGTCTCTCGATTACCTGACCAACAACGACATAAAGCAAGAATAATGGGCCTGTCGTTGGCGATGGGTATGCGTATTGTTTTACTACTATCGCTAGCTTGGGTAATGCGTTTGACGACTCCTCTCTTCTCTCTACTGGGAGAAGAGATATCAGGACGGGATATTATTCTTATCGGCGGTGGACTCTTTTTGTTGGCAAAAAGCACCTTGGAAATTCATAACAGCCTCGAAGGAGCAGAAGAACATACTCAAGGATTGCAAGTGGTCAGCTTTGGGGCAATACTTGCTCAAATCGCAATTCTAGATATTGTATTCTCCCTTGATTCGGTGATCACTGCCATCGGCATGGTAAACCAGATTCCCGTGATGGTCATTGCCATCGTCATTGCAGTTCTTATCATGATGATTGCCGCAAAATCTATTGGGGAATTTGTGGATGCTCATCCTACCGTAAAAATGCTTGCCTTAAGCTTTTTGGTATTAGTAGGGGTGACTCTAATTGCTGAAGGCTTCGATCTCCATATTCCGAAGGGATATATTTACTTTTCTATGGCCTTTTCCGTTACGGTGGAAATGCTCAACCTGCGTCTCCGAAAAAAAGCAAGAACTCCAGTCAAACTCCATAAACCCCTTTGAAGAAATATAGAATACTGCCCTTTTAAGGATTTCAGTAAAAGTTTTGATATTCCTGGAGCAAGCCGGTGGCGTGGAGCCAGGGGACAGGGAAGTCCCCGCCCCGATTCGCCGGGAGCGAATCGGGACATTCGGAGGATGCCTTAAGAAGAAGATTTACCTATAGCGCCTGACCATTGTTCCTGTTCCCGGGAATTTGGGGGAATCTCTTTGGCTATAGGCGATTGGCTTGCTCTTGAATGACTTAATTCGCTCCATTCTGCCATGGTCATGGACCGGACATGAATATCCCGTTGGGGAAATGGTATTTCAATCCCCTGCTCGCGCAGAGCGCGATTGATGGCCGTATTCAACTCGTGCATCAAAGGAAAGCGGTTACCCAACTCCCTCACAAAGGCCCAGACAACAAACTCTAGTGAACTCTCCCCAAAACCCACAAAATAAACGCTAGGTTGAGGTTCTTCCAACACCAATGGGTTGGCAATGACTTCCTTTAAAATGATCTGGTGGGCAAGGGTGGTATCCGATCCATAAGCAATCCCTACCTTGATCGTGATCCGAGTGATCGGATCCGAGAGAGTCCAGTTGACTAACCTATCGGTAATAAAGGACTTATTAGGGACAATTAATTCTTTGCGATCAAAATCTGTCACCGTCGTCGCCCGGATTCGAATTCGCGAAACCGTTCCAGAGATATCCCCTACTGTGACCACATCGCCAACCCGGATCGGCCGCTCAAATAAAATAATCAGGCCCGAAACAAAATTGGCAAAAATTTCCTGTAATCCAAACCCTAATCCCACAGTGAGGGCAGCAACTAGCCACTGTATCTGGGACCAACTTCCCCCAATAGCATCAACCACTAAGATAATACCGGCAATGGCAATGGCATAGCGGGATAAAGTCGTAATAGCATAACGACTGCCTGGTTCTAAGGGAAGCCGCCGCAGCACCACTATCTCCAAAACACCGGGAAGATTTCTTGCGGCACCAAAGGCTATCAAGGCCAAAGCCAAGGCTAGCGCCAAGTTAGCTAAGGTAAAAGGTTTCTGCACCTCTTGGCCTTCTACAACCGCAGTATGGTGCCACAAGGTAATATTGTTAAGGATGCCCAAAGCGGGAAAAGTAGGTGCCCAAATAAGCCAGACGCCAATGACAACGGCTAACCCTATCACCGTATGGAGTAATTGGCGGGTTTGGGCATCAATCGTTTGGATATCCACCTGGTGAATATTCAGCTTGGTAGGCATTCCTTCACCAACCCGGCTTACAGCATCCCGCTCAGCTTCTCGTCTCTCCCGCATCTTGAGGAGCGCCAGTTTGCGTTGCGTTACTTCCAGCCAGCGGGTGACTAAATCATGAATCAGAACGGCGGCGATGATCAGCCGCAAGGTGACAATAATTTCATTTTTAAGATGGAGCGCCGTATAGAAATACCCTGCCGCCGCTAAACCCAGCAAAGCCAGGGGAAGAGCCACAATAGCGGGATACCAAATATAGCGGAAACGGGACAACCAACTTTTCGGCTGCTCGACTAAATACTGTTCCGCAACTCCTCCTTTAGGTCTTAACATCCGTTGAGAAAAAACCGCAAGCGCCGCCATGCTTACCATAAACCCTACTCGACCAAGACTTTCAGTGTAGCTCTCTTTTGCCTCCGCCCCCGCCATTGCAGTCACGAACAAGGCCGGCAGTACAATGGGAATTGCCCAAGCGAGATTTTGCCGCCAAAGTGTCACAACCCGCTGTCGCCAACTAAAATGGACTTTAGCAACGCCATTTGGGCGACACAAGAGCTGCAATCCATGCATAAACAGCAGCGGCAGAGAAATTGCTGTTAGCCCTGCACCTACCGCTTTTGCGAAATCTGGGACCTCCTCAAAAGTTTGTAAAAGCCATCCTGTAAATCCTATGAACAGGGGCCAAGGCGCTGCCGCTAACACAGTGGCGATCAGAGCCCGGAGGGTAAAGCTAAAACGATCCGCATAGGGCCTGGTTACCCGCTCCGCGGTTGCTTCTAAAATCTTGCGTAAGTTATAGCGAACTTGCAGCAGCCCCATAAACATTAACAGGGCTGTAATAACCCATAGGGGCTCATTCATTGCAATGGCGCCCAGCGCCCGAACAGTCTCCAGCCAATGATCTAGGGACAGCAACCAACCTATGCCTCCAAGCAAATCTTGCCACACCTGTAAGCCTAAAGGAGAGGCGCTAGGAATCCATAGCAGATGCTCATCTAGGAATGTGGAGTATTGCTTGACCGTATCCATAAGCTGGCGCTGCACAAAATCCAATTCCCCTATTAATCGTAAGTACTGGGTCTGGGTTGCGCTCAGCTTATCTAACAAATTTTTCCTATCTTTCAGCAGATTACTCACCTCTGCTTTAATTTCTTCCCGCTGATAGGCGAGCAATCCCGGCTCCACTTGTTCTGCCATCACCTGGGTTACCGCCTCATTAAGCTTGCTCAACTGACGGCGTTGTTCATCGACTCGAAGTTGATTAAGGCCGACTTCGGCCATTTCCTCCTGGTATTGTTCAGTTTCCTCCTGATAGTGGCTAAGATCGGGCAGACTACGGCGCTGATCCCGCAAAATTTGCTGCAGTGCTCTATTCAGTCCAGCGATTTCTAATCTCTGCTGGGCACTGTTAAAGTCCTGCTTTATCTGCTTTAGTTGGGCTTCTGCGGCTTCACGTTTAGCCGTCACGCGGCCCAAATGGGCAACCAGCGAAGTAAGCCCTTTGCTCAGGCGAGCATTCTGCTCCGCTAGTTCCTGGATGGCAGGATGTTTACCAGCGGCTTCCTGTTCAGCACGGGCAGCAGCTTCCTGGACCTCTCCCACTTCGACTTGACGCCGCTGATCAATTAGCTCTTGAAGATATTTAACCCGCGCTTGGGCTTGGGAAACCTGCTGTGCTGTCAGATCACGCTGCATCCTCAATAACTGGAGCCGGACATTGTGACTTAATAGTTCCTGCTCGAGCATGTCGATTTCATTCAGGCATGCCTCTAGCTGAGCCTTCAATGCGAGCTGACGGGCTTCGGCAATAAGGGGTGTCTCTGTCGGCGGCGGCGATGCTTTAAGGTCATTTTCTATTCGCTCTTGTCGCTGCTTGGCCTCTGCTAGCTGATCCCGTACCTGCCGAGGACGATGCTGTTGCTCTTGCAACTGCTTGTCTAGCCCAATAAGGGTACTTTCTAAAGCCGCGAGTCTGGCCTGTTCTTTTGCTAGGTGCTGTTCCAACTCAGAAAGAGGGGTCCCATCGGTAATCTGTTCCAGAACCATCATTGCCTTGTCCGTAGCGGGAGAGGCGAGATGCTCATTGATCTCCTCTATTTGAGTTGGCCCTGTCTCAATAGCCTGCTTATAGGCCCTAGCACTGTCCCTATAGGAATTGGCGGCTTGCAAACGCTCCTTGGCCAACCGATATAGATCAAGTAGCTTCTTTTTCTGTGCCTCCTCTAACCCTTGAGCCTCTTCTATTTCCCTTATTTTGCTCTGGACTTGCTCCAAAGTCACCGAAGAATTCAAATGAACAAACTCATCTGCCCCTACAGAGGGAAGAATCGCCGCCATGGCCAGCAGGAGGCAAATATTCAAAGCGCGAGATGGCCTTAAGGCCAAAAAAACACCGAGACCAGTTAGCATTAGGGTTGGCTTCATAATATCTGTTTAATCTTTTTGATTTTCAAACCAATTAACTTCGTATGCGTTGCCTAAACTCTCCAGCTGTTTGACGCATTTTTCGTAACCACCGTCTCGCCCATGCAAATTCAATGGCTAAAATACCTAAACCAATCGGGATCACCACAACAGCAGGACCTGGCAATACAATCATTGCGATCCCCACTAAAAGCACCGAGGTACCAAGAACGAGCACCACAATCCGTCGCGCTTGCCGATAGCTAAGAACCGCTAAAGTAACTAAATCGCTAAATAGCGGTTCGGCCCGCCTGTTAACGTCCATGGGGGGGATTAACAATGAAGCGAGAACTCCCAGGGCGAGAATGCTCCCGATAGTCACTAAGGAAACAATATTTGGAATGGGATACGAGTGGATCAGCATCATTTTGACAGCGAAATAAACCAAGACAAAAACTAAACTCAGCTTAATGTAGCGGAATCTTTCCACATAACCGGCAATGGTAAAGTACAGGGCTCGAAGACCCAGCACTGAGAAAACATTGCAAGTGAATACTAAAAAGGGATCTTGAGTGACGGCTAAAATAGCAGGAATGGAGTCTAACGCGAACATTAGATTAGTGCTTACCACTAAAATTAGAGCAAGCAATAAAGGTGTTACTGCACGGTTTCCATTTAGGGCGCTAAAGAAATCCCCGTCTTTATAGTTAGCCGTAATAGGATAAAATTTTTTAACCAGGGGCAACAATGGATTGTGGCCTATGTTGATATTATCCTGACGTATCATCATCATCCTTACCGCCGTGGCCATGAGCAGTCCCCCAAACAAGTAGACGCTCCAGTGGAAACGAGCCATCAGCACGGTACCGAGGGTGACCATGATGACCCGCAAACCAATCGCCCCCAAAACTCCCCAAAGCAACAGGCGATGTTGCTCCACCACAGGCACTTTCAAATACGAAAATATCATGGCGATGACAAAAATATTGTCTATGGAGAGGGATTTCTCCATCAGGAAACCTGTCAAAAACTGGACCGCAGCTTGCTGACCGCTAAAGTCATGGGAGGCAATATCACTCCACCCAAGCCAGTTATTCTCATAGAGAAAATACACAAAAACATTAAAGCAAAGTGCCAATACTACCCAGGTCATCGTCCAAACCAGAGCCTCTTTGACACAAACCATACGTGTCCCACGATTTAGGACAGCAAGATCCAATATGAGCAACCCGATAATAAGCGCGATAACTCCGATCCAAATAGAGACCGTCATTGCTTATTATCTCCCTGCTCTGCTGACCGAAAAAAATCACCTATAACCAATAACTGCACAAAATTACTCCCTTAACCTCTTGATAGAGAAGATACAATAAAGACCCATTGTATAGCGTATTGTCAAAAATTAACCTTAGTGGGTAGACTTCACTACACCCTCCCCGGAGGCTCGATACTAGAACCTGCCGCCAAGGGCAAAGAAAAACAGATATAGGGAAATAAACTAGAGTCGGCTTTTAGCCGCAAATACACGCGAATAAATGCTTATAAAACAATGCTGAGCGGGAGTTTTATAGGTATAGGGTGCCCAGAACGTAGCGACGCTGACCATTAAAATGAAAAGGAAAATCCATAATCAAAGATGAGTTTTGCCGCGCGCAACCCTTCTAAAAGAATTCTTCAGCAGCTTCTCAGGCAAAACGACCTAGGTGTACTGGCATGCGCCTAGCCCCCCAAGTCCCAGGGACTGACTCAAAAACGCCAGCACAAGGCGTGTCGCACCGCTGGCAATAGCCATTGGCGGTCAACCCCCAGTCCGATAGGCTATACCAATCCCGGCCAATCAGCAGATGGCCACAGTGGTGGCAATAAGTACTCCCCCCCTTGAGATCATGAACATTGCCCACATAAGCATAGCGAATGCCATTTTCAACTGCAATTTGGCGGGCCCGCATCAAAGTGGCAGATGGGGTGGATAATTTATCCATCATCTTCCAGTCAGGGTGGAAAGCAGTAAAGTGCCAGGGGACCTCCCTTCCCAAATGCTCCACAACCCATTGACTCATCGCTTCCAACTCCTGATTGGAATCGTTTTCACCAGGGATTAAAAGAGTCGTCATCTCAAACCAAACTTGGGTTTCATATTTTAGATAGGCCAAAGTATCCAGTACCGGTTGTAGATGTCCTCCCGTGATCTTGCGGTAAAATTTTTCAGTGAAAGCTTTGAGATCGACATTGGCGGCATCCATATAACGGTAAAATTCCATCCGTGGCTCATCACAAATATAACCCGCTGTTACTGCAACGGATTTAATACCTCGCTCGCGGCAAGCCTGGGCAACATCGATAGCATACTCCATAAAGATAACAGGGTCATTGTAAGTATATGCCACACTACGGCACCCGAGTTCTCCAGCCGCACGAGCAATGGCCTCCGGGCTGGCCTGATCAGCAAGAGTGTCAAATTCTCGCGACTTGCTGATGTCCCAATTTTGACAGAATTTACATGCCAAATTACAACCCGCTGTTCCAAAAGACAGGATGGGTGTTCCCGGTAAAAAATGATTTAGAGGCTTTTTTTCAATAGGATCGATACAGTAGCCACTAGAACGCCCATAAGTGGTTAAAACAATTTGACCGTCCTGGCAAGCACGGACAAAACACAACCCTTGTTGGCCCTCACGTAATTTGCAATAACGGGGGCACAAATCACATTGGACCCGACCATCATCCAAGCGATGCCAATAACGAGTGGGAACCGTATCCGAAAAGGTTTCAATGACCAACGCAATAACTCCTGGGCAGCTCCTTGGGCGCCCTCATGGGAAATACTCAGCTTTTATGCGTTAGATAGTGTTCACCAGTAAAGTTTCCCTATTGGCTTGTTCCCCGCTATCCTATTTCATTTTGAGGATAAACCATGATGACCTTACGGCAACCGGCTGTTGCAGGCCTATTCTATCCTGCCGATTTGGTGGCACTACAAACCCAAATACAGAACTTTTTCAAGACGATTGGAACAGGCGGGAGCCCACCCAAAGCCATTATTGCACCCCATGCAGGCTATCGCTACTCTGGCCCAGTAGCGGCATCAGCTTACGCCACTCTACAAAAAGTCCAGGAGCGGATTCATCGGGTTATTCTTCTAGGTCCTTCCCATCGAATTCCCTTTTATGGGATAGCAACCAGCCAGGTAGAGGGTTTCGCAACCCCCCTTGGCATCGTTCCCGTAAACGAAAATGATTTACAACTGGCCTTAACCCTCCCTCAGGTCAGAATACTAGATGAGTCCCATGCCCTAGAGCATAGCTTGGAAGTCCAGCTGCCTTTCTTGCAGGAAACTCTCGGTGATTTTTCCCTGGTTCCACTAGTTGTAGGGCAGACCTCCCCCAAACAGGTCAAGGAGGTACTCGATCTCTTTTGGGATAGCAAGGAGACCTTAATTATCGTCAGTTCAGATTTAAGCCATTATCACGACTACGCTACTGCCCAACAGCTCGATAGGGCTACCACCAAAGCAATAGAAGTTTTACAGCCCGAGGTGATTCATCCTGAACAGGCCTGCGGTTACATTCCAATGGGCGGGCTCCTCATGGCGGCACGGGAACGCGGCCTTCACGGGACCACCCTTGACCTCCGCAATTCCGGTGATACCGCAGGTTCCCGAGATCAAGTCGTTGGCTACGGTGCCTATGTCTTTCAGTAATCCCCCCGTTTTTTTACCAGCAGAAAGGCAGAGATTGGGAGAAATAGCCCGTGACTCTATTCGCCACGGACTCGAGACAGGGGAACCTTTGCCTATTGAACTCGATAACTATCCACCGCTAATCCAACGCATCGGCGCTAATTTTGTGACTTTGACATGGGAAAATCGGTTGCGCGGCTGTATGGGCACCCTCGAAGCCTATCGGCCCTTGGTCTTAGATGTTGCGGAAAATGCTTATGCCAGTGCTTTTCGTGACCCTCGATTCCCCTCGTTGACAACCGGGGAATTTGAGCGGCTGACTATCGCCGTCTCAATCCTAACTCCCCCACTTTTGATGACCTTTGAGAACGAACAAGACCTGATTTTCCAGTTACGTCCAGGAGTTGACGGGTTAGTACTAGAAGAAGGGACACTTCGGGGGACCTTTCTTCCTGCAGTTTGGGAAGTATTGCCCGATCCTCAGCTATTTCTCAGGGGACTCAAACGGAAGACGGGCCTACCACCAGAGTATTGGTCGGATTCTTTACGAGTGTTCCGCTATACGGTGGAAAAAATTTGAATTTTGCGATCTCATCGACAAAAGCCGATCGATTTAGGCGCACACTCACGCCGATCAGGCCATATGGCATAATCTAATTTCGCCCCTTGCAAAGAAGCTCCGTCTAAATGAGCGCCGGACAAATCAGCGTAGGAAAGATCGGCGTAATCTAGCCTAGCATGACTCAAATCCGCATTGCATAAATTAGCACTTCGTAACATGGCATCGGAAAGATCCACATGCCTCAAGTTGGCAAAGGCCAAATTGGCATAAGTTAAAACAGCAGAATTTAACGAAGCTTGGGACAGATCGGCACCTTTAAGGGATGAATTGAGGAGATTGGCTCCATTTAGATTGGCCGCTACCAAAACTCTTCCCGAAAGCAGGCAATTACTCCAGTCCACCCCTGGTCTAGGAGGCATATCGCAGTTTCCCATGTGCCAAATAGAGGATAGGAAAAAGAATCCCCCTGACAGGGCAACCATTGCCAAGATAATCGCCCCAATAAAACGACGTTTAAGGGGATAGCTGGCCTGGTACGCTTTTAGTTGGCTCCTAAGCTGCGTCCGTGCTCTGCGGTATTTGATGGTTTCAGGTAGCTCAGGAGAGCGCCGGTCCTTTCCACTGCGTTGCTCAGACAGTAAACGCCGATCCCTGAACCTGCGGCGATCAAATCCAGAGCGGCGATCACGCCAAGGGTATCCCGCCTCGTATTGTTTTAGGCCTGGAAAAGTTTCGGCCCTGCTTTTATCATGCTTTGTTTGCACCCAAATTAGAGATAATCGCTAAAGGTAGGCTTTTCTAATACATACCACTATTCTTGCCATTCGTTCAATCTATTTTGGTTATCCGCATGGTTAGTACCTGCCTGGCCGAATGGGGTATTTGCAGTCGAATTAGTATTATGCAATAAGTAGACCAACCCCGCTTCGTCTCGAGACAGCCCACAGCTGGCTATTAATTGGTCAATATCAGCACCGTTACGCACCATCTTTATCGCCTGGCTATAAGCACAATTCTCAGGCGTATGCAAGTCAATTTGATCTTGCCGTTCATCAAGTTTTTTTACCCGCCGCTCCAACTGTAAAATTTGGTTTCCTAACCTCGCCGAACCAGCACAAAGCACACCAAAATCCTTCTGTAACTGCTGCAGCTGTTGGACTTGCTCCTCTAACTGCCGATTGGCTCGATACAAAGTAAGATTTAAATAGAGCACTAAGATTATCAGCACCCCTGTCACCACAAAAAGCAGCCAGACCAATTCCATTACCGCCTCAATTCTAAAACTAACGGTATCTGGAACACAGGACTAAGAGTAAAAGATACCGCTTCGCTTAGTTCTTGGCTTGCCCCTCCCCAACAGGGGACCCTTGAGCTTCCAGCGTACGGCGGCTAAAGGGCCGCCCCAGTATCACTAGTACCACGCGCCGGTTCCGGCGCCTTCCCTCTGCTGTACTGTTAGCTGCCACCGGCCGGTATTGTCCATAACCGATAGCGGCCATACGTGCGGGGGATACGCCAAAGCGATCAAGCAGATGCACGACGCTCGCTGCCCGTGCCGATGACAATTCCCAGTTAGAGGGAAAAACTGGTGTGCTGATCGGAACATTATCGGTAAACCCCTCAACTTGGATGGGGTTGGGAAAGCGGCGCAAGATCTTGGCTAACTTCTTTAACTCTGGCACGGCTTCTGCTTCCAATTTAGCGCTTCCACTAGTAAAAAGTACCCTATCATTGATTTCAACCTCCAACCATTCCCGGCCTTGACGTAGGCGAACCAAGTTCTCATCGATTAAAGGCTGCAAGGCAGTTCTAATCTCCTTAGTAATGACCCCAAGACTGGCTATCACCGAACTCTCCTCCTGGACAGAGGTTGCAGAAAACGATATTGCTGAAGTCGGGGTCACAGAGGAGATTTCAGGTAATGCCTCTATTTCAATAGGACTAGAACCCGAGGCAACGATTAACTCCCCTACCTCAATAGGAGGCTCTATCCGGCGAGAGGCTTGAGGAAATATCGCAGTCAAACTTTCTGAGAGCACCCGGTACTTCCCTTCATTGATAGAGGAGACAGCATACATGACGACAAAAAAAGCAAACAATAAAGTAATAAAATCCGCATAAGACACCAGCCAACGCTCATGATTTTCCTGATCTTCCTGATCTTCCTGCCAGCGTCGGCGGGCCATAACGCACTCAATCCAAGTAACTTTGTAAATGGATTTCGATATTGCGGGGATTTTCCCCCTCGGCGATACCAATAAGCCCTTCTACTACCATTTCACTAATATATGAGCGTCCTCGGATAAGCACCTTTAATTTATTAGCAAAGGGGAGAAAAAATAAATTAGCAAGACCCACCCCATAGATCGTCGCCACAAAAGCAACCGCAATGCCACTACCTAAGGAGGAGGGGTCGGCCAGATTACCCATGACCTGTATTAATCCCATTACAGCCCCAAGAATACCAATAGTGGGGGCATACCCGCCCATAGACTCAAAAACCTTGGCGGCCAGGAGATCTCGCTGCTCCGCAAGTTCAATATCCAGCTCCAGGATCTTGCGGATATCCTCTGGTTCGTTTCCATCCACCAATAATTGCAAACCTCGACGGGAAAAACGATCAGCCTCAGTCTCGGCTATAGCCTCTAGCCCTAATAAACCTTCCTTACGGGCAATCTTGCTCCATTCAAGGATATTGGCAACAAGTTCTTCTGCCCGCTGGGAAGGTGGCCGAAAAACCCAACCCGAAATCTGGAAGGCTCGCCAAAAAAGTTTGAGGGGAGTCTGTAACATCACCGCTCCCAGGGTACCCCCTAAGACAATAAGCAAAGCCACAGGATTGAGAATGGCTCTTAACTCTCCTCCTTCTAAATACTGGCCAACGAGAATGGCCCCAAATCCAATGATCACGCCAAGGATACTCAAGATATCCATGCTTTACACCCGTTGCTCCCCTGGCGCTAGTAAGACCACTCCTAACTGCAACCGCTCCTCCCTTATAGGGGCCTTTGGTACAAAGGACGCACACCCCCCCTAAAGGATAAAAAATACGAGGGGAAAAGCTGCTGGCATGGAAGTATTATTCCACCCTCTACAGAGAGCACAAATCATGAGCTATATACTCAATCCAACCACTCATTAAGGTGAGCCCGAAGGCGTAATACAGCCTGACTATGGATTTGGCTAACCCGGGACTCACTCACCCCCAATACTTCGCCGATTTCCCGGAGGTTTAAATCTTCAACATAGTAAAGCGACATCACTAATCGCTCCCGCTCAGGCAGGCCATCAATAGCACCGACTAACGCACTTCGGAAGCTCTGATCTTGTAATCCGTCGAAGGGCCCCTGCAGGGGGGTTGTCAGAGGATCTGACTCTTCGCTCTCATTAAATTCATCAAGGCTAAATACTCGATAACCGCCTGCATCCTGCAAGAGTCGATGATAATCATTAAGCGATAACCCGAGTTCCTTTGCAACTTCATGATCGCGCGCGTCTCGGCCTTCGCGGTTCTCAATTTCCCGCATCACTTCAGCCACTTGCCGAGCCTTACGATGGACCGAACGAGGGGCCCAATCATTGCGACGAATCTCATCTAAAATAGCCCCTCGAATGCGGATTCCGGCATAAGTTTCAAAACTTGCACCCTGGGAAGCATTATAATTGCGGGCTGCTTCCAATAGACCAATCATGCCCGCCTGAATAAGGTCATCCAGCTGAACGCTAGGTGGGAGCCGGGTTAACAAATGATAAGCAATACGCTTTACCAATGGCGCATACTGAATGACTAATTCGTCACTCCTGGGCTTCTCCTGGGTCCGGGTAGCATAAGCGACGACCCCATTCATAACAAATCCCCCTTACTATGATTCGTCCCCGCATGGACCCTGCTTGATCCATCTGCAAAGCACAGACTGTATTGCACTAGGCGCTCTACAAAGAATTCAAGGTGACCGCCTGGTTCTCTCCGTACCGGCCAGCGGACTGCCTTTTGGGCTAAGTGCATAAAGGCCATCGCTGATTTACTTCTGGGGTAACTATCTACCACCGCGCTTTGTTTCTTTACTGCCTTACGGAGATAATCGTCGTAAGGTACCACTCCCAAAAATTCCAGTGTCACATCCAGAAATTGGTTGGTGACTTTGGCAAGTTTGTCATACAATTCCCTGCCCTCCTGAATACTACGAGACATATTGGCGAGGAGATGAAACCGTTGCAGGTGATGATCCCGACTTAATACTTTGATCAAAGCATAAGCATCAGTGATCGATGCGGGCTCATCGCAAACCACCACGAGTACCTCCTGAGCTGCCCGGGTAAAGCTGATTACACTGTCAGAAATTCCGGCAGCAGTATCAATTAACAAAACATCCAGGGTCGTGCTGACTTCACTGAAGGCATTGATAAGACCTGCATGCTCAGCCGGACTAAGGCGCGCCATGGCCTGCACTCCCGAGGACGCCGGTACGATTTTGATGCCTGCGGGTCCAGGGACAATAATTTCCCCTAGCGAACGCTCCCCTTTAATGACATGGGCAAGGTTATGAGTAGGCTGTAATCCTAGCAACACATCGATATTAGCTAATCCAAGGTCAGCATCTAACAGCATTACTCTCTGGCCTTGACTTGCTAAAGCCACCGCCAAATTCACTGAAATATTAGTTTTGCCGACTCCCCCTTTACCACCAGTCACCGCCACTACCCGGACAGGACGAGTCATCCGCCGCAAACCACTGGCCTGATCAATCCGCGCCTCAGACATGAGCATAATTTATGGCCCTTCCAAACGCTTGAGCCAGTGCCTCATCAGCCAACCCTTTTTCCCTCTCACAGGCATACTCGGTGAGAAGATGGACTAAGTGCTGAGCACGGGCTGCCCCGAAGTCCTCCGGTACTCGCTGTCCATCACTGATATAGGCAAGAGGCAACTGGCGACGGATAACGGTGGAGACAATCCCCCCTAGGCTCGCCGCTTCATCGATTTTAGTCAGGATGCAGCCCGAGAGCTCAACCCGATTAAATTGCTGCACCACCTCATCCAACGCCGAAGATTGAGTGGCCGCTGATAGGACTAAGTAATTCCTAATTTTTGGGCCACCTCCAGCAAGCATGGCAAATTGCTTGGTAAGATGCATATCCCGCTGACTCATGCCTGCTGTGTCAATGAGCACTAACTGCCGATCCAGCAAGCCATCCAAAATTTTCTCCAATGCTTGCCGATCCTGAACAACCTTCACAGGAACACCAAGAATGCGGCCATAGGTGTGCAATTGTTCCTGCGCTCCGATACGGAAACAGTCAGTAGTCACCAAAGCCACACTATGGATCCCATGGCGAAGCGCAAAGCGCGCCGCAATTTTCGCCACACTGGTGGTTTTCCCCACCCCCGTGGGGCCGATGAGGGCGACGATCCCACCAGCGGTCAAGGTATCATCATCGGCAATGGGGATAAGGTCTGTCAGCACCTGCAGCGCCTGCTGCCAAATTTGATGGGGGTCATTGCTGTTACTCGCCTGGGCAGCAAGCTGCCGGCAAAGTTCGGGAACAAGATCCAGTCCAATTAACCGGCGGAGCAATTGTGCCTTAAGGGGGTGGCGTCGGCCCAATTCACCCCAGGCAAGGTCCGATAATTGCACCTCTACTAGATTGCGTAAATTTTTCACCTCTTGCCGCATCTCAAGCAAAATGGGCTTTTGAGATTCATCCCTAGAGGCGTTGGAAGAAGGCCTCCTTTCTGGCAGAGGCTCTGCCTCTTGGCAAGAAGCTTGCTCTAATACGGTATCCTCGTAATCCGTGGCAGCGACAATTTCAATGCCTCCACCCACTGAACGATTTGACAAGATAACGGCATCTGCCCCCATCGCCTCCCGTACCTGCCGGATAGCTTGTCGCACATCCGGAGCTGTAAACCGTCTAATTTTCATCGGCTACTTCCTAACAAGTCACCTAACTACCCACACTGGCCACGATGCGGACCTGCTTATCTTCCGGTATTTCGTTGTAGGACAGCACCTTAAGTTCAGGAATAGTGTGGTGAACAAACCGTGCAAGCCAAGCCCTTAATGCTCCCTGTACCAATAGTATGGCTGGCTTTCCAGCGGCCTCCTGCCGCTGCGTACTTTCCTTCAAAGTGCGGTGCAATTTTTCCGCTAGTCCAGGTTCCATATTGAGCCCCCCTCCTTCGCTGGCAGCCTGTAAGGAACGTAGCAATAATTGTTCCAGTTCAGGAGATATAGAAATGACCTCAAGTTCTTTAGTTAGACCATTGATATGCTGAACAATAGAACGTCCAAGGGCGATACGAACCATGGCCGTCAATACGGCGGGGTCTTGACTCCGCAGCGCGTGCTCTGCCAAAGTTTCGACGATAGTCCGCATATCGCGAATAGGCACCCCCTCCGCTAATAGTTGCTGTAACACCTTCTGCACAACGCCCAGGGGCAAGGTGTCAGGCACCACTCCCTCCGCCAGTTTGGGGGCGACTTTGGCTAGATTCTCCAAGAGCTGCTGCACTTCCTCCCGCCCCAATAACTCATGGGCATGGCTTTGGAGGATTTGACTCAAGTGAGTGGCAATGACGGTCCCGGCATCGACCACCGTATAGCCTTGCATTTGAGCTCGCTCCCGTTGGGCTGGCTCGATCCAGAGGGCTTCTAAGCCAAATGCAGGATCCTGAGTGGGGGTTCCTTCCACTTTACCGAAAACCTGACCGGGATTAATGGCCATCTCCCGTTCGGGGAAAATTTCTGCCTCTCCCACCGTGACACTAAAAAGGGTAATCCGATAAGCCGTGGGAGCCAGGTTTAAGTTATCGCGGATATGAACGGCTGGGATCAAGAATCCCCATTCCTGGGACAATTTTTTCCGCACCCCTTTGATGCGTCCCATCAACTGCCCTCCCTGGGCCTTATCCACCATGGGAATCAAGCGATAGCCTATCTCCAGGCCGATGGGGTCCACGGGAGGAATATCCTCCCAAGAAAGTTCCGGAGTTTCTAGGGGAGCCGCCGCCGGTGGTGACGGTGCCGCCTCAGCTTTCTGCCGCCGGCTGAGATGCCAAGCAGCAAAGCCGCAAAGAGAGGCTAATCCTAAAAAGGCGAGGTTAGGCATTCCGGGGATAAGCCCCATGCCCCCGAGGACGGCGGCAACAACGCCCAAGGGTTTAGGATTTTCAAACAATTGGGTCAAAATTTGGGTACCCATGTCTTGGGCATGGGAAACCCGGGTGACAAGAATGCCTGCGGCAGTAGAGAGCACCAAGGAAGGAATCTGGGCGACCAAGCCGTCGCCAATGGTCAACAGAGTATAGTTCCGGGCTGCCTCGCTAAAGGAAAGATCATGTTGGAGGAGCCCCACCGAGAGCCCCCCAATGACATTGATCAGCAGAATTAAAATCCCTGCAATAGCATCGCCGCGAACAAACTTGCTAGCCCCATCCATGGAGCCATAAAAGTCAGCTTCCTGCATGATTTCCTGGCGCCGGAGCCGGGCTTCTTCCTGCTCAATCAGACCGGCATTGAGATCCGCATCAATAGCCATCTGCTTACCAGGCATGGCATCCAAGGTAAAGCGGGCACTCACCTCGGAAATGCGGGTTGCCCCCTTGGTCACCACCACAAAATTGATGATGACCAAAATCAGAAACACCACCAGGCCCACCGCATAGTTGCCTCCAATCACAAACTCGCCAAAAGCCTGGATGACCTGGCCAGCGGCAGCGGGACCCGTATGGCCCTCCAATAGCACTGCCCGCGTAGAAGCCACATTCAAAGCCAGCCGCATTAGGGTGGCAAGCAGCAAAACTGTGGGAAAAGCAGCAAAATCCAGTGGCCGGTGAGCGTAAACACCTGCAAGCAATACCACCAGCGCCAGGGAAATATTGAAAGTAAAAAGTAAATCGAGCAGTACCGCCGGCAACGGCAACACCATCATCGACAGCATGAGGAGAAGTATTAATGGCGCACCTAGCCCATTACGGCTTAGTTCCCGCAAATGTCCCAGCACGCTTGCAGCATTCATCACATTACTCCTTCCTCAAATCTTCAGGTATCGGGAGATCATCGGGAAAGAAGGTAGGCTTAACGCCCCCTTGTCGCTGGTAGCGACGCAATTGGAAGACATAGGCCAATACTTGCGCCACGGCCACATACAGTCCGGCTGGAATTTCCTGATTCAATTCAGTGCTGTAATAAAGAGCGCGGCTTAAGGATGGCGCCGAAAGAATAGGCACCTTATTGGCTGCTGCCACGGCCCGAATTTTGAGGGCCACCTGATCGGCACCTTTAGCTACCACACGCGGGGCTCCCCCCTTATCCTGCTGGTAATCCAAAGCTACCGCATAATGGGTGGGATTGGTCACCACCACATTGGCCTGGGGAATCGCTGCCATCATCCGGCGACCCGCTATTTCCCGCTGTACTCGACGAATCCTTGCCTTGAGTTCAGGGCTACCCTCGGTTTCTTTATGCTCCTCTTTAATCTCTTGAGGAGTCATCCTCAGCTGCCGAGTATGGTGCCAGTGTTGAAAGGGGGCATCGATAGCGGCGATGAGCCCAAGGCTGGCCGAAAGAGCCAAAAAACTCCATCCTATCAAGTGGGCGAGTTGGAATAGAGCGGGGATAAGCCCTTGTTGCCCCAAAGCGATGAGATCGGGGCCCAAATACCAAAACAGCACACAAGCGACTCCCCCCAAAAGCAAAAACTTAACTAAGGCCTTGAGTAACTCCATCCACCCTTGGGGGCCAAAGACTCGTTTCATGCCCTTAAGAGGATCTAATTTCTCCCACTTAAACCCCAGCGCCTGGAGGCTGAAACTCCACCCTCCCATCAGCAGGGGCGCTGCTAATGCGGCAATGAGCGTCAAGAGTAGAAAAGGCATTATCGTTTTGAGGGCTTCCCAGATGGCTTGCTGAAACTGCAAAATGGCAGCAGTTGGCTCGAAGATCTGGGCCCGCTCTAAGCGCAGGCCCTGCCGCATCAGTCCAGCAAGCCCTTGAAGAAAAAACTCTCCCATCAACAACAAACCCAAGGCAGAACTCAGCAGCAAAGCCGTCGTATTGAGTTCCCGGGAACGGGGAACCTGGCCCTTTTCCCGGGCTTCCTGCTGACGTTTCGGAGTCGGTTGTTCCGTCCGCTCTTGGGCGCTAGATTCCGCCATTAACCCTCTTCTCTCAGCAGGGTCCGAATAAGGTCCAGGGCAGTATCAACAAGGTTGACTAGATGACTGGAGGCACTGGGTAAAGTGAATAAAAGTATCCCAAAACCCAGGATGAGGGTGAGGGGAAAGCCGATGGAAAAGGGATTCAATTGAGGAGCAGCGCGAGTCATCACGCCAAAGGTTAAGTTAACCAACAGCAACGCCCCAATGGCCGGCAAAGCAATCAGCATACTGCCGGCAAACATCCAACTGCCTCCCCCGACCAGTTGCCAAAAATTATCCGAACTCAAACTACCCATCCCAAGGGGCAACCTATAAAAACTCTCCGCCAACACCTGGATCACCACTAAATGACCGTCTAAAGCCAAAAACACGAGGGTGATTAAGATTTGGTAGAGTTGTGAAACTACTGAAACCGAAACCCCATGCTGGGGATCTATCATGGAGGCAAACCCTAGCCCCATCTGCATTGCTACAGTTTGACCACCAATGACAAAGGCCTGGAACACCATCTGTAGTACCAAGGCCATAGCTATCCCAATCAGGAACTGTTGGACAATCAGCCCCCCTCCTTGCAAACTCAAGATAGGGACGGGAGTGCTCGGGATCACAGGGGCAATGACTACCGTTAAGGCCAGTGCGAGGACTAACCGCACGCGCGCCGGGACCACAGTGCTCCCAAAGAGCGGAACCGCCATCACGAATGCGCCGATCCGGCAAAAAGGCCACAGATAAGCACCGATCAAAGTGCTAACTTCGTCGCTGGTAAAATGCATTACCTCACCCGATAAGGGCAGGAATATCCCTAAACAACTGCTGGGTATAATCCAGCACCAACTGCAGCATCCAAGGGCCGGCAAGGGCCATGGTAAGCAAGATAGCCAAGAGTTTAGGGATAAAGCTCAGAGTCATCTCATTGATCTGAGTAGCTGCTTGAAACATGCTCACCAAGAGGCCCACCGCTAACGGCGGTAACAAGAGGACCAGCAACAAGAGGGTGATAATTTCAAGACTACGGTGGAGAAGGGAAAGCACGGTATCGGGAGTCATGGCGCTATATAAAAGCTTGAGGCTAAGGTTCCCATAAGCAAGGACCAGCCATCAATCAATACAAACAGCAGGAGCTTAAAGGGTAACGACACCAGCATAGGAGAGAGCATCATCATTCCCATGGCCATGAGCACACTGGCCACCACTAGATCGATAATGAGGAAAGGGATAAACAGCAAGAAGCCAATCTGAAAAGCCGTCTTGAGTTCACTGGTAATAAAAGCGGGCACCAACAAGGAAAAGGGAACTTGAGCCGGGGACTCAAAGGCTTTCTGCCCAGCGATCTCTGCAAATAGCTGCAGGTCAGTCTCCCGAGTCTGGGCCATCATGAAATGGCGAAATGGCTCTCTTGCCCGTACCAAAGCCTCCATTACGGGAATTTCTTCTTGCAGGTAAGGCTTTACCCCCTCCTGGTAGGCCTTATCAAGGACCGGGCCCATGATAAAGAAAGTCAAAAATAGGGTAAGCCCAATCAGAATTTGGCTAGAGGGACTCTGGGCTAATCCCAAGGCCTGGCGCAGGATCGAGAGCACCACAATAATGCGGGTAAAGGAGGTCATCATCATGACCGCCGCCGGGAGTAGGGTAAGGGCTGTCATAAGTACTAAAATCTGCAAAGTGACGGTATAGGTCTGCTCGCCACTCCCCTCTGTCGTCACCGCTAGCGCCGGCACACCGGGTGCAGCCAAACTTACTGCTGGAGGCAGCAACAGCAACGCAGCCAACCAGACACAGAGCGCTAACTTGCCTCCCCCGGGCTTGAATTCCCCCCCGCTGGCTTGCCTTTTCTTCCTCTGCCAGAATTTTCTTTCCCCCCTCATGGCGACTCCCCTGGTCTCAACGCTCGTTCCAAATGCTGGACAAAGGGGCTTCTCGAGGAGTGAGGAGGCATCGGGAGAGGAGTCTTCAGCACATGCAGGGTCCGTATCTGCCCTGGACAAACCCCAAGCAACAACTGTTGCTCGCCAACCTGCACTAATACGACCCGTTCCCGGGTCCCCAGGGAGATCCCTTCCAGAATTTGTAGGTTGCGATGCGCGCCACGTTGCAAGCCAGGAAGCCGACGCAAAAGCCAAGCCGCTAAGGCAATAATTGCCAGCACTAGCCCCAGTGCAAAAACCATCTGCAGCACTTCACCCGCAGCAACTTTCTGGGCAGAAAATCCCGAGGTTGGTTCCTCGCTTCCCTGGGCTTGTTCTCCTGATATTGTGGTCGGCTGGGCGGTTATGCTTGCGGCCCAAGCCGCCTGCCCTGTAGAGACCAACAGCGATAAGGCAAAGACAATAACAGGATAAGGGAATTTACTCATTTTAACTTCCTTACCCGCTCGGTGGTGCTGATCACATCGGTAAGACGAATACCAAATTTCTCATTGACCACCACGACTTCGCCATGGGCAATAAGACAGCCATTGACTAACACATCTAGGGGTTCCCCAGCGAGCCGATCCAATTCCACGACCGAACCCCGAGTTAATTTCAGTAAATCTCGGATGCTAATCCTGGTACGCCCTATTTCCATGGCTATGGTCACCGGAATATCCAAAATAAGATCCAAGTTAATATCCTTGGCAGCTGCTGTGGGATCAGCTGCCAACTCTTCCAATGCTGCCGGGGTATAGGGCTCGGCAGATGACTCCGCCTGGGCCTTGGAGGTCGACGTTTGCCCTTGCTTAGAACCCAAATCGCCAATTTGCTCTCCCGCCAGCGAGGCTACCCATTCATCAGCGGCAGTGGGATCTTGATTTTTAGGATGATCGGTCATAGGCGACCTTCTGGCTTAAAGTAGGCTTCTCCGCAAACAATCCCTGATGGGGCAAAGATTCGACTACTTTCAAGGCGTAATTATCGTTATGAACCCCATAACGGGCACGAAACACCGGAACCCCATCTGCCAAGGCAGTGAGGGTAGAGGACAAGTCAATGGGCAAAATATCACCCGGCTCAAGCGCTAATATTTCTCGTAAGGAAAGTTGGGTCTCTGCAAGGGTACAGGATAGCTCGACCTCTGCTTCCAGAATTTTTTCTTGCAGAGCCTGATCCCAGCGTTCGTCTACTTGGTTGGCGCCACTTTGCCTTCCCACCTCCAATAATTCACGAATGGGCTCCAGCATGGCATAGGGCAAAGTAATATGGAATTCCCCCCCCCCTCCATCGAACTCCACGTAAAAGGTGGAGACCACCACCACTTCACTGGGGCTAACAATGGTGGCAAACAGAGGGTTAGGTTCTGCCTGTAGATACTCAAAACGCACCGCGAGTACGGGCTCCCAAGCCTGCTCCAGATCTGCAAACACCTTCTTGAGGACGAGCTGGACAATACGTACTTCAGTGGGCGTAAACTCCCGACCTTCAATACAGGCCTGGGAGCGGCGAGCATAAGTTCGGCCTGAACCACCGAAATAATTATCCACCATCATAAACACCAGCTTCGGGTCAAACACGAGCAAGCTAGTGCCCTGTAGGGGGGACATTTGCACCATATTCAAGCTAGTAGGAACAAACAAGGTGTGGATATATTCGGAAAACTTAACCATCTGCATACCCGACACCGTCACATCGATAGCGCGCCGAAATAGGTTAAATAGGCTGCGGCGAAGCTGACGGACGAAACGCTCATTAATCATCTCCAAAGCTGGCAGGCGGGCTCGAACAATGCGGTCTTCACTGCCAAAATCGTAGGGGCGAACCGCCTCTTCACCTGCTATAGCTTCGGTCTCGATATCAACCTCGCCATCGCTCATGCCTGACAGCAAGGCATCGACTTCATCCTGAGAAAGAATGTCGGTAGCAGCCATGGGTTATTGCATTATAAAACTGGTGAAATAAACTGCTTCTACTCCTTTGATCCCAGCCTGATCTTCCAAAACCTGATTGATCTCATGCCGTGCAGCTTCCCGCAGTTGCTCCTTACCTTCAATGGTATGTAGTGTTTCGTAGTCCTGGTGGCTTAACAGCAGCAATAGGCTGTTGCGAATAGCTGGCCTGTGGTTTTTTATGGCTTCGATTATTTCTGAATCACGGGCCATCGCTTCCATCTTAACTTGCAAAAAACGCACCTGACGCTGGCTTTGGCGATAGAAATTGACCACAAAAGCAGGGGCTAGGGAATGATAAATGGCAGGATATTGAGGGACTTTTGATACTTCGACGCTATCAGCAGCAGCCTCCCTGATAGCGGCTTTAGGCGTGAGCGCACCGGTTAGAAATAAAACTACTCCCACCGCTATTACGACCACTAGCACAATGATAATACTGACAAGAATAATCAGGGTCCTTTTAGAGATACCGCTGCCCTTAACCTCCCAATCCACCTCACTACTCTGAGCCATGGGGTCTATTCCTCTTCTCAAGCAAGAATTATTACTCTTGATTTTGAGCAAACCCCGTGCCAGTTCCTGTGAAGATAAAAGAACTTACTGATTTAAATGACCTTACCGCAAAGGGGTCCTTAACCGTCAAATAAATGACCCCTCTTCTTGGCAGTACTTTGACAAAAAATTGACTTTCCGCTCTAACAGCGGTTCCCATTTAGATGGAACTTTATTAGCCTGAATTGTTCACCACCAAGACACAAAGGACACGAAGGTGAGGGAATCTCACTCAGGTGGGAGAAATTGATGGATAGGCTCATTGCTAACCAAGCAACTTATTTTAATCTATTTAACTTTTTGACCTCTTAGTGCCTTTGTGGTGATCTCATGAATTATCAGGTTAGGTTTGAGGTCAGCGTGACGAGACCATTGGCGGGCAAGGGTGATCGGGACCGTGGGCTCTGTGGACCCATGCAGACCGGTAAACGCCCGTTCCTGGAAGGGAGGGATTTAAAAGAGGTCGGTCAGGCTTACTCCGGGCCAACTGGGTTGCAGCTCAAGGGGAGCCGCTATAGTTTTTCGAAAGACACCCTGCGGGTCCGTCACCTTAACTTTGCTCTCGATCCCCCGTGCTATTCTGAGGCAATTCCAGTGATTTCGGAGGGGAGCGCAACAAACCAAGATTTGCGAGGATCTCAGGCAAGGCCGTCTCCAGCGAATGCTGGGGCCTATAACCTAATTCCTTCCGTATTTTGGCACAGCTATACCAGGCAGAACCGATGAGCTTGTATAAAACCCGAGAATTCAAAGGAACTCTTCTCTTCAATACCCGTTCCACAAGATCCCCCGCCTTAGCTCCCGTTCGAAGTAGCCCTGCCGGAAAGTACCACCAGGGGACATGTCGGTCTAATGCTTGGCAAAGCAATATATAAATTTGGCGAGAGGAATAAATATAGCCATCGGTCACAATATAAGTTTGATGATCGGCCAGGGGGTTTTCAGCTATAAGCAACATTGCCTGCACCACATCATCCACATGGACCATGGAACGCCGATTTTCCACCTCAGGTAATGGCGGAAACCACCCTCGATCAATTGCCATGGCCATTCGGGGGAGGTTTCCCTTATGGTCACCCCCATATACCATGGGAAGCCGCAGGTTACAAACCTGCATATCGTAAATACGGCCCGCTTCCAGTACCACCTGCTCAGCGGCTAACTTCGCCCGACCATAGGCGGTTTGAGGAGCAACAGGACTGGCCTCATCGAGACACTCCCGTCCTCCCTCGCCCATAGCCTTAACACTACTTATAAAAATAAATCGTCTAACACCGGTTTGTGCAGCCAACTCTAGGAGTTTCCTGGTCCCCTCTACGATAACTTTTCGATGGAGTTGCTCTACTTCACCGCTATCATCATCTTCGGCAAAGCTGCCACTAGCCAGATGAAAAACCGTATCTACATCTTTGCATAAGTTACCGAGCATTCGAGGCTCAGTGAGATCTCCTCGAAACACGCTTAGTGAATCGGTAGGCCATATTGCTTTAGCCTTTTCTACATTTCTCACCAATACTCGGATCGAATCTCCTCTCGGTAATAATAGGGCGACTAGGCGCTGACCGATAAAACCCGTCGCACCTGTAATCAGTGCCCTCATCCTAAAATTAGACGCTTTCGATAGACCAAGAGGGAAGGTTACTAACTACTATGAGCTCGTTTCGTTGGCACCTCTGAAGCGCCAGAACTCTCCGGGTTAACCCCGCACGTGGCGTCTGAAGGGTTAGCAGGCAATTTTGGCGGACGCGTGGCCAAATAAAAAGTATTTCGCATTCTAAACCCGATCCTAGTTTTAGTTTCTGTGACAAGCTGCCATAGCAAGGCCAATCCAGCCAGTACACAAAAGCGACCCCACACCCCACTGATCACTAACCCCATGAGCGGCAGAGGATATTGGTGGCGGAAAAATTTCCGGTAGAAATACACCATCCCTTTGTGCTTATGCCAAAGCACTTGGATAGGCCGGTTCCGACTACAGGTACCTTTATAATGAACCACCTCTGCACTAGGGACGAACAAAATTTTCCAACCGGCCTGCCGGAATCGCATGCACCAGTCCAAATCCTCACAATGGAGAAAATAATTCTCATCCAACAAGCCTACCTGCTTTAGCCCCTCTTGCCGAACCAACATAAAAGCTCCCGAGATGGCTTCCAGAAAAACCGATCCTCTAGGCAAAGCCTGACCACTAAGAACAAACCCTTGAAACCTCGGATGATGGGGAAAAAATCTATTCAAATGAAGGATTCGGACCAAACTCCGCCACGGCGTAGGCACGCTGCGGCGACACCCTGCCTGCTCAGTTCCATCTGGGTTACGGATCAGACAACCGGCCATTCCCACGTCTGGGCGGCTGGCTATTTCTTCAAGCATTTTAGAAAAAGTATTTGGGCGAATAACACAGTCGGGATTTAGCAACAGCACATAATCCCCCACCACCTGCCTGAGCGCAATATTATTCGCCCGGGCGAATCCTAGGTTACGGCCATTTTCAATCACCCGGACTCGAAGATCTCTACCCACCACACTTTGTAAACACACTAGGCTGCTATCCTGGGAACCATTATCCACAACGATAACTTCTAATGGGATATCGGCTTCTAACACAGAGCGCACAGCCTCGGTCAGCAACCAACCGCCATTAAAGTTCACCATCACCACAGAGACGAGTGGACGCTGCCTCACCCCCTTTTGCTTGGTCCTATGCTCCCCATTTATACTTTTCATGAACGGGCCTGCCCGCGCAGTTTTCTGGAATGAATTTTCTCTCAGTTTAGCATGGCTAGGGCAAAAAATTATTAAAACCGCTATGCTAACCCTAAGATTATCAAATCAATTTTAAAAGTTTTAAAAGCCAAAACGCTCTAATTGCAAAGTTTCATTGACCGAAAGCACATTGTTAATGGCCACCGTTGCGGTAGTATCCGAGGTAAAAGAAATAGAGAGGTGACCACTCGCTACTCCATTAATTGTAGACCCTGCAGCATCAAAATGATGGGCAATATCTGTGCCAGACGGGAGAGATGGACCCAAAAACCGATATGCTGTTCCCGAATAGGTCGTCGCAGACTTCATAGGACCCGCTGTAAGTATCCAAAACGGCTCTCCCCGCCTGCTATCATAAACATACCATACCGCAGTTAACACAGTACCTTGAATATTAATAAAAAACCCGTGTCCATTCTGTTGCCCATTCCACCATAAACCATCATGCTTAGAAGTATAGGGGATTAGAGGGTTTTGCTCAGCCGCTGGATATCCTAGAAAAGGCTGGGCCTGAAGGTTAAAGGTATTGGGGGAGATCAAATTGTCGCCATTGAGTTGGATCTTAATAGCCGCTTCATCAGAATTGATAAAATCAATATCAAGGCGCCCCATCCCTCTTGAGACCACAGTGCTGCCATGGCCATCAAAAAAAGAGCTCAAGGATGACTTTAATATTGGCCCTTGAAAAGCGTATAGAATACCCGAATACTGATCTGAAGTCCCCATGGGACCCGCAGAAAGCAACCAAAATGGATTGCCCACCCTATCATAGGTATACCAAGCCGCCACTAAGGTATCATTACGGACATCGACAAAGAAACCATGCCCATTCTGTGATGGACTCCACCATATTCCAGAAAAGGGTGAGCGTCTCCCATTGGCTACAAAATTCTCAAGGGCCAATGTGCCAGCCCCATATTCATTATCCTTACCCCTAAAAGCGCGGTCTATACTCGCCTGTTGCAGCAATAGCTTAAGTTTCTGGGCGCTACGATTGGGATCTTGGGATTTGAGCAGTGCTGCCGCGCCCGCGACATGGGGAACCGCAGCAGAAGTACCAAAAAAGGGGCCTAGAACCACTGTACTCACCCCATCAGGCGCAATAATATCAGGCTTAATGCGACCATCCCAGGTGGGCCCCAGGGAGGACACCGGCTCTAGTTGCTGGGTCAAGACATCCATGGCACCGACAGTGAATACACCACGGCCATCGCCTGGTAAAACTAAGGTGCTATCGGCATTTTGATACTCCATAGGAAAGGCCTTTCCCTGGCTACCGCCGATAAATAACCGCAGTAAATTCTCGCCAGTTTCAAGGCTCGCGCCCACGATAAAAACATGATACGTACCCGTCATTGGCGCCGCAAAAAAAGCTTGTTCTATCGGCTCCTGACCTAACAACCCTGTCTGGAATCCCACTGATGAGGCACAGGCATTATCCGGAGAAAACTGGACTGTACCTGGGCAAAAGATGTAAAGATCATAATCCTGGTCAGAGCGAGGACGGGACGGATCTTCGCCCCAATCGTCCCAGTTAAGGATGACACGCACCAAGTCTCCTGCCCGCAATTCTAGATTTAAGGCCTCATCATTATTGCTAAACTCGTGGGCACCGTTACCATCCACGTCACGAAAAGTGCCGCTCCAGTAGTTTTGCTGTTCATTCCCAGCAGCAGTAACAAACAAAATACCTGCTTCATCGAATAATCGACTTGCAGCTGTAGAAACTGGACTTCTACCATCTAGTGGACCAAGATTATCAAAGCCAAGGGAAAATGAAACAATAGAAACTTCTTGAGTGCGCAGCCAATCTAGTGCCGCCATGTATTCCAATTCTGTACCAGCGGCAACCAAGGTCAGCTCAATATCCGGAGCCATATCGTAGAGGATTTCAGCCACTGCAGTGCCGTGATTGTTTCCTTCAAATCCCTCGCCTAGATTAAAATTTTTTATGGTAACCTCAAGGGGTAATTCGTCCCCCAAGAGATTCCGATATCCCTGAAATCCCCTATCTAAAATAGCGACTTGTACCCCCTTTCCGGTTATGCCTAGCTGGTGGAGCCTGTGAGCGGAAGTCACAAAGACTCCTTCACTGGATGAATCCGGATGTGCGCCTTTGTTTGGATGTCCCGATTTATCCCCGGCAAACCGGTAAAGTTCAGGACGAGTCTCTTGCCGGGGCTCAGCACGGTGGGGTAGCCGTACATACCGCACCTGAGGCAAGGCCGCCAGCTCGGATACTCGCTCTAGAGGCAACAACACCTGTAGCTGTTCACCACGCTCGATCTCCACCCTACCCCCCAGTTTTTCAATGGCTGAACGCGTTTCTGCCGTCAGGGGTCCATCCAGGAGAATATGGATTTGTACAGGTTGTTCTTGCGATGTTCCTTTTGGGCTGCTCCTTGCCTCTAGCATCTTTTGCAAGCGATATTCGATACGGGAGTGTAAGAGCCTAGACGCTCCTGAATTGGAGGAAAAAACCTCGTTGTTTTCTAGCCTATTGTTGCTAATGTCATTTCCATGTGCTGGAATGAGCGTTAAGCTGATACCCGCCGTAAAGGCCGTCAGCAGGCAATACTGGACTAATTTACAGATAATTTCTTCGCTCACTTGCTTGCTCCAGTCACTTTTAGATAATCCTTGAGAAAGGCAGTAATTAGTAAAATTTACGTTTTAAAGAAACATAGCATGAATATATGCCCCATTCTTACCTATCACTCGCAAGTTATCGAAAGCGCATCCTATGTCCAAAATGCCCATATCGCGTTAGCTGAAGATTTGAGGCGTATTCATGGGACAGGAAAAAAAAATCATTCCCCTTCAATTGCTTGTAGATTTTTTATTAGGCCAATGCAATATTGATCTTGATCACTCCATATGCATCACCTTTGATGATGGGCCGGATTTTGATTTTTATGATCTTGAGTATCCCGGCCTTGGGCTACAGCGCAGTTTTCTTAATATCCTCAATGAGTTTCAAGAAGAGGTCGGCGACAAACAACCAAAGATACAGGCGACTAGCTTTGTGATAGCTAGCCCCGAGGCGCGCACAGCGATAGATAATAGTGCCCTGTTGGGTAAAGGATGGTTAAGTGACAACTGGTGGAGAAAAGCTGAGCAATCTAGCCTAATTGAAATACAAAACCATAGCTGGGATCATCGACACCCAAGCCTTGCTAATTTAGATAGAGGAGACATGCTTGGTAATTTTTGGTGTGTTGATGACTTTGACAGCTGCAAACTTCAAGTTATCCAGGCAGGTAAAGTCATCCGAGAGCGGCTAGGTGGGAAGAGGCCCAACTTATTTGCCTATCCCTATGGGCAAGCGAGCGACTATCTCAGGCATGAATTCTTCCCCCACTTTATCCCTATACACGGAATCCGGGCGGCCTTTTCAACACAACCGGAATATGTCCATAAAAACAGCGAGCGCTGGTTCTTACCTCGATTTGCCTTCCTCGAGCACTGGCAAAGCGGCATGGAGCTAGAGGCAATCATTCGTGGCAAATTCTAGACCTCCAAAAATAATCTCTATCAGAAGCGGTAACAGTCAAAATACATGCTGATACTCTCATCAGGGCGCCTCAAATCCAACCCTCGTAGCTCTGGGGCTTCGCTTTGCCTATAATTGACTTCCTTAGCATGAAACCCGCACTCATTAAGTATCCCAGTCAAGGTTTTGCGATCATAATGAAATTGCCCCGCCAAACGGATGCCAAGATTAAATACTTCACATGCAGATTGGGTTTTCAAGGGTATGCCGACAAACTGCTTCCAAGTGGCAACCAACCATTCTGGCTCATAGAGATAAGCCCTCGTCAACTTTTCCAAGTCTGGAGTCAATAGCCGTATGATACCACCCGGCTTCAGGACCCGGTGGCATTCTCGCAAGAAAAGATAAGCGGAGTCCAAATCGAGCTGGACTATAAAATCCTCGGAATACATCAAGCCTGCACATGCAGTCTGAAAAGGCATGTTAGCGGATAGATCCGCCACTACCTCGGGCCTGTAGGAGGCGTCCAAATCAACGTTAATCCAACCTTCTAACTTTTCTTGGCCACAACCGAAATTGATCTTGACCATAAATTTCTAGCTGTTTTCTTTACAAAAATTCCATAGCAACGGCCATATCTTCAATGCCGAAGCAAACTGGCGAAGCATAGTTCTGACTAGCGCTACCTGGACGGCTCTCTCACTGCCTGCAGCAACCTCGGGAATGAGCTGCTCTTCACGATGGACTAAGGCGTTACTGCCCGCTAGCAATAGGCGTTTCACATCACTGGCCCAATAGGGGGGCTGATTTTGGTAGGTATCTAATTGGGTTTGCAAATGATTTACCTTTCCAACTCTAGCGTGAATAAGGTTTTCTTCAATCCCCGCTGTAAGAACATCCTCATTCGCATCCGCTAAACCCAAATAAGTTTCTGCTAAAAAAGTTAACCTTTGGAAGGAATCATTGGCATAGCAATTCCCCATGGAATTGTTGGCCACATCCGCTAAAAACCCTAGCACACCTACATTTTCAGGCTTGTCTAAGGATTCTTGATTCCAAGTTCGTTCAGGTTCAGGAAGATGCAGTAATCCCCACGGAAACTCAAGTGCCACTGAACTCGGATATAAAGCTTTAACTAAGGTTCCAAATAAGTGATCCTCGTTGCGAAAATAGGGACTTGTACAGGGCAGCATCTCCTGATTGTCAAACCCCGTAAGGGTGCTGAGCAGCGAAGTAGTGGGTAAAAAATGAAATGAGGAAGATCCCAACCATAAATGCCGGCTAGCACGTAATATCTCATAAGCTTCTAGATTCTCAACCAGCTGCGATCTTGCTGACCCCTCAAGTTCATATATCCAGCTGGTTGAGACGGTTCCAGGATCGCCGAAAACCCCACATTGAGTTAAAAGAATTTTGGAATCGGCATGTAAAGTCTCTATTTGATCACTGCCAAGATCTTTAAAGGCCTGCTCCTGCAGTTTAACTGCAGAAAAATGATGAATCGCCTTATCGATAGAACAGCCAAGAACCTCGGAAGATTGTTCGATAGGATCGATATTGGATACCGTAGTTCTTGCTAATAGATCAGCCCGATCCAGAAAAAATTGAACTTCCCGTTGTCTTTGTGAAATTTCCAACCTATTTTGATGGTGGGGGGCCAGGCGAGTCTGGCAAATCATGTCATCGTCAATGGTCAGAAACCGCTTCCCAGCAGTTAACAATAACATGTAATTCCAGAGTCTGCCCCCAGAAAAACGGGTATCCTCCTCATGGCCGCCTAACAACCATTGGATGGTTTCCTGATGTTCTGGAAAGGCACTGATCAAGGTAGTGATGCGTTTTTGCTGTTCTTCCCGCCCGTAATAATGGATATCGAGATGATGATTCTTGCTGATCTCTCCTACCACTATCTGATTCTTAGCCCTATTTTCTGGACTTCTGGAATCATCCATTACTAAATACCGATAGTGCCGCCCATGGTGAGATTCACTCTCAGCAAAACTTTTCACTAAACGGGCTAACTGCTTGGGTCGGTCGCAAGTACGCACCAAAATCCCAAACAAAGGGGTTTGATGGGAAACTCTGCCCTTATACTGCAAATTTGCAACTAAATCCTTGGCTGAAATCATAAAGTGCTGTTCAATAAATTTATTAAAAACTTGGCTGATTTCAGACTGGCGCTCCGCCAGCGCCGGATTCATTTTCTTTATTTGGGCAATATGGTCTTCAAGTGTTCTAAACTGCCGACAAAGCTGGAGGATCTGAAATACTTCTACAGAAACTACTACCCTATTATCAGTCCGCTTACTCTTTAAAAGGAGCCGCCGTCTTGGTAAGGGAAAAACAACACAATTATCAAACGCCCATAATCCCTGTGCCTGGTGGGCGGCAGTAACTGTAGTGGGGCCCTGGCTAAAATTCCGGGAATAATTGTCATTTTTCTCAGTCATCGTTTTTCCGTCCAGCCTCTTTAATTTGCCGGTAATGTGGGTTCATGCCAGAAATCCTCTACTGGAATCCAATACCCTATCCCCGATCGCTAATTCATATCTGGTTTTAGCTAGGGAAATTCCCTATAACCCTGAAGCAGCGATGCCGTAGGGTACGCTCATAATTTAAAATAGCTTGGAACTGAATAGGTAATCATGCAGCCATAAACCCTCTAGGGCGAGGGCTCTACCCAGAGGCAGTATAACCAACAATAAACCGGAGTAAAACTTGGACAAAAACAGCACCGACCTGCCTACCGCCAGGAAGCAAGCCCAACCGTCCCCGGCATCGCCCCTAACCGCAGCTCATATCCCGAAAGGGGTCCTGCTCCACATCCTCCACAGCTGGGGCGGTGGTATTGCCCGCTGGACTGAGGACTTTATCCGACACTGTCCCGAGCAGCGCAACCTCATCCTGTATTCTCGCAGCGACCGCAATGTTTTCGGCCATACCTTAGAACTGGTGGACCCGGCCTATCCAGAAACACCCCTTGCGGCATGGAAACTCACCCCTCCGATTCCTGCTACCGGTATTACCCACTCCCAATATGGGGCCATACTCTCAGACCTCCTCACCGGCTTGGCGGTGGAGACCGTTGTTGTCTCCTCTCTAATTGGGCATTCCCTGGAAGCCCTCACAACCGGCCTACCCACCCTGCGAGTGCTGCACGATCTCTATCCCTACTGCCCGGCTATGTTCGGTTACTTCAACGCCCCCTGCCAGCAATGCAATGAGGAAAGCCTCACTACTTGCCTACGGTCCAATCCCCAGAACGAATGCTGGCACAACTCCGTAACCGAAGACTGGCTCGCTATGCGCCGGGCTTACGCGGCCGCGCTCCTCAAACCCGAAGTTCGCCTTGTGGCCCCTAGCTACACGGCACAGGATAGGCTGTACCGGCTTTATCCCGAAATCGCCCGCAAAGCTTGTCATTTCATTGCCCACGGCATTGACCCAGCAAGAATGGGTTGCCCTAATCGCCCCCCTCTACCTCTTACAGAAGAAGGTGGGGGAAAGCGCATCCAAGCAGATAAAACCCGCAAATTGCGGCTCCTCGTCCCCGGCCGCTTGGAACCTCATAAGGGCCTACCACTGTTGCGGGACGCCCTACCTCAACTCGCCGATCAGGCTGAACTCCTCCTCCTTGGCTGTGGCATGTTCGGCCAATCCTTCGCTGCCATGGAGGGTATCACTCTCATCCCGGACTACGACTTCGCCGATCTAGGTCCCTTAGTTCAGGATTTCGCACCGGATTGTGCTCTCCTCCTCTCCACCCTGCCGGAAACTTTCAGCTATACCCTCAGCGAAATGTGGGCGCTGGGCATCCCTACTCTCGCCACCAACCTAGGCGCTTTCGCCGAGCGCATCCACCACGGCATAAACGGCTTCCTCTACGAACCTGACGTTCACAGCTTGACCGAATTGGTTGCTTCCCTGGCCCAGGATCCCACGCCCCTCATCCACGTCGCCCGCCATCTAGGCACCCACCCCGTACGCCAGGCGAAAGACATGGTAAAGGATTACCAGGCCCTGCTGCCGACCCCGAGCAAAACTGGAGGTCCCGGAAGCTGGCTGGCCCTAGGCATCGAAGGCGCCCAGACCCACTACCATTCAAACTATACAATGCTGGAACAGGAAGTTATTCGCCAGGCTGGGGAATTAGAAAAAAACCGCCATCAGCTTGAGCAAACAAGTCATACCCTTATTCATCACCAAACCCGTGCCGATGTGCTAGAGCGGGAACTGACAGCCCTGCGCCACTCCAACTCCTGGCGCGTGACTGCGCCCATCCGGGCCATCATCCTGGCTTTCCGTGCCTTCCGTACCCGCTGCCACCAAAATTCAGTGAACCAGACATCTCCTCCTCCGCCCCGTGACACTTCCGCCAGCCTGGAGGGCCCAGACAAGCTCCCCAGGAATGAACTTGAACCCGACCGGGCTCTCGGGGAACAAATCAGGGAAAGCGCCCATCACCGTCTCAAGCTCCGTACCCGTCTGAGAGAACAGCTTGGAATACCCGACGCCGCTCGCATTGTCTCGGGCATTGCCCAAAAAAACCAGCCTGACGCGGCGCAAGTGTTTATCCAAGCCGCAATCCAACAAGCAGGCAGCCAAAGGAATCTGTATTTTTTGTGGCTGGAAAGAGATAACATGCTCCCCATCCCAGCGAGCTTAAAAGCGAGGGGACTGGCGATGGCTCCCCGCCGCTTGCACTTTGCCACCGATTCGCCGGGAGCAAATAAAGCAACCGCCTTTTCCCTCCCAGACTATCTGGCAGCTTCAGACTTAATCTACCTCCCCCAGGCGGGCGATGCAACCTGGCCCACGGCGGCTGAAATAGCACTGCTCAAGGTGCCGGTCATAAGTGTTCCGGCGGGAAATGATTTGACCGCAACACTGGCAACGGCATTATTGGAATTTCGCCATGACTGACTTCGGTTCGTTCTTTCCTTATCAGACTGGAAAAAAGTTTTAATGGTTAAGGGTTAAGGGAAGAAATCCCCAGCCTTCTTCTCCCCTCCAGGAGACCCCTCTGACTAGAGGCTTGGAGAGAATCGACGCCGAATCCAGCGCCGGATACTCAGTGCCCGCAGAAACCAACCCAGCACCCAGCGAAAGTTCGAATCAACATCGGGGCAAACCAGTAATCCAGAGACCCAACCATTTTCCATCAGAAACTGGTGTAGTTTCTCCCGATGTTTCCTGGAAATGAAAGCCTTCAATACATCTCCGGAGGCTAACATCTGCTGTTTGTTGGAGAACCCCCCCGTACCAAAGGTCTCGTTATGATTGAGTTGAAAATAAGCCTGAGCTAGGAAAGAAGGAGGGCGTTGGATAATTTCCGACCAGATGTCCAGGGACATCGGCCGAAGCTCATCAGATGAATAGGCATGGGTACGCAGAAAATCGGCCCAAAAGGGTACCGAATCCAATACCCCGGCCTGAAAATGGCGGATGCAAGCTTCGTATATCTGATTTTCCCCCTCATCCACATGACGATGAATTTGAACGTCCTCCTTGTCTATCTCATAGCCTATCACGCTGCCATAGGGGGAATTACACAGCATCTCCACAGGAGCGACGAAATCTAGCAAGTGCCCATGGGGGTCGCCTCTGTTCAAATTAGGACCGAAAGCCTCTTTCCAAACATTTTCTGGTTGGATATTAAGAAAATGATTCAGACCCAGATAATAGCCCCGCAACTCCACTGAGGGCAGTGCATGGGCCAGATTATCCTGTATCGTCCCTCGCCAGCCGATATCCACAATCCCCACTCGGCCGGTTGTATCCAATAAACCGGTAGATTCCAAGTAGGCGGATAATTGCTCCCGCTTGATATTTAAATGGCTCTCAATTTCCGTTCGGACCTCAGGATCATCAAGGAAAGCCTTGACCCGCTCGTCCTGCCAAGGATAGCGGATAGGTTGCTTCAGCTCCAGACCATGGCGAACTGCCTGCTCGGCGAATGCTGCCGACTCCATCCCCAGGGATTTCAACAGTGCGTGTAGAGACTGAATGCTGTATTGGTTCCACAGACGCATCAACTCCCCCAGGGATAACTCTCGCAGGGAACCGGCAAAAGTGGCGATGCGGCTAACTTGGAGCAACTGGGCGGGCGGCGGTGAAAACCCTAGCAAATCCGATTCTGCCAGACGGCGGTAGATTTCCATAAAAAGTTCACCTTCCCGAGTGAAGAAATACAACTTTTCTACCTGATCGGCTACCGCCCGTTCCATGATACCGGCGACAAAGCCCACCAACAGCAAGGAACACTTTCGGCCATAGTTGTAAATCTCCTGCTGCTCGCACTCTGAGGAAGGAGAAAAAGTGAGCAGGTTTTGGATCGCCGCTTGTAGCGCCTGGGGACGAGCGTCAAAATGGGCCTCCCGCTGCCGCCGTCTTTGGTGCTCCTCTTCCGGCTGGAAATGAATCGCCGCAACACCGGTTTTCTTTGCCGCCCGAACATCGGCATCAGGGTTGTCTCCCACATGCAGATGTTGGTCTGGCGAGACACCAAACTGTTGGTGCAGATATTGGTAGAGCCGGCCGGAGCGCTTGTTCAGACCCACCTCACAGGACACCACCCCCTCCGCCGCTAGATGAACGATACCGTGATGAGCAAGCAAGGCCCGAACAGCTACGGCCGGCAGATAAAAGTCCGAAAGAAAGCACCGCCTAGCGGCAGGAAAGCGGGCTAACGCCCCGGCAATAGTCGGATCCGGGTAAGAAACAAATTTTTCTTGGGAAATTTCCACCTGCTCCAGGGCCAGTAGCAACTGTTCCAGCGCTTCACTGCCCAAGGGAAAAGGCTCCAGTCCTGCCAGTGCCAACCAGCGCCGGTAAACATCCAAATGGCGGTATTCGTCATCCATGCCCTGTTGTCGGCTGCCGTCTCCCAGCTCCTTTTCCGCCTGCTGGCGCAATCGCAACAGCGTCCAGCTATCCCGCTTCTCAGGAAGTAGGTATTGGGCATAATTCAGCGCCACATAACGGCACACTTGCAGCTTCACACTATCGGGATGACAACGGCGACGCAGCAGGGTATCCCAGACATCAATGGTCAGTAATTCATAGTTTTGGCCCATCACTTTCTACATTCCCTGTTTATACCTTCACAGCCGCCAGCGCCCGCCGCAGCCGATAGTAAACAAAGCGCACCAGCTTGCGGGGAGCAGGTGGCAAAAAAGCCAGACGCCCCCGATCCACCCCAGTTTCGGTGACAGGAAGGCGGGAGTTTCCAACCTCCCTTTTGGCGACCAGGGGAGGCCGGCGGTACAAGGGGGTAGGCGCTGGCCGTACCGATTGCACGCCCATCAGCCACTGATTAACCGTCGCCTGGAATTGCTCCAGCCCCCATTCCAGGGGCCGGTTCGCCATATAAGCGCTCCCTGCTCGGCCCATCGCTTGGGCCCGCTCGGGGGAAACCAAAATATCCATCACTCCCTGGGCAAGGGATTCCGGAGTGGGTTCGCACAACAACACCGCTTCTTCTGGAAAATCATATAATGTGTTGTCTCGGTGTACCTCCACCACCGGCAAACCGGCGGCCATCATTTCAAAGGGAACACGGGAGGGGTTGGTGGAACTGATGCACAGGCCTACGGTGCAGCGGTTATAGAGACGATTGCAATCCTCCAGACTCAATAGACCCAGGTTTTTATGCTCAAACCAAACCCGGCTGCTGGCCTTGGACCCATATAGGTAAACCTTCACCTCCGGCATACAATGCTTGATAATGCCCAAGGTCTCGATGCCTAGTTCCGCGCAGCGGCGGGGTTTGTCCGGCTGGTAGATGAGACAAACCGCCAGCTCCCGTTTCGGCTCTGGCAGCGGGCGATAAATCTCTAAATCGGCGCAGAAATCGAAATGGCTGGCGGCTACGCGGAATTGGCGGTCCAACAAGGCCGGCAACCAGCGGCCGATGGTAATCGGATAAAGACCGTAACGGTAAGAGTTCTCGGCCATGAGATAGCCATCTCCCATGGGATTGAACTGGGCTTCAAAATCCTGGACGAAATAGGCTTTCACGCAAGGGAAGGGCAGGTCATGAACCACCCGGGCCGAATACCACACGGTGGCGAACACCATCTCGACCGGCTGAATATTGGACCAACCGGTATGGACTTCTTGGAAGTCATACCCAAACATCCGTTTGATGTCCTTACGCAGACGAGCGCTGGAAAACTGCTCGGGATTTTCCAAGTATAAGAAGCAACGGTGACCCTGTTGTTGCAGATAATCCGCGTGCTGGAGAAAAGTACGGTGCCCCCCGGAACCTTCGATGAGACTAGGAATAAGCCAGGCTATGCTAGCCATGTTCTATCTATAATGAGCTTTTCTGAATGAGGGTCAAACCGCAACCATCCCCATAGGGGAAATCCCCCGGCGAGCCTCCAGTAACAAAGGAATTAAGCATCAACCCTGTCATCCCCCGAACCGCACACCATTCGCTCACTGCCCGGAACACACCCCCTTTACCAGTGGAATCAAACGCTGCCGCAAACTGGCTGGTATCGTGCAAAACCAACAACCCCCCCAGGGGCAGCGCAGTGTACCATAGGTCCAGCTCTTTCAAGGTATGCTCATATTGATGACTGGAATCAATAAACACCAGTTGGGGCGGCAAATCACCAAAATACGCCGATGCCCGGGCAGGTCCCTCCCTATCAGCAGAATCGGCAACACATAAACGCACTTGTTCCTCCAATCCCGCCTTGGCAACCCAACCTGCCGTATATCTCGTTACCCCTTCATCGATATCGATGGAAAAAAGCGCGTTTTTTTGGTTCATCTTACGCAGAAGAAACCCCAACAGCAAAGTCGAGTACCCCACATAATGGCCGCATTGCACGATCCGGTTGATGGCGCTGCCGGAAATCAGTCCAATCAACAAAGACAGGGGCGGCACATTAGCCTCCCCCGTACTGGGGTATTGACGCTCTGTATCCTCAAACCAATCCTGAACTAACAACCACTCACTCTCATCAAGAAAGCTGTAGGGAATGGGGATATAATCCGTATTGGGTGCCTGGTGCCACCAGTAGCGATTGTGTTGGCGTTGCCGGAATTTCAGAGATCTCTCACTACTCATTGATACCCTCCCTCATCAGCAATCCACTAAAGCACCAAAAATTTCGACCATATCCGTTTAAGGTACCGATTTGCCCGGATAAAGAAATTCCCATTCAGTTTTGCTATCTCCGCCTGCATCGCTTCGATTTGACTATCCCGGTTGGCAATTTCGCCATTCATCTGCTGGATAATATCCCAGCGCTCCTCAATCATGGCTGCTTGGCTGGCAATACACTGATCCCGGTTGGCAATTTCATCATTCATCTGCTGGATAATATGCCAACGCTCCTCAATCATTGTCGCTTGGCTGGCAATACATTGATCTCGGTTGGCGATTTCGCCATTCATCTGTTGTATCACTTGCCAACGTTCAGCCAGCATGGAGGCCTGATCAGCGAGCTGCTGAATGGAACGAAAAATCTCTGGGGGGCAGGAAGCCGCCTTCGCCATCTGCTGCAATCGCCAACTTGCACCATCGCCACCCGCAAACTCCAGCAAGCGCTGCTCTTTCACCCCCACAAGACCATAAATCAAATAACATAAAAGAGAAACCGGATGTAAGCTCTCATTCTGCATCAATACCAAGAGGAGGGCTTCCGCCCGGGCTTCCGCTTCCGAGCCATTCCCTAAACGTAATCCCGGTGAGAGCAGCGCCTTGGCCTGAATATAGGAGTTTTCATGGATATGGCGCCAGAGGTCATCTTCGGACAGGGTATTGGCTTCATGGACACGATAGGCCAGCAAATTTTCCCGAATCCAGATGGGTGCGCTGTACCGGCTGGCCCGTAAGGCCCAATCCCAGTCGTGGGTATAGCGCAGAGGAAAAAAAGCGCCGACCCGATTGGCTAGAGAGCGGGAAAAAAAGAAATTGGAGGTGGTAATGGCGAGATTGCCGGCGAAGAACCAATTCGCTGGATTCAATGTTTCACAATGGCCACACAATGCTTTATAGCTTTGGGCGCGAGGGTGATGGTGAACCTGGTTTCCCGAGGGGCCAATGAAGTTCACATTGCTGAAAACAAAAGCATCGTTCCCGCCCGACTGCTCAGCCACTGATAGCAACCGCTCGAGCCGGTGGGGGTCATACGCATCATCCGAATTCAGGATAGCAAGGTATTCCCCCTGGGCTATGGCCATCGCCTCATTAAGGGTGGCGTCAGCCCCCCGATTGGTATCATGTCGGCGCAGGCGTAGGCGGTTATCCTGGAAAGATTGCAGTCTCTCCCACGTACCGTCCTGGGAGGCATCGTCGATGACAATGAGTTCCAGATTCTGATGAGTTTGGCCAAGCACGCTCTCCACCGCCGAGGAGACGTAGCCTTCGTGATTGTAGGCGGGGATAATCACGCTTACCAGGGGCATATCGATGTCCTTGAACAATGAGAGAGCTGCATAGATTACTCCACTGCCCCATATCTTCCCATACGCCCCCAAAGACCATGCCAAAGCCCTAAAGTCATCATTTTGATCTGTTTCAGCCGGGGTGGAGCGAACAGGGCATAGAAAAAAAAGCGTTGCCACAACCGGAACCCATCGGCCAGCTTCCAAAGAGGAGGGATCCAATTCTGCCGATAGATCCAAATCGCATTACGGAACAGGTAGTAATGCCTCAAGGGGCTTCGAGCCACGACTTCACGCCCCAGAAAGCGAATAGGTTCCTCTCCCAGGGTGTGGAACATCTTCGCGCCGCAGACCCCATAGGCCTGATATCCCTTCTGCCTGGCCCGCAATATCCACTCGATATCGATGTAGTCGATGAACAGCGCCTCCACCATGCCGCCTACCTTGTCTAATACTGCCATTGGAATCAAGCTCCCGGAGGAAATGAGGTGATCCACTTCCAGCACCTCATCGTCCCTTTGGCAATGGCAACGCCCGATCATCAGTCCCCGCACCCGAACAAAGGGCGGTGATCGAGGCCGCCTCCGATCTTGATAATTGGGACCTAGAGCGCAAACCCGCTGTCCCCTCTGCTCCAACTGCTTCCATGCTCCATACAACTGCTCGATCATATCAGGGGCAGGGCAACTATCCTGGTCGAACAATACCACATGGGTGGCGTCCCGCTCCCTGGCCCAGGCGATCCCCTTGTTCTGGGCTGCAGCCACTCCCTGATTGTCAGGCAACGCTAAGCAATGGAGATTGGCGACGCCCCGTTGCTTCAGCCATTGGGGAATGTCCCCTCCCGAGGCGTTATCGACGACCACTACCGCTTCGACCTGAGGCGAGACCGCGAGGAGCAGCCGTTCCAGGTCCTCCCGATCCGGCTGGTAAGTGATGATGACCGCGATGCAGCAATAATTTTTTCCTCGCTCCAACCCTAAGCACCATTGAAAATCATGATAGAGGCGGCTTTGGCTTTAGCCGCCAAGCACGTTTGGGAACAAATCGCGGCTAAAGCCGCCCCTCCACGGGGTGATTGAAAAACCTTGTCTAGCGGCCATGACAGGCGGCTTCATAGACTCGCAAAGGGTCTATTCCTGTTAACCGAGGCGGTAGCGAGGGGGCCGAAGAACGTCGGTAACCTTCGATAACAAGATGCCTTATAGGCTCTAAATGGGCCTCGCCATCACGGCTGGCCTGCTTGACTCGCGCCAGGGTCGCCATAAAAGATTCCCGAGTTTCTGAAGACACCAACTCCAGGATTTGGTCCAAGATTTTATCCACATCCTGCCAATCCTCCATTATCCAACCTGCCCCCGTCTCCACTACTCTCTCTTGGAGTGTGCCTATGGGAGGCGCTAACACTGGCCGGTCAGCCTCCCAGGCCTCGGAAAGGGTATAAGAAAAGGTTTCAGGGCCTGCCGAGGGGAACACCACCAGAGAAACAGCGTAATGATCTAGCAAGGCAGGCAACTCCTCCTGCCCATAAGGGCCATGGAGCGTTAACACCCGGTCCTCGCTTTGATAAGGTACGGGCGGATCGCCTTGACGATCTGTGTATCCGATCACCACCCAGCGCAGCGGCAATTTTCGCTTCCGGGTTTTTGCCACCAACTGCTCTAGCTTTCTGGCACCTTTTACCGGCCCAATAGCACCGAGCACGCCAATGGACTTGATGCCATCCTTTGGCAGCAAAAAAGCGCGGAGAGCGCCCCCTCTTAGCTTGGGAAGATCTAGATGGGGGATATTAGGAATGACGGTAATAGGAACCGTAGGGAAATAGCGGTTAAGGGTATGCTTAACCCAAGCCGACGGGGCAAACACAAAAGCGGCTTTGGATAAAAATTTCTGATGTTTCCAGCGCCATTCTTCCATATCGATATGGGCAAAAGATCCTTGCGCGCCAAGACATTGACGGCACAATTCCAGATCGGTCGTGGCATTACAATAATGGCCACTGCCATCCAAAAGATTAACCGTTGGACATGCCAAAAAGAAATCATGGACACTAACGCCATAGGGAATCACTGTTCCTGCAAAGGCCTCCAGCAAACCATCACGGCAACCGGCAAGGTGATGGATGTGGCACAGTTTAATCTCCAACCACCCACACATTGTCTCCAAAAAATCAGTCCAGGTTTCACCATCCCGGCGTTGAAAACGATAATGTTGCTCTTCCTCTCCAGAAATAAGCCCTTTGACCACCCACTCCTGCTCTAAGGCAATCAGCAAATAGTGTCGAAATTCACCCCCAATCAATGTTGCCAGATTTCTGATATAGGCCCCTATCCCACCACCACGGCCCCGCAGCACCGCAGGTCCCCCATGACCATGCATAATATGCAGGACTCCCGGCATTTCAGGGGTAGAAAGAATCTGGAGCTGGGTTTTAATCAATTGCCGAATCGGCTGGAGCGGATCCTGTTTGATAAAACCATTGACCTGTTCCAAATAGGTGGGGTGCTTGTTCAGCAGCGCCGCCATTTGCTTTTCTGCGATGACCTTTTTTTCTTGGCCAAAGGAGCCTCCGCCCCTATGGGCCACATAAGCATCGCTACAGAGCACATTCCGAAAGCCCGCTTCTATGGCACGCATGCATAAATCATTTTCCTCCCCGTACCCCTTGCCAAAAGCATCCACATCAAATAATCCCACCCTATCCATAAGCGCCCGGCGGATATATAGGCAAAACCCAACCCCGGTAGGAAGCTCCGGATAGACGGCTATCCTGGCCTCATCCATAGCGAGATTGATCAATTCTGGATTTTCAGGGAAGGGATTTTCCCGGCAAAAATCAGGGAAAGAACAGATTTCCCCATTATTGGAGAAAGGAGTAATGGTGCCTATTTTGGGGTCCGAAGCAGCACAACGCTTGAGTTTTCTAAGCCAATGTTGAGTCACCAAAGTATCGGAATTTAACAGCACCACGTCATTTCTGCCGATGGACATTCCCCGATTGGCGGTGGCGACGAACCCCTGGTTGTGCTCATTTTGCAGCAGCACAATATTCTCTTCTCCCGCTGTCCTAAGCTCTTCAAATAAGGTCTGAATCCGGCTATCGGTCGAAGCATCATCGATGAGCACCAGTCGATAAGGTTCATCCGTGCAGCGGCGTATGCTCTCTAAACAGGAACACAGAGGTTCATAAGCATTATAAATAGGAATCACAATATCAATGGACGGGGAATCGGCCTGTTCGATTTTTGGGCGGTTTAGATACCAACGTTTCAACGGCCGAAAAGGTCGGCGCATCCAGCCGCGAAAACTTTCTTGATAAGCAAGCCGAGTTTCTAAATAGTGGACCAAAGCATTGGCTTCGGCCAACTGCTGTTCATAGGCGGCGAGTTCCCGCTGCTGCTGCTCGACTTGTTCATGAAGCCCTTGCAGATCTCGAGCACTACTTGCAAGCAATTGCTCTTTTTCTTGCAACTGACGTTTATGATGGGCAAGGAATTGACCCTTTTCTTGCAATAATCGATCCCGCTCTTGTATTTCCCGATCCTTCTGCCCCAGGCGTTGGGCCAATGCCATGAAATCAGCGGATTGAGGCCAGGAGATTTGGAACTCCAAAACGCCCCCCGCTTGCAATAACGCTAAGGTTTCAGTCTCTAGAGACAATTCAAAGTAAGTCTCTTTGCCCATTAACAGGACATTGACCCCCAAGGCAGTCATCCAACTACTGGAGAATTCCATCTGGTGGGTTTTATTCACCGGCAAAGGGGCCCTATCACCATTCCATCGCCAAATACTGCGATTTTCCTTATCGTAAAGGTCTATTTGGTAAATTCGCATGAAACCCGGCCGATCGGCGGGATTGAGCCGTATCCCGGTGGGAACTTCAGCCAAGGGAGGAATAGAAAAACGGATCACCTGGTGTTCGGCGCCAATACAACCGAGGGTACAACAGCTATTTTCCTGGTGATATTCTGCCTTTCCGAAACGCCAGTAGAGTTGGCAAGCAAAATGGAACTCAGGGGTAATGGGGGTCGCTTCCGGTTTTTGAATTGCTTGTTTTCCCGGTGTAGCCTCAACGATAAATTGATAGGTCAAAGCATCAGGGTAGGCTTTCAATAAATGATAAATAGCGGGGGGCAAGGTCTCTAAATAATAGCCTCGGAATTCACTCGCTCTCATATCGCAGGGGATTGCCTCTACCGCAAGGGGAACCAAATCATGGCGATTGAGAAATTCCAATAGGGATTTGCGAGTAAAAAACCGCAAATGGGTGGCATCCAACAATCCCTCGGGACGGTAGCGAAATTCTCCCGATAGCAGTTCAGCAATCACTCCCGCATGGGCAATATTAGGAATGGATAGCAAGATTCGCCCATTTGGCCTCAATAAGGCGGGCAGTTGGGAAACTACCGCCCCTGGATCCTTTAAATGTTCAAGGACATCGGCACAGACGATATAATCATAACGGCGATGCTCGTCCTCCCTCTGAACATTTTCTGGATGTCTCGATTCGGTCCCGGTGAAGCAATTGGGAAAAAGCGCCCTTAGATCCACTCCTTCCAGATCGGCTATCCGCAAATCCCGATAAAAAGGTTCGGCTAGCTGGGCTTGTTCAAGACTGAATTCCACGCCATCCACAATGCAATTTAATGCTGTGGATAAATATTTCCCCAAAACCCCAGGGCCGGTACCTAAATCCAATACCTGGGTATTGGGTCGGATAAGGCGGGCAATTTTAGCCAGGGAATCGTCTCCCTGGGGATCTAACTCCCGGGCATAGAGATGACTTTCTGAGAAAAACTGGTCCATAATGATTGATTGGGAGAGGTACTACAACCTATAACCGTTAATTAATAATGCACGCTAGTTCTTACCAACACATGTCTCGCCTCGTCGAGGCTTATTTCAGTCACCGCGACTCCCTCGATATTCTTGACTTGGGCAGCTATGACGTCAATGGAAGTTACCGCCCCCTTTTCGAGCAGCCAAGCTGGCGCTATAGAGGAATGGATCTTTCCCCAGGCCCCAATGTGGATATTGTCCTCTCCTCCCCCTACCGCTTTCCCCTCTCCACAGACGATATGGATCTGATTATTTCCGGGCAGGCTTTCGAACACATCGAGTTCTTTTGGCTGACTTGGCTAGAAATGGTGCGGGTGCTCAAGCCTGGCGGGATGATCTTCCTGATTGCCCCCTCCCGGGGTCCCGAACACCGCTACCCCGTGGACTGTTGGCGTTTCTACCCCGATGGCTTTGCCGCCTTAGCCAAGTACGGCGCCTTAGAACTGATTGAAGTTCGCACAGACTGGGAACCTCACCCCGAACCCGATAGTGCGCCCTGGGGAGATACGGTCGGGGTATTTATGAAACCCAGGCGCAATTATACCGCCCGTTTCTATGAACGAGCTCAATATGCGCTGCGCCGGCTCTTAGAAACTCGCTTATTTAAGTAGGACAGGGACCCCCAACATTTAACCCTTATTGGCGGGACTACCCTTCGGGCGTAATCCCCTCTTCGCTGAAGGCAAGATTCTCCTACGGCTTCTAATTCCATGGCATTTTATTATTTAAAAAACCCTTGTACCAACCACCAAAAGTGCCAAGCAGGGGAGTCCCGTGAAATGGCCTCAGAGAAACAGCCCGCCAACGCTTCTACAAGTTGATGCTGATCCTGGCTAGGCAACGGACCGGTAACATGCAAATACCGCTGTCCCGTCGCATGATTGAGGGAGACCGTGAAGGCCACCGCGGGAATAGCCTCGTTCACCGCTAGCCGGACCAGCCCACTGGGCCACCAGGCCTGGCGCTGAAATAGCTGTACTGGCAAACAGTTCCCCCCTTCGCTAGGGGGAACATCAATCAGTGCCACCACAGATTTTCCCTGCCGTAGGGTTGCAAGCAGGCGAGGCACGCTGCCTCCTTTATAAATCACCTGGGCTGACCCCACCCTTTCCACTTCCCGGAGTCGTAACCGTGCATAGTAATAAGCCACCCGACGATGAGCAAAAATCTTTTTATCAAGGCGGACAGATAAAAAGGCCGCCGTTATCCCTTGGCTGCGCAGATGACGCAAAGACCACAATCCTGTCCCCCAATGGAAGGTAATAGCCAGAAAAGGGGTATTTTTAGGCCAATCCGACCCGGTAAAACTCAGGTATTTGCACATCCAACGATCGGAGCGAAAAAGGGAGAGGTAAAGATCCCCATGATCCACAAGCTGAATTAAGCGGTAAGCGGCACACCAACGAGCGGGATCTGCCACGGGAATAATACTTTGTGCTGCTGCTAGGGCCTGTGCCGTCTGCTCCCCATAAAGCCATGAATATCGACTCAAATAGCGGTAAAGCCGGAAACACAAAGGCCAAGGGAGGAAAATCGCAGTCCCTGGCAATAGCACTAATTCCACCAGATCCTTAAATTCCTGCCGTAGCCGAATACACAGCCGCGTCCCCATCGCCATTACAACTTTTTTCTAGGGCAGGCCTACTTGCCACTCATGCTCTAAGCGGCACAAGCCAATTTCCCGGGTCTGTCCAACAACTTGGAACTCCCTTTCTACCACATCAAACAGCCGCATTCCCTCTGGATCCATGGCATGGACACATAGCTTATATTTGCCTGGCAGGAGAGAAAGACGGGGAAACGTCAAGGCAAATAGAAAGTGCTTAAGTTCTCGCCGGTTCAGTACAAAACCATCGATATCGGAGGTAAACCCATATACTTCGGTGCCGTTGGCCCGGATAATCCCCACGGCTACTGTCGGCACCCTATCATCAGGCGAATACAGCTCACCGCTGATTTTAAAATCTTTCCCCATGGAAATCACAGGAAGTTCATTATTCTCAGCCTCCTCCAACCATAAAGCTTTCACCTGGTAGGCAGCGGAAAATAAGGAGGCCTGGGGCTGAACTTCCTGGCGAGATTTTTTCTCATGATAGGCTAGATATTCTTGGGTGACCTGAAAAGCTTCCCCATAGGAAACCATGCGTCCTTCTTTGATCCAACAGGCCTTTTGGCAGAGCTTTTGGACATGGAACATGCTATGGGAACATAGCAGTAAGGTCCCGCCGTTTCCTAGGTAACCTTCCATCCAACGAATGCATTTCTTCTGAAACGATTCGTCGCCAACGGCCAGCACTTCATCGGTAATAAGCAAATCAGGCTGCAGCGCAGTAATCAAGGCAAATCCAAGCCGCACCACCATACCGGAGGAGTAATGTTTGATAGGTTCATCGATATAAGAACCGATATCCGCAAATTCGATAATTTCCCCAAGCTTATCCAAAAGTTCAACGTCGCTCATTCCCATCAAGGCCCCGGAAAGCTGGAGATTCTCCCGTCCCGTATACTCTGGATGAAAACCCGCTCCCAGTTCTAACAAAGCCCCAATCCGGCCCGAAACCTGCACCTTGCCAGTGGAGGGCTTGACGATTCCCGCCACATGTTTTAGCAAAGTGGATTTTCCGGCCCCATTCTCCCCAATAATCCCCAGGGTTTCCCCCCGGTAAACCTCCAACGAAATATCTTGCAGCACGGGGTAGCCTGAATACCCCTCTTTACTCTTTAACACTCCCCAGAGCGCACGGAGCCGATCCCGGGAGGAAGTCAGCTTAGGATAAATCTTGCTGACTTGCTCAAGCCGCACTAGAGGTTCTTTAGTCATGGCCTTATTGTATTCCTCCTCCAGCTATAAAAATTCCTCAAACCGCCCAGAGCAACGCCGGAACAATCGAAGCCCCGCCATAAAGACCAGCACGCTGCCCAACACAGCCAGAACATCGGCCCCCGAGGGACTCCATCCCCCAAACATCAGTAAGGCCCGCAAGCGGTCGAAAAAATAACTCAAGGGATTGGCCAAAATCAACGTGCGGAAGGGCTCTGGCACTAGAGAGAGAGGATACAAAATCGGCGAAGCATAAAATAAAAGCATGAATACAGGCGCCAGCACATGCTCAATATCTTTCAGAAACACTTGGAAGACCGACAGGATCAGAGCGACCCCTATAGTCAGCAACAAAAGGAGACCTAACAGCAACAAAACTAAAGGCAAAGCACTGAGAGACAGCTCAGCGCCAAGAATCGTAAGCACCCCCAGTACCAGTAAAAATCCTACCCCATGAACCGCATAACTGCCCCCTACTGCCGTATATACCAATAACTCATAGGGCAAGGCAATTTTTTTAATAAGCCCGGCATTATTGGTAATCGCTACCGTCGCCCGTAATATTCCCTCATGGAAAGCCAGCCAGGGCCATAGGGCAATGGCCACAAACACCACAAAGCTGTGCTGTTCCAACTCCGGAAAACGTACCCGAAAAATGGTGGTAAACACCAGCGAATAGATGGCAAGTTGGGCCAAGGGTTGAAGTAGCACCCAGAAATAGCCGCTAAAACTACCCAGATAGCGGCCCTTGATCTCGCGCACCAGAAAGTGCCGGAAAAGGGCACGATGTTGCCATACTGACATGCGTAATTACACCCCTTCCGTTGCTAGACTGAATTTTTCACACAATACAAAGGTAATACTCTTTTCTGTCCCTTCTCCCCTGGCGGGAGAAGGTGAGGATGAGGGGGTTAATGAAAAATGTTTGGGACTTACGCAAAAGACCCGGAGTCATCATACCTGCGAAAGCGGATATCCTGGGGTTTTTGGCGGATGCGCTGCGCTTATCCGCCCTCCATCCACTGACCTGCACATATGTAGGGGCGGCTTTTAGCCGCCAAGAACCTTCGGGATTAAATCGCGGCTAAAACACGCCTCTACCCTAATATTCAATAGCCTTGAACAACCCTGAGACTCCAGGGAGAAAGCGAACAAAAAATCAATCCCCGGAGTTCGACGCAGGCGTGGCCTCTGGGCTCCGCTGTCCAGGAGACCCTTGCTTCAGATTCTGCCAGGCTTTCCGATTCATCTGAATGCCTTCGGCATTTCGAATCTGATTGAGATGGGTTTGTACCACTTTGTTCAAATAGGTTTGTTGGGCTTGCTGGACTAGTTTATCTTTAACCTGCTCAAAGGATTGCGTCCGGGCAGGCTGCCGTTCCTCAAGGCGGATAATATGGAATCCAAACCGGCTTTTTACCACCGGGCTGAGGTCGCCGGGCTGTTGCAAGGCAAAAGCGGCTTCTTCGAAGGGTTTGACGGTGTTGCCTCTGGCGATAAATCCTAGATCCCCTTTGTTCCGTTTTACGGAGGAATCTTCCGAATATTCAACCGCCAGTTCTGCAAAGGGCTTTTCTTCGGTAAGGGCCAATTTGCGCACTTTTTCCACCAATTGCTTTGCCTCTTCCTCGGAACGCTCTTCGGCCTTGATAAGGATATGGGAAACCTTGACCTGCTCCGGCAGTTGGTATTGTTCCGTATTGGCTTGATAACGCTCTCGGGCCAGGGCCTCAAAGTCGGGATTGTCCGCCAAGGCCTGCTCCCGCAACTGCCTGAGACGGGCCTTGCCCAGAATCTCCTCCACTTCTAATTTGGCTCGTTGCTGTATCAACGGATTTTGGTCCAGGCCCTGCTCCCGGGCTTCCTGAGCCAGCACCCGGTAGACAAAAATTTTATCCAGCAATTGGTGAATCCGCTCTCCGCTGGCGTCCACATTCGCCCGGTATTGCTCAGGCACCGTCGCCAGCTCCGCTCGATAGTCCGCCCCCGTCACCACCACATCCCCATATCGAATCAGCACTTCCTTCTCTGGCTTGGCCGCTCCTACCTCGAAAGCCATCGCCACCAGCCCGATTAAGATTGACGCTAGCCCTCTTAAATTGAATATCTCATGCATACATTATCACCCTTGATTTTTTAGCTTCCATCCAGAATTATAAGGGCTTATTTTATCGCCTAACCCAAGTGGCCGCCTAGCAGGATCTGTCCCCAAAACACCCGTGCACAAAAAAACCTGCCCCATAAGCATGGGGCAGGTTGCAAGCAACAGGGGCAAAGAGAAACGCAATACTCTACTTCCCCCGTTTTTTCCGGAGACTAGGGCCGGACAAACAAGGCACAGGCCTTACCCTGGGGGCAGGAATCTCGTCCCATTGTCATATCGAAATGGCGGATATTAAACCAATAGGTCTGGCCCTCTTCCAAGGTACACACTCTGGAATCTCCCTTGTGCCGGCCGCTGAAATCCACCAAGATCCGATCATTCAAAGCTTCCTTACTACAGCCCGGCGTCACCGTGAAGTCCCCCGGACAACTGCTAACTACGGCCCATTTAAGGGGGCTGGGGCCTAGGGTGTTTTCCGCAAACTGAATTTGCCCCTTGCCACCCCTGAAATGCCGCTGGTCAAAAGACAAGGCAACGGCTTGATTCCGCCTGATTTTGAAAGTAGTAATCACATTAGGAATGGGTTCTTCCAGGACCGTTAGCCCCTCGGGAGTCGAGCAGCCATCCGGAATGGGCGGCGTATTAGGGTCGTCGTCCGAGTCGGGGGGAGGATCAACCGGGTCTGGGGAAGGATCAACGGGTGGAGGGGCAGCGGAATCATCCGCTACAATCTCAATGGTTTTATAATTAGTGAATAGCTCCCCATCCACAAACACTCTAACCTCACCACTACTGCTCTGGGCTGCTACCAGGGCCGCTAGAGCTAAAAAACAGCGACTTTTCATCTCATCGTCTCCTTGATAACTGGCAATACCACTATATCGCCCTCGTGCTTTCAAAGAAAGCAAATCTCGCCATATATAAGCGTGAGCGTGCCCCTATCATCCCAAGCCATGGGACCGGAACGTAACCCCACACTAGCCTAACTTAGCGACCAGGGTAGCACTTCCTTAAGCCGCAAACCGCCAACTCTCTCCCACTTTCCATTGCCCAAGCCGGCATAAATAAAGAGCGGACGGGCCGGCAGGCCCGTCCGCTCTTTAATTCAAGCCGCAATAAAAAATCTAGGTAGGTTACTGGAGCTCGGCGCCTGAACCTGAAATCTGCCGACTAAAGCTATGGTCGAACATCCCGCCATAGTTGATGAGCACACCCTCCTGGTCGACGCCATTGACATATTCCTGGACCGCAAAGCCAATCACCGGCAAGCCGAAAAACTCATTCCCTTCATTGCTTAACAGTCGATGGTCTTCATCATTAAAGGTAAGACGCATCCAGCCATCCTCTCCCACCGAGGAGGTATCCACGTTCAATTCCAGCTCGGAACCCAAGACGCTGCCGTTATTAAAGGTAATGACATTGGTCTCCCAGCACAGGGCATTGACTCCTCCGGCCGGCTGGGGCGAGAAGTCTATTCCCCCCCCGGTCGTCTGCTCCTCCCGATCCCAAATCGCTAGCCCCACGGGCTCACAGGCGCCATTCACCGTGAAAGTTTCGGTAAACGGAGGAGTAGCAACGTCGCCAGCAATATGGAAGCGCTTGGTGGGGAAGGTAATGACCCAATCGGTGGCGGCGCCAATGGACTCATCGGTCACGAAATGGTTCATGACCGAATCATGCATTAGCACCGAACTGGTGGAATCAAGCCCCCTGTTCCAAGTTGATTGCACCACCGTCGGGACATTGGTCGCTCCCTGTTGGGAAACAAAGACATCACTACTTATATCCGCACTTTCAACACCGGGAAGCAAGCTCCCTGGATTAGTGTGGAAAGGCTCAAAGAAGAAGAAATTATCCACGGCGGTCGCCTTGTAGCCATGGGCGGTCCCCCGGCTCACATTGATGACCAGGCCATGACCAAACAGCCCGCCAGGATTGAGTTCTACATTCGCATTAGGAGAGGTTGACCACACTCCATTGGCCCAGGATTGTTCCAGGGCAGCACAATCCGCCGGTTGGCCGTTCACATGGGTGGCCGCCGTGGCAGGAGTAAAGTCAGCGTCAGGACCTTCGTCAACAACCACCCCCATTTCGATGATTTCTAGATGTCCCTCCCGGGTTCTGTTTAAGGAGGTATCCACTCCTTCGGGTTCATCATCACCAAACTCAAAATTCCGGAATTCCACCCCTGCCTCTGGTATTGTCGGCACCGTGCAGGAGGTGTCCGGGGTAGTTAACCGGGTGCCTTCTTCAGTCGCCACTAGCGCCCCGGTCCAAACATCGAAGGGGGAGAGGTAAAGGTTGAAATCCAGCACTTCCTTGGTGTTTTGGCCATCCAAGAAGCGCACTTTAACGGCCTTGACGTCAGGCGTGGTGTTGGTCACGGTTATCAAGGTATCGTGGTCATCTCTGACCGTATAATAGGGATAGAGCAGCACTTCCCCCAACCCATCGGGGTTGATATTTACCGCCTGGGCAGTATTCAGCGCGCCGGCAGAGCCAGCGAGCGCCAGCGAAACGGCTGTGGCCAATTTCGTTTTTTTCATCACATTCTCCTTTTCTTTAGAGTGTCAAGTACCACCGAACAGGACCTAAACGGAACCTAAGAAGTTAGCTTAATAATTCGCCTAAGGCAATTGATTCTTTAGTTATCTTTCCTCATAAAATTAGTAAAGCCTCCTGCCTTCATCTCATAAGGCGCGAAGGGTGCAAAGCAATCAAAAACTTAAAGTGGTGAAAGCTCCAGATTAATCTTCTGGAAGAAACCACCACTCCCCATCTACCTCGGTCCATTTTTCCTTAATGGGTCTTTCCCCTTCGTAATTCCCCACCCTTGGATTGGCATAGCGATAGCGGATGTTGACGGTTACCTCGCAAGCTTTATCAGCACAGGAAACATTCTTCAAAGTAGCCTCTTTCCATTGGACTGCTTGGCCGATGCGCGCCCGATAAAGGTCAAAAGAGTTCACCGCGCGATAGCCAGGACTCAAGTACTCATAGGCCCGATTGAAATCCCCCTGGATCAGGGCCTGCCATCGCTCAGAGGCTCGACGCCCTACCTCCTCTTCAGGAGGAGGAGAACTACAACCACTTAATCCCAACAGCAGCCCGACAATTGGCAGAATTAAAATAGCTCTTGAATACGTTAGAAAAGACGCATCAATGAAAAATAATAGACTTTGCAAGAATAAGAGGTCCCCTTGTTGTTTCAAGTCTTCTGTTTTCAATCTTCTAACTTGGCGCTAATGACGCTGATTTAAATACAAAGAGTTAGAAGTCACTTTTTATCCTGAAAGCTAACTTTATTTAGCAGAGAATAACTCCGCTCGCAAGTAACTTCAATACTCAATTGTATGTCTTTTTTGTCAAAATGAAACAAAAAAGACAATATGTTGCATTAAAGCAACAAAATTATGCAATTTGTGAGTATTTATTGATTACTAGGCATATTTCATGCCGACTAGATTGCTTGCTATACTAGTCGAGTTCTAAAATCGTCTTAAGATCTAGGGAAATCCAGGGAAAAGCCCTTAAGGCAATATTGCCGCTACAGTGATATTCTTGAATAGATTGATACTTTCGTCCCACAGGTTCTCGATAAACCAAAAGCCGCTGCCCTGGAAGGTCAATGATCCAACTCTCTAAAATACCGGCCTCGGCATAGCGGGGCAATTTGAGGTCCCGGTCGTCATCTAGAGAACTCTCTGCCATTTCAATAAGCAACAGCACGTCTTCCGGACCCGGATGAGCACTGGCATAGAAATCTGAGCGCGGTTTGAGTAGAGTAAGGTCGGGCTGAGGCTCGGAATAAAGAGAAAGCCGGATAGGGCTTTGCACCCGCACAATCGCCCGTTCTCCCACCTCGCGACTCAGCCAGGCCGTTAGATAATCCACTGCCGCCGCATGACGGCTCCCAATGGGACTCATCTCCAGGATTTCCCCGTCTAGCAGTTCTACCCGGTCATCCTCATGAAGGATACCCACTTCGGCCATTCGATGATAATCTTGTACGGTAAAAGGATGTCGCTTACGGGCCAGCATCTCAACTCCGCCTCTATGACCGCTTAATGTCATTGTCCTTACTTCATGTTTAGCCGAGAATGGACGCCAAGTAAATATTCAATTAGCCCGTCACTGGAAAACACAATACTATGATTTGAATCGAATTAGGTTAAAACAGGCTCACCAAATATTGACGACGCAATAAACGCTCATAATAATGGCCCTAAATTTAGAGACGGTGGGTTTGTTGCAAGCCATCCCTGGTCCCTGGCCCGCACCCTGCGGGCGTGCTGAGCACGACCCGATTCGCTCTTGGCGAATCGGTCGCTACGCTCTACCCATCCTACGAGATGGGGTGCACGGAGCATCGCGATGTGCATCACAAAAAAATACAAAACTCAAGGTTCCGAGTGCTGTTCATCGGTTGCAGACGATTTTTCTTCTTCATTGACCTTTTTAGGGACAATCCCTCCCATCTCCTCCACAATATCCGAAGCATTTCTCAGCTTCCAGCGGAACTCCTCAGTCACTAGGCGAGCCTCATGTTGGTTGCTCACCACACGGGGAGTCATGAGAACGATTAGTTCAGTACGCCGCCTATCTCTTGTGGTAGAGCCAAATAGAGAGCCTATAACGGGCAGCTTATAAAGAAAAGGCACACCAGTTTCGGTGAAATTGTCACTGTCTTGGATCAGCCCACCTAGGACAATAGTCTCGCCACTTTGCACTGTTACTACACTTTCAAAAGCTCGTTGAAAGAAAGTAGGGTTACCTTGCAGCCCACCACTTATGGTCTTGACATCGGTGACTTCCTGTCTGAGCTCCAAGGTGACCCGCCCACCCGCATTAATCCGTGGCGTCACCGTTAATAACACGCCGGTATCCTTAAATTGGATCTGGGTAGTCTGTGCCCCTCCTATGCCGATAGTGGAGCCCAATTGTATAGGCACCTGATCCCCCACCTGAATCGCTGCAGTTTGATTGTCAAGCGCTAATAATTGGGGAGAGGAGAGAATTTTTAGTTTGCTATCAGAAGCCAAGGTTCGTAATAGGGCTCGAACCATGCCACCCTCGGTGAGGGCATAGGTAAAACCACCTCCCGCCTCTGCTGCCTGCAACCCACTGAAACCATCCAACAGATTAATGGAGCCACTACCGCTGAACTTATTGCCACCAATTTCCCCCACTTCGTTTCTGAAAAACCATTGCAAACCATATTGGAGATTATCTGTCAACTGCACTTCGGCAATAGTGGCCTCTACCAATACTTGGCGAGGAGGGATATCTAGCTGGCGAAGGGCCGCTAGAATTTTTTCATAGATACGGGGTGTCGCAAAAATAAGCAAGGCGTTGTTTTGCACATCGGCGACAATGCGTACCTCCAGCTCGGCAGCAGCATCCTCAGCGCCAGCGCGTTCAAATTCAATACCCGCAGGGCCCGGTCTCCTTGGCTTTTTGTCACCATTTTCTGCTTCACCTCCTGCTTCAGCTTGGAACGCCCTGAGATCCGGCTCCTGCGATGCACTGGGATCCAATGCCTGGGAGGCCTTGAACCCTCCCATAGGGGACGAGCCGAAGCCTCCCGTTCGGGATGAGCCGAAGCCTCCCGTTCGGGATGAGCCGAAGCCTCCCCTTCGCGAGGACCCGAACCCCCCCGTTCGGGGCGCAAAGAGTTCTGTCGCCTCCCGGCCTGGCGCTACTCGTGCAGCGGGGGTAATTCCGCGCCCTCCTCCTTGTCCAAACGCTTCCTGCAGCAGTCCTGCCAGATGCTCCGCACTGCCATTTTGGACCGAATACACGTAAAGACGCCCAGCCTCCGCGTCTTCACCCCGGTCTAGGCGCTCTATCCACGTTTGGGCTTCTTCCAGATACTTAGATTGGGAAGTGATGGCCAGAACTGCATTGAGGCGTTCAATGGGGATAAAGCGGAACATTCCTGCCAGGGGTGTGGCCGCCTCAGGTCCCAGCACCGCATTTAATTCATTCACTACCAACTCGGCATCCGCGTATTCCAATTTGTATAACCCCACCGACATCCCTTCCAACCAATTCACATCAAAGATATCGATGGTCTCTTGCCACTGGGCTAGTTCTTGGGCCGTACCGGCCAAAATAAGCAGGTTCCGAGCTGGATCAATACGAAGGATAGTCCCTTGAGGAACAAAAGGTTCAAGAATCTTTTGCATCTCCGTGGCCCCAATATAGCGCAGGGGCACGATACGCACACCATAACCTGCAGCGGCTCCCGCTCTCTTTAAACGCGGGGACAAATGACCTTGAACGGCCTGATTAATAGGCACCACTTTATACAGCCCTTCAGCTCGAACCAGGGCCGCGTTATTCATTCGCAATAATGTTTCAAGGGTAGAGATTAAAGCACTCTTGGGCAGGGGGCGGCCCGTCTGGACAGTGACCGTTCCCTGAACGGCTTTATCAATAACGTAATTCTCCTCCAGAATATCGCCGAGTATGGTTTTCACCACTTCGCGGATACTGGTATTCTCGAAATTTAGGAGAATCTCGCCTTCCTGTATCTCAAAGGTCCGCGGCTTGCTTGCCACGTTACGGTTGATGAATTGATCACTCCCAGGATAGAGCTCAGTACTTTCAATGGCGTCCTCTTCTTCAGGGGCTGGCACAGCTTCGAGTTCAGTAGCTTGGGCGATTTTAGGGCCTTCAGGCAAACTCCCCCCCTTTTGCTTACCTTTGCCAGAGGAAGAAATGATAGATGAATGTGCCTTACCGTTAGTGGAACCCGTTGGCTGGGTCGCACAAGATCCCAGGAGAAAAACCCCTAAAATGCCCACACCAATCGGTAAATGCCACGCATTTTTTTTCTTTTCTCGCAACTAAATCCCCTTAAGTGAGAGCCAATTTTGCATTGGCCGTTTATTTTTTTAATCCGTTGCCGCCCAAGGTGCTGTTGGGCTTTGCCGCTATATTTAGATAAACTGCTGGGCCTTTAACGTCGCCTTTTTTGTCGATTTCGGCGCACTGCCCGTTTTCTTTGTAATAACTTCTGCGCCATTGGCTCAAAATCTCGAATCAATTCTAATGCTTCCGAATGACCATTATTCTTAAGCAGAACCTTATCAGGAAAGATCTGAACAATTTGCCAGCCTTCTAATTTTTCTCCCTCACGGACCCGTAAATTCTTATTATTTTTGATGTCTTGCAAAAGAGCCACCGTTTTTTTCTCAGTGACAACAACTCCATTAAGAGCAAACAATTCCTTAGCGGGGACTTGCGGCTGCTGGGATTGCTCAGCCGCTTGCTGCGCCTCGGACTCGCTTTCTTCCGGTTCGGGAGGTCGGCGACTAGGTCGAAAGAGCGGGCGGGCCACAGTTTCTTCATAATGATCAAAAGGAAGGAGGGCAACATCTCCCGTTGGCTTTCGCTCTGGGATCAAATTCGAAGAAGGAGTACTCGAATTGGCTCCGTTCCCTGCCTGCCCAAACCGAGGCGGGTATCGCACCTCCAATGCAATCACCCCCAATACCACGAGGCATAAGCTCACCAGTAAAATCGCTAGCGCCTTGTGGTTAGGCTCCGCTAAATGCACCCTTCCCCCGCATATATCCGTAAAGCTCAAAACTAACCGTTAGCCGGGTTTCTTCGATAATGGTGCGCCGATCATGCCGGCTACGCCGTCGGATCTGGCGGCTGCGTACTTGAAGATCATCCACAAATAACAAGGGCCGCCGCGATTCCAAATCATATAAAATCTTTTGCAAAACTTCAGTATCACCCGTTATTCGCACGCTGATCCCGACCCGCGGAAATGGCTCATTCTCCACCAATGGCAAGCTTTGGGTACTCACCAAGGTGCCATTACTGGACTCCACCGCTGTTTTAACCCATTTCCGCAACTCCGTAGCCGCTAACGGGGCAGACTGTTGCTCCAAATAATAAGCATTTGCGGCTTGTTCCCGCCGCAACCGATTAAGCTCAGCTTCCAATGCTGTCCGGCTAGCAATGATTTGGTTGTATTTCTGGAGCCGCTGTTGCATGGAAGCGATATTTTCTTGATAAAACCTATGCTTGGCAATAACAGGCTGGACGATGACGAAATAAGCCGCCAGCAGGACAAGCAATAATAACCCCACGGCGGTCGCACAACGCCACTTTTCCAAAAATTCCAAGTTCATAGAGGCAGTGACTCCAACTTCGGAAGCTGCGCGGTAATATAGAATCGGTCCCGGCCGGTCCTGGCGTTGGTCGTCACCGGGGAACGAAATTGAACATCTTGAAAATAGGGAGAGGCTTCTAAAATAGGGATTAAGGCCGATGCCTCGGTTGCCTCTCCACGAACTTTAATTTTTCCCCGGGTAAAATCAAGCTGCTGGAGCCAGATTCCATCCGGTAGGATGCGGGTCAGTTCGTATAGAAATTCAACTGCTGAAGGATACTGCTCTTTTTCCTCAACTAAGAATTCTGAAGCCTCAATGGCTTTTTCTAACCGCTGGCGAATTGCAATGACGGCTTCTGCTTTCTCCTGGGCAGCGGATACCTTTGACATCAAGTCAATCACCACCGATCGTTCTTGCCACAAGGGAAACAGGAGTGCCGCCCCCGTAAAAACCATAAGCAGTAAGCTCAGTGCCATGTTAATTCGTGGCAAGGCCTTGGATCTAGAGGAACGCTTTTCATCCGGTAACAGGTTAATACGCCCCGGACCGGTGCCCATGACATCCACTATGGCTGGCTGTAGGCCCCAATGGGACAACCGCTCCAGCCATTCGTCCAGTATGCGTCGGGGAACCACCACTAACCTGACAATAAGATGGTGGGCCTCTAAGCTGCGTTTTATCACCTCAAAATCGTAGTAGACCTGGTTCGTTGCAAAGGGCGTATGGCGCTCCATTTCAAAGCCCAGTACCTGGCGCAAATTCTCTTCGGCCGCTAGAGGAAGGGTGATGGGCTTGGAAAGTGTCTGCTCTGGTGATAGGCGAAACACCAACACCTTATCCTTCCCCTCAAAACGTTCATCCCCACGCTCTATACCATTATAAAAGCCAAGATCCTCCTTAGATTCGCCTCGCTCCCGATGGAGTCGCACCCCTTTTCCTTGCGGCTCTAGCACTAATCTCGTAGTCTCATGCCAAAATAACTGCCGCACCCCTGACGGAAGACAACAGAGCAGCCCTTGTCCCCACCAACTCAAGAAACCACTGATATTGAAGGACGACAATACATTCTTAGAAAGAGCCTGCGCTCCCATTCCCTGGCGCTTTGATTGACGTTTTGTCGCATTAGCATTCATAGAGGTTAAAAAAAGGTTGGAAAACCCCTGGTTAAGTGGAGTGAGTTAAGGGGTGCGAGTACCATGCCCGCCAAAATTTAAGCGCTTAATCGAGAGATGCCTACAGGCTTTCTCTCCATTCAAGTACCGAATAAGGAATGAGACCTTCTGTACTAGAGTCGGGAGATATCACGGCCTTTATAAGAGCTGCCCCGCCTCCTTCTGTTTTGGCCTCAGCGCGCACACTATACGCCAAACCTTGAGCTTGAGCCAAATATCCTCCTCCCACCGGCGGTAGTGGCGGCGGCGCTTCCCCCATCATCTGTCTTGCTCTTCGCTCTTCAAGATAAATTTCAATGGCCTCGAAATCAATCCCCGGTATTGCCAGAAGAACCCCCCTTGGCGCGACGGCAGGATCAATGCCAGGTTGTTCCGAATAGACGGTTAAAAAATTCTCGAGGCGCTGATAGAGCTCTAGGGATATTCCCAAAACTTGCTGCAACTCCGTAATATCCTCAAAAGGACCGTCCTTAGCACCATAGGGTAATCCCGCTGCCATATAGTCTTTATCTTCTGCCCCTTGCAAGAGAGGCACATCATCAGGGTCACGCCAATCCTCAATGGCATCCAGCAAGGAATCCCGCTCCTCTACAGCGACGCCTGCAACCCCCAACAACCCGCCTAAAAGCTCTCGGCTAGCCGTATTTAGGTCAACCAAACCGCCGACGTCCCGAACTGAAATCATCACTTCTCCATCTCCGAATTTCCACCGATAAGGGAGGCCATCCGGAGAAAAACGGCGCATTTGAAGGGGGCGCAGAAGATCAAGGGTGGCATAAACGATGCCGGCCTCTGCCAAAGCCCGAGCCTTTGCTTGTCCTACTAGGTTAGCCGCAAGGGTGGATTCAATGCGCAAAGTATAAGTAAAACTGCCGGCAATGACCGCCAGCAAGGTCACCGTCCATAACACCACCACCAGGGCAATCCCTCGTTCAGCAAAGGACATAGACGGACTCCACTATTGCCCGGCGGGACCAGGACCAAAATCAACTCGAAAGCGCCTGCCAAACCCTCTCCCCTGACCATCTGGCGGACTAGACTGAATACCGGCAATCAGTTCAGGCCATTCAGCCTCCTGAGTGCGGACTTGCAAGCGGACTAATTGCGGCGGCCGCTGGGTATCCTCCCAGCGCTCATACCACTCTGGCGCTTCCCCAACTGCTTTCTTACCAAAATAGGAAAAAGCAATTTCTTCCACGGCCTCCAGCAAGACTTCCCGTTCTCGCCCCGTCGTTTCCTGCCCCTCGGGCCGGTAAGGCCGCCAACTCATCATCAAGTGGGATTCCCCCCCCTCTTTAACGACCTCAAAAGTAATCCAATAAAGCCCACCAAGACCCAAGCGGGTTAACAGAGGCGCGACAAATTGCATGGCCTCCGCAGTGCCTGCAAAAGTCATAGTCTGGCCCTGTTCGGGATCATTAAAGAAAAGTAATTTCTGCTCTCGAATCTGGCGCCGAAATAACCCCTCAATGACTCTCTGCTTCTCCACGACCTCCAACTTTTGCTCGGCAGCTTCCCAACTGCGGGTTGCAAGGCGCAAGCCACTGAACAAAATCACCAGCATCATGCCCACCAGGGTCATGGCAATTAACAATTCCACCAGCGTGAACCCCTGGCAGGAATGGGGGGCTTTGCTTCCTGCGCCATGCCGCCAAAGGCTCCATCTTGGAGACATTATATTAAAACTCCAATCGGGAAAGACAGCAGGGAAGTATTAAAGAAATCCGAGAGTAAATTTGGGGGACTAGGCTCAGCATACCCACTTTGTCTAGGTTAATATAGAACATTCCAGTTTCACACAGGAGCATAACTCAAGACCATGGGCATAAAGGAACTGCTAGCACGAGCCCGTCGGTTGCAAGCAACACACCGTTTCAATGAAAGCGCTCAACTCTATACCCAAATCCTGGCCAAGCACCCCAACCATCCCGATGCTCTTCTCGGCTTGGGCAACGCCGCCCTGCAAAATAGAGACTTCGGTGGAGCGACCCAATGGTTAGAACGCCTCCTCAAGGTTATCGGCCCCAAAAAGCAACTACTGACTACCCTGAGCATGGCCCACAGTAATTGCGGCTCCCGCTTGTTCGAAACAGCAGCACTGCCATCAGCCCTGACCCATTTTCAACGTGCCCTGAAACTCGATCCTCATAATAAGCTCGCCTGGCGCAATTTAGCGCTCACTCAACTCCACCTGGGGCAGCTCCAGGCCGCGGTGGTCAGCGCCCGCCAAGCAACCCTCTTCGATCTCCGTGATCATGAAGCCCATTTGTTGTTGGCGCGGGCCCTACTAGCGAACCACCAACGCCCGGCCGGGCTGGGCCTACTCAGTATCCTATCAAATCTTCCCTTGCCTGATGAACTCGCCATCGGAGTCGCCGAGCAATGGCTGCTTTGCCAGCAGCCTGATCCCGCATGGGCGCTGCTAGAACGACAACGCTCTCGCAGCACGGACCCAAGCACCTTGGCTTCCCGCATCATAACCTTGGCCCGCCGCCATGGAGAAAATTGGCAAGCAGCCCAATGGCTGCGCCACTGGCTTAAACAAAATCACGCCAATGACAAGCAGTCTTTGGGTTTCGCGCGCGCACTGGCCAGAGCCGGCGAAGCTCGTCAAGCGATTGCCGTTTATCAAAAGACGCTGACGGCCAATCCCAGCTCTTGGCAAGCAAAACTGGGGTCGGCGCTCACCCTGCCGGTTATCTATCAAAATGCCCACCACTTGGCAAGGGTGCGTGACCGCTTTGCGAAAGGCCTTGAGACCTTAAAAAACTGGCAACCGGCCTCTCCCCCCCTTCTGGAGGATTTGCTCTGGTCAAACTTTTTGTTAGCCTATCAAGGATTTAACGACCTCTCTCTGCAACGGGATTACGGAGACTGGTTACACCACTGGGCTAGCCGTGCCCAAGATAGTCCCCCTCAAGTTGATACGAAAAGATGGAGACCACGCCGCATCGGCTTTGTTTCAAGTTCTTTCCGGAATTGCACCGTGGGTCATTACTTTGGCCGCTGGCCCGGGGCCTTGCGCCAAGCGGGATTTGAGGTGATAGTCTATCAATTAGGTCCCCACCGGGATCATCACACCCAGACTGTTGCCAATTCAGCCAGCAAATTTTGCTATTTGAACCAGGATCTTGCCTCTTGCGCGACCCAAATAGCGGAAGATCAACTAGATGCCTTAATCTATCCGGAGCTTGGCATGGATACCCGGGTATTGGTGCTGGCAGCCCTGCGGTTGGCTCCCCTTCAGAGTTGTGCTTGGGGTCATCCTATCACCAGCGGCTTGCCGACAATGGATATCTACTTTTCCTGCACCACCATGGAACCTCCTGAAGGGCAGCGCCACTACCGGGAACAATTGGTCCCCCTACCTGGACTAGGCACGAGTTATCCAGCGCCTCCTCAGCCACCGGCGGCAGGCCGGAGGGAGCTGGGCCTGCCAGAAAATCATACCCTCTACCTCTTGCCCCAGTCACCTTTTAAGATCCATCCAGAAACCGATCCCCTGGTGGCCCAAGTATTGGCTGAAGATACCCAGGGAGTATTGGTATTATTTACCGGCCAGGATCGTCGGGTTACCGACAAATTGCTCAGCCGTCTCCAGACCGCCCTAACTAAGGCGGGCGCAGATCCAAAACGCCAACTGCTGTTGCTACCCACCATGCCACGTTCGCGCTACTTGCAAATTAATCGCTGCTGCGATCTCATACTCGATCCACCCCACTGGTCGGGGGGAAACACTGCTCTGGATGCCTTAAGTACCGGGCTGCCGATCATTACTCTCCCCAGTGCCTATATGCGGGGGCGGCAAAGCACGGCCATGCTGACTTTGCTGGAGCTACCGGAGCTGATTGCCCCTAATGGGGAAGGCTATGTCACCCAAGCCCTCCAGTATGGCAGGAACAAAGCGGCAAACGAGACCCTGCGCGCACAAATTTTCACCCGGCAAAAACGCCTCTTTGAGCAGAAAGAACCTCTAAAAGCGCTCACAAGCTTTTTTTGCAGTTTAGAATAACCCCTTACATTACCCTATAGGTAGCGAGTGATTGTCCCCCATGATCCCTCTCCAGCTTTTTACCGCGCTCTTTCTCCCTTGGCTGCTTGGTATCGCTTGGCTACGCTTGGGTTGGCGTCAGGTCGCAAGAGGCACCGGGCCCCTGGTGCTTGGCTATGCTTATTTATTAGGCATTCTCGTCACCACGTTGGTGATGCGCCTCTGGGATGCGGTGGGGTTAAAGCAGGCTTTTTGGCCCCTCGCAGGCTTACTCTTGTGCTTGACCCTATTGGGATTTTGGCAGGGACGCCATCTTCCTTGGAAAGAGGGAGGCACCCTGGGTCGCAGCATCCCCCATTTTCAGAATCCCTGGCAAAAGGGACTTTTCGCGCTACTTATTGCCTTTCTCACCCTCCGCTTCGTCAATCTAGGCTTAGAAATTCTTTGGCGTCCCCTCTACCCCTGGGATGCCTGGACCACTTGGGCGCCTCGGGCCCAGGTCTGGTTTACACTGAAAGAACTGGTGACTTTCGTTGACAGCGCCACTTGGCTCCACAACCCCAGCAACGAAATCTATACCATTCCGGCTTGGCACTATCCCAAAACTATCTCTCTCATCCAACTCTGGATCAGCCTGGCCCTAGAGGGGTGGGACGATTCCTTAATTAACCTGCCCTGGCTATTCTGTGCCGGCGCACTGGGGCTGGCCTTTTACGGACAGCTCCGCTATTGGAATCTAACACCGCTGACTAGTCTCCTTGGCACTTACTTATTACTGTCCCTCCCTCTGCTCAATACCCATATTGCCCTTGCTGGCTATGCCGATCTGTGGCTCGCAACGACCTATTCCCTGGCCGGGATGGCTTTTTTACAGTGGCTGCGCACAGGCGATTCCCAGCAAGGCGGGTTAGCTTTGCTGCTTGCCCTGGCCTGCCCTCTGATTAAACGGGAAGGACTGATCTGGATACTCACGTTTCTCCCCCCCCTTCTTATTGCCCACCTCTCCTTTAGGACAATGCTACTTACAGGAGCGGGAGGATTGGCAAGCATGGTGGCTTGGTATATGGCTGGAGGAATCCGTATTGGAGAACTCGAAATCACCCCTGATGTGATTCAAATTCCTTCCCTAGGCCGCTTTGAGTTAGCCTTGTCTCCAGTCTGGGAACCGTTTTACCAAAATCTGTTTGTGATGGGTAATTGGCATCTTCTTTGGTACCTGATCATCGGAGTATTGGCCCTCTCCGCCCTCCGCATCATCAGCCATCGTCAACTCTTGGTTGGCTTTTCCTTTATCGGCAGTGGCTTGATCGTGGTCTTCGTTACCTTTTTCTTGACCAGCAACGCTGCTTGGGCTGAATATTACACCAGCATCAATCGGATATTACTCCACTTGGTCCCCATCCTATGGTTTTATATTCTGGTATTACTTCAGCAAAGCTATGCCGGAAACGGCCTAAGGCCCTCTTCCAGCCTACCTGCTAAGAAAAGCTAGGTCCAGAAAAACCCCGCTGGAAACGGCCCTAGACCTTATTCCAGCCTACGGGAAGATACCTCTTCCTCGCCCTCTCCTTGGGCATGTTGGATCGGCTGGACTTTTTCTAAGCTCGCTTCAAGCACTGCTAGGCGCTGAACTAGCCGACGCAGCTTGCGTTCCTGCCGGGAACGTTCTAAGTCCATGGTGAGCACTTTAAGCAAGAGCAACCCCATCCCCAATACCACTGCCAAAATAGGGGGATAAGCGACGCCAAAAAAAGGCGCCACCTTATCAAATAATTCCGGGAAAGCCCCTAACACCACTACCGTAGCGGCGACAAACAGCCACCAGACAGCATAAGGACCGTGTAAGTGGTCACGGCGCACCAGGAAGAGAATCAAACCCGCAATCAACACCCCAATAAAGGTGGATGTCCATTGGTAATCAATCATCACTGTATGCCCGCTGCCGCTTCCCATTCATCCCTACCTTGGCTAAGCATAAGATGCTCGTTTGCAGCATATATTTTCCAACGATCAACCAGGAAGGAAACACCCGTGAGCTGCCATGATCCCGCTCACGCATGGGGACTGGAACTTCCTTGATACGTAGCCTAGCGTGGCGTAATAGCAACAACACCCCTACATCCTGATAATCAAGCAATGTAGCCTCAGGAGAAGCAAGGACGGCCATAGCCGCCTCATTATAGGCACGGAAACCGGAGGTCAAATCCTCAATCCTCAACCCTGTCAGCTTGCGAAAATAAATCCAGGCAAGCTGCCGAGCATGGCTACCTCGCTGGGTACAGGCGCCAATGACCACATCTGCCTCCCCCGAGGCTAAGGCTACCAACAGGGAAGGAAAAGCCTCCGGCAGATGTTGACCATCAGCGTCCATGGTCAACACCTGCTTGTAACCCGCTTTTAGGGCATAACGAATACCGGCTTGGGTTGCCCCCCAAGCCCCTAAATTGCAACTAAGGGACAGGACGGTAGCGCCGGCAGAACGGGCAATCTCTGCAGTTCTATCAGTACTCGCATCGTCAACCACCACTACCTCGCAGGCCAAATGCCTCTTTACCGCCCCCACGATACTGCCGATAGTCGCCGCTTCATTGTGCGCTGGAATTAAAACCACAACGTTCACAGAGCCCTTTTCCAGGGAACCTCCGATTTCAACTAGAGCAATTAACCTCATTGGTAAAAAAAACGCCAGCAAAAGCTGGCGTTTTTCCCCTTATTTCCGGAAAGCCGGGTTTTACTTAAGGCTCCCCACAAAGGCTGCCAAATTTTCGATATCTTTATCGCTCATGGACGCTGTCACCTGGTTCATGATGGCGCCAGGTCCCTGCCCTTTCCGCTCACCACTCTTAAAAGCATGGAGTTGCTCGGAGATATAATTGGCATCCTTACCTGCCAATACCGGGAACATAGCCGGGTTAGTGCTCTGACCTTGCGGTCCGTGGCAAGCCGCGCATCCTTTCTGCATATAGAGCGCCTTGCCAGCTTCAGCATCACCGGCCCAAACCGAAACCGAAGAACAAACCATAACAGTACCCGCTGCCGCTAGCAGAACTTTTTTCAGCATTCTTTTTTCCTCCACAATTTTAAAATAAACACAATTACTAAATGTAAATCCTTATAAATTTTGTTACTTTTGGGTGCCAAAAACACACCTCAGGCGATTCTGGCTGAGAGTAGAACCAATGTAAAGCAACCATTCCATCCGGCTGTCCCCTTCCCGTTCTCAGCCGCTACTCGCACGATAGCTGTCCAGTATCTATTCGATTACTAGAATTTCGCAATCTCCCATATTGCTCGTGCATAGTGGGCGTGGATGGTCGCGTCCTTCGTCACCAGGGGCGCATCAAATAGAGTCGCCTGAGCCACAATGAGCCGGTCAAAAGGATCTCTCGTCCAGATTTGCGCTTCAGCCTCGCGCACGATCGCTGAAAAAGCGGCTTTGCAAACCGTCAGTCCGAGAGCAGTCTCCAAGACATCAAGCACTGGAAGCGGTGGTTGCCCTACTCGCCCAATCTCGAAAAGATACTGAAGCTCAAGCCGTACCATCGGCGAGATGCGGATATCGTCACTCGTTTCGAGTAGATGAGCTACCTGCTGCGGTACTGCATCTCGCCCCTGTGCATACAGCCAAGCCGCGACATGGGTATCAAGATAAATCAGGGACGCCATTCCTGGGACCAATCCATGTGCACGATATCCTCCGGTCGGGTCTTAAGGTACTCGGGATGGGGTTTGAGCAAATCTAGCTTTCCTCCTTGCTCGACCACAATACGCAGCCGCCGCCCCTTGCGTTCAATCTCAACCGGCTCCCCTGACTCAAGGACGTAATCGAGAATCCGGTATAGATTGGCTCGGAGCCGCGATGGAGAAAGGTGCTGGATCATCTGGATTGCCCTCTGACAAAAAAACGTACGCAATAATAACAATACCGTACGACATCGTCTATATTTGGGGTGACAGGCCCTGGAGGCAAGTTTTGTCCCTGGATTTTACGAATCAGGGTTGATGCCATTCGAATCGAGGCAAAGCTGAGTAAACCCTTTAATATTTCAATACTGTTCCCATTTTCTCCAAAAATATTTCTTTATTAAATCTCTGTGCTTGCCTTTCACAGGCTTCCCGCATCTCCAAAGCCCGCTTCGGGGTAAGGGTTTGAACGGCAGAGATAATATCCATCGGTGTTGGCTCAGGGGTAATGAATAGCCCCGTTTCGCCATCGATAATGGTTTCCAATAATCCCCCTTCTGCCACGCCTATCACAGGCTTACCTGCCGCCATGGATTCCACGGGGGACATACCAAAGTCCTCATCTTTCGGAATGTAAAGGGTTGCAATGGCATGGCCTAACAAAGCTTGTAATTGATCCTGTCTAGGCCAACCCATAAAATGAATATTGCTGGCTCCCTCGGCCATGTACCTAAGGCGAGGTAAATCACTCCCCTCGGATACCACCACCAAGCACTTGTCCGGCATCTGCAAAAATGCCTGGACAATGACGTCAACCCGCTTATGGGGTTCAAGCCGAGCAAGTGAAAGGTAATAGTTGCCCTGCCCTTGCCACGAGAATTGTTCTACCTCGCAGGGGGGGTAAATGACTATTGTCTCCTGCCCCAAATAATGCCGATACTTGCGGGCAACGCTCTCGGAATTGGCAATCACCAAATCCATCTTGGCAATCGCCGCTTCATATCGAGGTTTACTATAGGCGATCAGGGCCTGAAATGCCGGTTTCTGCCACCATGGGCATTGAGCAAAATAATAACCCTTAAGATCATAGGCAAATCGCAACGGGCTGGTATGACAATAGAGAATATTATGGCCCTCATGGTGATGCACTGCTACAGGCGCATAGACGCCACTGTACAGCACTATCTCATAACGGGATAAGAATGCTGTACGAGAATGAAAAAGCCTCATGGTTTTAAGGGCACGCCAGGCTGGAGACTGGGCTATACTTCCCAGCTCTATGCATTTCAAACCCACCATTTCCCCATCAGGAATCACCCCATGGTTGCGGGCGCCAACACAGAGGTCAAACTCCGGAAATGCCCGTGCCAATAGCAAGGTCACCCGTTCAGCCCCCCCTGGCACCTGCAAGAAATCATAGAGAATTATTCCTTTTGTCCGCGGCAATCCATTAACTCCTAAAAATAGACAAGGGTTCTCCGTTCCTCCCGTTGGCAATCAAAAAATGAGATAAATGGCGACTTCTCCTAGGATTATCCCGCTCCTTTATCGGCGGCGGGCTTCTGCTCTAGTACAACATAAAATCAACAGCAACTTTATACCCATCCCCTTTCAATATCTTTAAAAACTGTTCCCCTGCTGCTTCACGACTAAACTGATAAGACCGTTGGAGCGCTGAATGAGATAAATGATCATATTGCACCCTATTCGTCAGAAAAAGATTTGTACAGTATTGGGTATACTCTATTAATTCTTTTTCATTATTAAACAAAAATCCATTGCGACCATGTTCCACAGTTTCTTTTTGCCCAGCAGCATTTATCACGATGGGAACACATCCATATGACATCGCTTCCACGGTAGTTATGCCAAAATGTTCATACAAATCTGGCCGCTTATTGATATCCTCATTCAATCCGGTTGCGTGCCAGTAAATGGCAGATTTCATATAGAAATATTTTAAGTCATCCAATGGCAAATCAACATGGAAATCTACTGGATAGCCTTCTGCTTCTTGGCGCACGGCGTCCAAATATTCTATTTGGTCGTGATGAACTTGACCCACAAAGGTGAGCCGCCACTCATCATCTAAAATATTTTCATTCTTCATCCATTTGAACACCCTAACCATCTCTAATTGCTTTTTGCTATGGCCATCTTTAAAAAACCGGCCCACATTAAGAATTCTTTTTTCTTTTTGGATTAGAGCTAAATCAATGTTCGGAATAGCTATCGATGGATACAATAGCTGACTGTCAACACCCCACCACCGTTTCACCCAGTAGGCGGTATAATTGGAATTGGCTAGAAAGCCATTATAGGTGGCGAGAAAATCTTTGGCTTCATCCGGCCTATCATCAAGCCGATAAGGAAAACTCACAATGTAATAGGATAAACGGCTTGCGCATTTCAAATCGGAGCCAAATGCAGAATTGACAAAAATATCGTATGGTGAAGTGGCCTCAGGATGGTAATGTATATATTCGGGGCTTACCATCCGTTTCCGGCAAAACTTAAGTTCTATACCGAATTGCCTCTCAAGTGTAGTAATACTAAAATCATTTTCTGAAATCAGATCAACCGGACCCAGCTTTTGTAGCGTTTGCGCGATGACACAAGCGTGATGCTCACCGCCACCGAGCGTATTCCAGAAATTATTATAAACTGCAATCTTTGGAAATCTACTTTTTCGCTCTATAAAGCTTCCTCTTTCAATCATCGGAAGCAGTCTTTCCCAATCAGTAAAAATCTCTGGAATTTTTCTCGCAAACTCTTGTTCTTCCGGAGTGCATGATGGCTTCTGATAATAGGAATGGAGATGATTAAGCTCCACTTCAGTTTCTTGCAATCGGTTTTTCCAAAAGTCTTCCGAGTAGTGGGATGCAAGAAATAAAATTCGGTTTCTATTAACGTAATACCTAAAAAATGCAGAGTTTTCTTTACTGCTTGAGGCATGCTTATGATAAATAATACTCTCTGGACAATAGGCCAAACGATAACCCCCTTCACTGATGCGCAATGAAAGCTCTGTATCTTCAAAATAGGCAAAGAAATGCCCAGCAAAGATAGGTTTTCCTTTCAGTGCTTCACGCCGAATTAACATTGCGCCACCACAAAGAGCCGTTACAGCTTCCGTGCAGTCAAACTGGCCTTCGTCGGGTTCACCGAATCCTCGATCTCTGACTTCCCCCCAATCATCTGCTTCGGAAGCAGCATTGTTAATGAGATAGCGAAGGGCAGGGCTCTTTGTTTGGTCTTTGAAATCTAAGGTGACTTCAGACCAATGTTCCCCCCTAACAAAACAAGTTGCAGAAGTATGGAGGGCGGTAGAGGAAATCTTGATAGGGATTTCGCTATCCGCTTCAGCTTTCAATCGAAGCTTTACTGACGTTTGCCCTTCGCAGATAGGGAATTGAAACTTTGCTTTTTGCTTAAAGCGTAGGCATTGTTTACCATCCAGACTCTGTTCCTGTTCCCAGCCTTGGGAAAAAAACCATTTCTTATAGACGGGGGCTGATTCTTCTAGAGCCGACACATCCATCCAGACATCCACATTGGCCGAGGCTTTGAGTTCTATCCGGGCGAATTTTTTCCAAAACAATATTTTGGGACCTACGGCTCCAATTTCTGGAGATTGCTCTATGCAGGCCACCAACCCTTTTAACCAATCTCTATCCGCCTCCATATCATTATTGACTAAGCAGAAATACCGTCCATTGGAAACTTCAGCCCCAATATTATTGCCTTCTGCAAAGCCTGTATTTTCCGCTAACGCCACAATTTTCACTGTTGGAAAATGGTCTCTAACGTAGCCAATGGAACCATCAGAGGAGCCATTATCAACTAATATGATTTCAAAATCTTGGTAACTTTGTTCTTGAAGCGAAATGAGAAGATCCTGTAGATGATGCCGCCCGTTGTAATTGACGATGATGATGCTGACTTTTCTTTTGTTTTCCAAATCATTTATCAAAAAAGAATCTGGATCCTCAAATGCCTGGATTGCTCTTTCATAACTCACCAGGGGGGAACCATGCAGCATCCGGGTGTAATAATTGACTACACTTTTGGCCGTGGTTGGCTTCTTAACGAAAGTAATATAGGCATTCTGGATTCGTTCCCGGTTGAGTAACTTCAGGCTCTTGTAGGGATAACGAATGGCCAACAGGGTGATCTGTAACATCAAGTGAAGATTACTCGGATGCTTAGCAAAAGGATCGCACAGCCTATCGTAAACCTTTCTTGCTGGCCACGTGATTCCCATTCCTAGACGGTAACTTAACGAGGTTTTTATATCTTCTATCCGCCCCATCGCCCCTTGAAAGTGCGCATCTATTTCTTTTTGAACCCCAATGAGCTCTTTTAACTCTCTATCCTTGGTTGTACGAATGGCATTGATTTCTTCATCTTTCGCTACCCGAAGCGTATTTATTTCTTCATCTTTCGCCGCACGGAGGGCATTTATTTCTTCGTCCTTTACTACCCGAAGAGTGTTTATTTCCTCATCTTTCGCCGCACGGAGGGTATTTATTTCCTCGTCCTTTTGCCTCACCAAGGCGGTAGTTTCCTTTACCATTCGCAAGGCCAACCTACTGAGCTCCTGATCTTTGCGCTCCAACTGTTGTTTAAACCATTGCAGTTCAGCTTGTTTCTGCTCTTCTAGCTCCTGGGCTTTTTTTGCTAACCCTTCATCGAGTTCCTTTTTGAAATAACGTAATTGGCAACGGTAACTTCTTGCCTCTAAGGCAAGCGGATCGATTTTATCGAGTAAACTCTTAGCCCGCTCCCTTGACCACCCTGAAGCAGCAAACTCATTAAGGCATTCATATATCTCCAATAAACCAGGTATATTTTCGTTTTCCTGGCGGACATCCTCCATCGTAGAGGCTGAATGGCATAACTCTTTATCAACAAATTGTTCGGTAAACCAGTTAATTTTCTTGTGACTAAAACTCTTATTTTCTTCGATAAATCGAATTAACCGCGTTAGCTCCCTTTGTGGCTCTCGTAATAAACCCAGATAGTCGATAAATAAAGGCGGCTCGACTGGCAATTCTTGCAAATAACGTAAAATCAAATAATAGTGGTTAATCCATAAAATCAGTCCCTTCTGTTGTTCGAAGCCATTGCGCACATTCAGTGAATTGGCCACATCTATTGGATTCCGAACAGAAACCACAAAACGCGTTTGAATATCTTCTTGCTTTGCTGCGGCAAGCCAGAAGGGTAATAGCAGGCTTAATCGCGGATCTTTTATTGCAACGACTCGACTTTCCGACATTTTTTCCGCCAACAAAGCGGCTACGCGGGCTCTCAGGGGGGCAAGATCGCTCTTGGTAAAGTCAATAAAGGGAACGGTTGAAGGAATATCCCAGCGTAAATCTAAGGTCTCTAATAAAGCAGTATTTATTTCAAAGGCATCCCTATCTTCCCAAAAACCCTTGGGATTATCGAAGGCTGGGGGCATTAATTTGTCTCCCAAATCGGCCCCTGAGACCTCTACTGCTTTAGCCAAAAGACTGGTCCCCGAGCGATGCATTCCTAGCACAAAAATTAAAAGTCGTTCTGTCTTATCGCTGTTTGCCATAGAACACACCTGGATTTAAGTACCTATGAATAAAATATGAGCTGTTTTAGGAATACTTCAAAACTTTCACTGAGGTGCTTATTTCTGGAAACGCATATGATAAGCCTACGATTTACAGAAAGCGCAGTATGAAATTTCCCATGGAGATACCGTCATAAATATAGCTTCCCTGGGAGATCGGTGTGTACAACATAGTCAAAAGGTGAAGCTTGATTCGTGGTGATTCTGGAATCTTCTTTGGCAGGATTTCAGTGACGTGGATAATGCGATTCCTAATGATGAATCATGAAATTTGTTCTGTCTCCTGCATCCTGGAAACAATCTCCTCTTTCACCCGATTATAAAACATTATTTCAGCCTGATTATATTCTTCTATAACCTCCTTGACATGTTGCAAATCACTATCCTGGAGCAGCTTTATTTGCTGCTCTTTCTCTGTGTTCTGATTAACTTTCCTTAAAGTCACCTTCGAACTACCCAGCTTTGTGGATAATTCATCAATAAAAAAAGGAAGGAATTCCTGGATTCCATAACAAAAATAATTTTTAATATTCGACCATGCCACGTCGACAACATATTCTGGATTCCTTCGTATCTGACTAAAACTTTTCTTATCCACCAAAACTTTCAGTTGATGGTTACGAGTGGAGGCCATAACGCCTGGCAGGGAAGAAGCTTGCAGATATTCGATGATTCCTTTCTCTTTTGCCAATCTAATTCCAGCTTTTTGCTGCTCTAGAAGATTTTCATCTAGCAAGACATCATCTGGAAGATTACGAATAAAGAAATACAATGAAATAACCCGTTCAACTGGGTCCCGCAGAACGGTTATATATTGGGTATCCTTGGGTAATGTCTCTATCGCAAAACTATAATGGATATGTCCTTTATATAACAAATAATAGTGAAAAACACTTGGATCCACCGAAGTATACTCATGCATAAAAGTCGCATTGAATATCTTATCCGCCGGATATATGTTTTGTAGGACATCGGTGACAGCAGTACCGGCCGTTTTCGGTATATGAATATAACATAAACGCTGCAATTTCATTTTTTCATTGACTCCTTCGCCAAAAAAAATACCCGACCTGCCCCACCAAGCCTTCAGGAAAATTAGCAACTCCGAAATTTTATCTTGAGGCGATGCAGTCAAGCGAAAGCCCTATCTGACTATTCCGAATCGTTTTCAAACCCTTGGCAATTCCTACTATCATCAATCCTACTTAGCGCTTTTTTTCTGAACAAACGCCTCATAGGCACCCACCACCTCCTTCACTTCCCCTTCCATCCGGGTTTTCCCCTGCTCCACCCAAACAGCCCGATTACACAGCTTGCGAATAGCCGCCGCGCTATGGGAAACCAAGACGATGGTTTTGTCCGATGCAATCTTACGCTCCATCTCGGCCCGCGACTTGCGCTGAAAATCAGCATCGCCAACACCCAATACTTCGTCGATAAGCAGAATATCCGGCTCCATGTGGAAGGCCACCGAAAATCCGAGACGGGCCCGCATGCCGGCAGAATAGGTGTGCAAAGGATAGTCAATAAATGACTCCAGCTCTGCGAAGGCGATAATTTCGTCTAGCTTCTCCTCAACCTGCTTGCGCCGGAATCCCAACAGCAAACCACTGACAATAGCGTTATCACGTCCACTGAGGTTGGGGTCGAAACCCAGCCTCAAGGATAATAGGGCCACGGAATGACCCGGATTGATAATTTTCCCCTTGTCCGGAAGGATGATGCCGCTGAGTACCTTCAACAGGGTGCTTTTTCCCGCCCCATTGCTGCCAATCACGCCGAGGGATTCCCCCTGGTACAGATCGAAGGAGACATCCCGTAAGGCCTCAAAGCGGTCCTGCCTCAGAAACCCTGTCCTGCGGCGATAGGTGACGCCGACGCCCCTTACCGAGAGCACGATCCCATCTGCCACCTTCAAGGGCCTCATGCTTCGACGATCCTGGGGTAGAGATGATTAAAGCGCTGGATCAAAAGTTGGGCGCTGTAAACACCCGCCAGGGCGAATAAGCCCACTTTGAAGAGGGCGGCCCAATCCGGCCAGACGCCGTCCATGAGGATATCCCGGTAGGCTTCGATGAGGTTAGCCATGGGATTGAGGTAAAAGTAGGTTTGATACTGCTCAGGGATGGAAGCCCCAGCGTAGAAGATGCCGGAAAGAAAGAAAGCCAATTGCAGCAAGGCATCGATGAGGAACTTAAGATCCGGCACGAAAGGGATAATCGCCGCCGCCAAATAAGTGAAGGTCGTAAGTAGCAGCAACTCCACCCCTATGACCAAGGGGAGCGCCAGATAGGCAGGGCTGATATCAAATCCGTAGATCCAGAGGAAAATGAGCAACAGGGCAAAAACGAACCCGAACTTCACCAAGTCCATCACCATTTCGATGGTGGGAAAGATCTCCTTGGGCAAGTCCACTTGGGTCATCAGCCGACCATTACTATGGATAGCATTCATGCCATGTTTGATCGAATTGGCAAACCACTGCCAAACCACCAAGCCCACCAACAGGAAAGCGACGAAGTCTTCCGTGCCACGCTGAAAGAGCAGGCCGAAAACGACGTAATAGACCGACATGGAAAGGATAGGTTCGAGGATCCACCAGAGGAAGCTCAGGTAGGTGCGGGACGCCTCGGCTCGCAGCCCGGTGAAGGCCTTAAACAGGACGAGTTCTCGATAACGTGGCTGAAGGACGGTGATTCCAAACATCTTTTTGCCGATTTACAATTCGCACATACTTCTCAAAATGGTTGCCGAAATAGAGCTAAGTATCTCAGTAAAAGCTTTACAGTATTCCTGGAGCGAGCCGGTGGCGTGGAGCCAGGGGACAGGGAAGTCCCCACCAACCCTTTTTTCAGGGAGGAAAAACGGGTTGGTGGAACACCTCCGGCTCGCTCCTAAAACACCTCATATTTTATTCATAGGTACTTAAAAATCTCGGTACGCTGCAGCAGACAGCCGTCCATTCGCTCAGCCCCTTTCAGGAAGAGGCTTCGGCACCGACCCTCGCGCCAATAGGATGGGTTCAAGGTTGACCGGGGAGATAGCGGTTTGCTGACCTCCTGTCAACGCATCCCGATAGGCCGCCACCAATGCGGGAAATAGCCGCAAACGCCCGCGCAGGAGGTAGATAAGGGATTTGCCAAAAAACCGCAATATTGCCGCCATGGGCAGAAGCTTGGGGTGGTGCTTACTCGTATACAGGAGCGTGCTCAGATTTTCGTAATAGTTGCTCAGCCAGGACTCTTTCCGATTGACCGACGACCTTCCACCGGTGCTTACCCCCCCCTTATGGTAGACCATGCTCTCTTTACACCAATGGAGGGCATACCCACTAGCACAGGCCCTGCGGGCCAAGTCCGTTTCCTCGTAATAGAGGAAAAAACGCTCGTCGAATAAACCCACCTTTGTTAACATCTCGGCGCGGCAGAACATAGCGGCCCCGCCGATATAATCCAAATGGATCTCCCCCTCCCCGGCTAGCACCTCATTTAAGCTCCGACCCCTCCCAATGGGCTTCATGAGGGTAGTCAGGGGGTGATAACGGCATCCCCCAGCCATTTGCACCCGATCGCGGCGATAGTAATCGACTATTGTACTGCCAAAGACTCCCACATGGGAATTCTGCTGGGCGCATGCCAATAATGCCGTTAGGGCGTGCGGGTGGACAAGGACGTCGTTGTTGAGAATCCAGACAAACTTGCACTGCTCTCTCCCCAGGGCACAACGGATACCCACGTTGTTTCCCCCTGAATAACCCCGATTGGCGCCGGTTTGCACCAGCAGAAAGTCCCACTCCGAAGGCGGGGCACTCTCCCCCAGTGGCTGTGCTGGAGAATCCACTTGCAGCTGGAAGTGGCGCCTGGCCCAATCTTTAATCCGGTCGACGGAATCGTCCGCAGAGGCGTTGTCACAGACTACCAGGGCCAGTTGGCGCCCCTGGATCAAGGGGAGCAGGGAGGCTAGACATTCTAGGGTATGGTCAGGCCGGTTCCAGTTGAGAACAACGGCGCACACGCTGGGCGCTGTCTTTTCAGGCGCGGGCATCCTGTGAGGGGCTGCAAAAGCCCCGTCTGGCGCCTTCATGCTAAGCATGGGAGGATAAACTTTATTCCCATGCAGCAGGGTTTGCCGCTGCTTTCCGAGCGGATTCCTCCACGGAGGGCAAAACGGCCGCCGGTAAGGTGCCCAGATAAATGGGTCTCTTTTTAGGCGGTGCGAAATCTATTCCCCGTATCTTTTTATATTGTGCTCGCCATGACTGAATATTCCGTTTCAACCGCTCTTCCCCGGCATTTGTGGCAATGCCCCCATGGATTTGATGAAAGACTCCTTCACCGAGCAAAATCACCAACTCCGCCTTATCCCTTAATACCGCCCGGCGATAAAAGTCCAGATTGACTAGTCCCCCTCCGGTCGCATCGAATCGTTCATCATAGCCATTGATGCTCCAATAACTCTCCCGGCGCAGAAAGATGGCATTGCTTTCCCCAATGGGCAAAAACCACCCCCCTTGGCAAGAACCGGCGAAAACGGAAGTCTCAAATAATCGGTAGCCGTCCTGGGGAAAGTCGATTTCCGCCAATAAGGCATCTTCCTTTTGCTGATTGTACCCTGCGGTAATGGAGCGGTTTTGCAAATCCGGGCCGAGGTGCCATCCCAGCACCGACACGGTGGGATCGGCAAATATTCGGAAAGCCGCAGAGGCCCAACGCACCAGGCCCGGAGAAGCGATTCTGGCCCCATCAATCATCAAGCAGACAATGGCGCCGCGGGAGTTTTCCACCCCCTGATTTAAGGCATAGGCGGGTGAGGAGGGCGCATTTTCCAGATACAGATAGCGAAAATTCTCACCGTAGGCCTCTACCCGCTCCTTCCCAAAGGGAGGACGTGAACCGTTGTCGACCACCAGAACTTCGTAATTGATCCCCGCACTGCCGAGCTGATAGCTTCGGCTCAACGACTGCAAAGTCCTGGGCAGTTCCCTTTCCATATGGTAGGTAATCACAATAAAAGACAGCTCTACCGGCTTGCGGAAGAATCCCAACATGGCAAAGATCTCGATAATAGCTCCTGATACACATTCTCCACATGCCCGGGTAGCGGCAAATCTTCCCTCCCCCTGTGGGTGCGCAGTCCTCTATCAAAGAAGGTCAGTGCGCTTCGAGTGGGATTGAGCCCCAGGTTCCTGGCCGCCTCCACCACTCGCTCGACGTAAACCTCGGGGGAATCGTCAAAACAGACCAGATCGAAACCGAATCTATCCTGAAAGTGGATCAGGCGGCGGTTATAAAGCCACCATAATTCCAAATGTTGACTCAGCGGCCCTCCGCCCCGGGCCACCAGGGAGCGGGCAACCGCAGCCGGATGCCGAAAACTCCCAATGAACTGAATCTCGGGGACGACCTCAAGCCAACCCTCGAGGGTGAACAGGGTTCGGGGATCCTTAAAGCCCCAGGTCTCCAAGTGGGAATGTTCTTCCAGTAACCCGCGCAGCTCCATCAAATGTTCCCCATCCCAGCAGCATCCCCCCCTCGGCGGTACCTTCCAGCTCCCCTGGTTGGTCGCAAGCACCGCTTCGTGGAGCGCCATAATCCGCGGGTGTTCATTGTTTCCCTTTTTGTTGTAGGGATTTCGCCGGGACACGGCCCCTAAGTGGAGACCCGCATTTTCCAGCATGCCCGTCAGGCAGGAAGTCCCGCTCCGATGCATGCCTAAAATAGCAATCACCTTCATTTTGATTTCTTTGTGATCTTAGCGCCTTGGTGGCGATCGTATGAATTAAGTACCTCAGTAAAAGTTTTGAAGTATTCCGGGAGTGAGCCGGCGGCGTGGAGCCAGGGGACAGGGAAGTCCCCGCCAACCCTTTTTTCAGGGAGGAAAAACGGGTTGGCGGAACACCACCGGCTCGCTCCTAAAACACCTCATATCCAGGTTAGCCGATCGGCACATTGAGCCAGCCGGACAAATCTTTCTTGAGATAACGGGACAATGAGGTGATTTTATCACTATAAAGGCGGCGCAACTCGGCAGCCAGGGACTCGGTCAGAGGAGGTCTCGCTTGCAAGTGAAACCCCATACCCGGATGGACCCTGCGCCGCAGTTCCCCTTCCGGCACGGTATCAAAGAAGCTGGCGTCCACTCCCAGATGGAGCGCGGCGTCCACCAGCAGCTTACGGGGATTTTCCTGCAAGTCCTGGTAATACAGGAGCAATAATTGTTCGCTCCCAAACAGCCCCCCCCAACGGCGGAGAGTCGCTTCATAATCGCCACGGGCCAGGGAGGCTTGGGAGCGAAAAACATCGAAAAACCACGGGTCGCTCGCTTCCTCCCGGGTCATCTGTAGTTTGGCAAGGCCCATCTGCGCCGCCGACCAAGCCCGCTCAATGGGATTGCGCAAAATAAAAAAGATCCGCAAATCCGGATTGAGGGCATGGATCTGGCGGATATAGCGCTCCTCCAGGATAGCATAGTCGGGAGTAATGTCGCCCTGAATAAAGCCCCCCGGGTCCGCGAACACCTGGCGGTACCAGGAAATGTCATCCGGGCGCCGGCCGGCCTGGACCCAATCCCAGTAATGCACCTCCTTCCCTTTGGGAAAGCGAATCCGAGGATGCTTGGCGAGCTGGGAATAAAGCCAAGTGGTTCCGGCCTTCTGCGCGCCAATCCCGAGAAAGTCCAGCATGAGGGCTCACGCCGAAAAGGGCTCGGCGGCTGTCATTAACGCCGCTCCACCCGCCACCATTGACCCTCCTCCTTGACCCAGGTCTCCTTTAAGTAGCTGGTATTACGAAATAGGGTGCCCGGCGTCACGCCCTCCGCGCTGAAATCCACATTGAGGCTTACCTCGGCGGCGGTGCGCTCCGGATTTTGAAACGTCACCTCCAGGACGGTCACCCCTTCCTGGTCAATCTGCCCCCCATATTGGCTGAAGAAATGGTTCTTCGAATAGGCCTGGCGGTAGGAGGGGGTAGTAAACTCGTAGGCCTTATCAAAATCTTCGGCAATGACGGCCTCCCAACGGGCCTGGACGCGAGCCTTCAAGGCTTCCTTTTCCTCCGCTGCCGACAGGGGCTGTTCCGTCCCGCCGGCGCAGGAAATAAGCAGGGCCGCCAATAGGGCGAGCAAGACAGTTCCCAGCAGCCGACGCAACAGTGTCAGTGGATTTCTCATGGTCGTGTTTTCCTGTGGTGACCGGGAAAATCGCGCTCGCAGCGGTACTTCCCTGGGGGGCAACCTCTGGCTTGGCTCATTGGCTCAGGACCTCCTTGAGGGTGGGATAATTGATCTTATCCGGGTCCGGGTAGGTCTTCCCGCGAAGCTGCAACAGGGCTGAATCCCGGTACTCGGCGCGGAGCTTGTTGATGAGCCGCTCCTTCACCTCTTCGTAGGATAACTGGCGCGCCGGCTCAAGTTCAATCAGTTGCACCACGTGCCGCCCAAAGCGGGTCTCGAAGGGCTGGCTGAAATCACCGGGTTGACTCAGGGCAAAAGCCGCCTGCTCGAACGCGGGCACCACCTTGCCGCTGTCTTTTTCCAGCCATTGGTCAAGGAGACCCCCCTGCTTGGCGGTGGCGCGATCTTCGGAATAACGCCGCGCCAATTCAGCAAAGTCCGTCCCTGATTCAAGCTCCTCCATGATCGTGGCGGCGATCTTGGCAGGCTCCCGCTGGTCGCAGGCACACTCTGGATTTTTGGGGCGGATGAGAATATGGGCGACCTTGCGCTTTTCCGGTAGCCGGTAGTGGGCCTTCTCCGCCGCATAACGCTGGCGGCTGAGGGTTTCAAAATCCGGATAGTCGATGTTCTTCACCACCTGGTCCATGAGGGCGCCGACCAGCACCTCCCGGCGGGCCTTTTCCAAGCGGGCCTGAACGATAGGGTCTTCCGCCAGCCCTTGCGCTTCCGCCTGCTGTGCGAGCACCTGGTTGGAATGGAAGTCGAGGGCGAAATCGAGCATCCGATCCTTTTGGGCTGCGAGACGCTCCCGCGCCGCAGGATCGAACAGACGCGCATAGGCCCGATAGTCCTCGGCCGTCAGTTGCCCTTGGGAAGAGCGGCTGATCACTTCCCCCTCGGTCGCGGAAACGGCAGTGGAGACCAAGATCCCCAAGAAGGCAAAGCGCCCCAGGGCCGCTCGGAGATTGATATTAGGTTGATTCGCTTTCATCACGCTGTCTTAAGTAAACCAATAACCAATAAAATGGGCGCCATCCAGGTCATCCCGATGGCGCCCTTTGGAACGCTGTTCTTAAGTGTACCCTAAGAACGTTGATCAGAAATCCTCTATCTTATTGGATAGATTGGCTCCGCTCAAAGCCGTGGTCAATGGAGCTGGCGAAGTTCTTGCTCACATTGCCCTCAAAGGTGCGCTGCTTGATCATGAAGCCAATGGCGGGAAGCCCTGACCAGCCGTCCAGGCCGCCATTATTCCCCGGCACTGAGAGGCCCTCGCTGGTGGTCATAGTGACTGTCCCCGTTGCGTCCGCGGCGTCATCCACATTCAGCTCCAAGCGCATCCAACCGGCTTCCGAGGGAAGCAAGGGGGTGGTGTCAATGACCAGCGCATCGGCCGCGCCCAAGGCGCTGCCGCTGTTGAAGCTGACCACATTGGACTCGTAGCAGAGGTCATCCACGGGAAGCACCGGCGCCGGCGAGGGAATGACATCCCCGGTAACGCTGATGGTGTTTTCCAGCCGGTCATAGCGGGCAAACCGGACCTGATTGCACGACTCCGCTGAGCTGGGGTCATCCTCCACCTTCTGGCCGAAGGCCTCGGCAAAAGGCGGATAGGGCACTTGAAATCCGGTGTACACGGCTTCGTCCCGATCCCCCTCAATGACAGCGAACTGCCGCCCGGCCCCCTGGTCCACATAGAACCCTTTGGTGGGGAAGGTGACCACCCAGTCGGTGACGACCCCCAAAGCGGCCTCGCTACTCCACTCGTTGATCATGGCGGACCGCTGGATAGTGGCGCTAACCGCATCAACGCCGCGGATCGACGGCGAACCGCCAGTTGTACGATAGCTATCTACGCTGTTAGCGACGAGACTAACAGCCGCGTTGGTGCCGTCATTCCACCAGTTCCCGACCGCAGGGTAGGCGTCGTTCAGGGAAGGCTCCAAGAAGTCGAAGGGCGCCTGGGCGGTAATCAAATTCATGCAACTCAGATCCGGGTCCACGCCGCCAGCCGGTTCCCACTCGGTTGTCCCATCACGCTCATCGCCACGGGTGATATCACAATCAGTATTATCAGCGTGGAGCGACTCGCCATCCGGAGCAACTGTAGCATCCGGGAGGACCGTTAAGCCCCGGGCACCCGGATTGTAGAAGTTAGCCCAGGTCACTGCGGAACCCGCCACTTCCACACCACGGCCCGGGTTGAGGAGACGGTAGTTATACTTGAGGCTATTGAGAGGCTCGCCAAATTGCTGCGCCGCTTCAAGAATATTCGCCTTGGTGAAGTACTCTTGCACGCTCAGAGTCGTACTTGGTTCGTCGTCCGGCACCTGGGCGGCGGTACACCAGTTATTTTCAATCGCCCTTCCGATCTCGGTTACAGTTTGGGTTGTATCAGAATGCTTAGGGCTGACCGTATGCCCCATGCTGATGAATTCCACATACCCTTCCCGCAAGCGGTCGACGTTAATGGGACCGCCGTCTTCGTTGCTTTCGCCCCGGTCGTCGTTGCCGCTAAAGGCCAGTTGTCCGCCGGCGCCCAGGGAGAAGGTCTTTTGGTGGGGAATGACGCAGGTATCTAGGTTACCGTTCTCATCCACGTCGGTGACCTCGAACACGGGACCGGTGGGAGAATCCTTGATTACCGCGGTGAACACGTCAAAGGGGGACAGGGCGACGTTAATGTCGAACACGTCCCGGCTGTTGCGCCCCTCGTGGAGGCGAATTTTCACCACCACGGCTTCTTCCCGAGTGTTGGTGACGTTAATCAGGCTAAGCCAGCCGTCCCGGACCGTATAATAGGGCGCGATGGCCACTTCCCCAATCCCGTCGCTGGCGATGTTGACCGCCCCGGCCTGGGGCGCCAGCAGGGCGCCGCCGACCGCCGCCGTAATGGCCAAGGCCGAGCGTTTGAGGTTAAATAATTTCATGGTAAATCCCCCTTACGAAAGAGTGTATTGTCTTTTCCATATTACAAACTCAAAAATGATGCAAAATCACGTTAAACCACTCCGGTAGGGACCTGCGGTATGGCATCATCCCAGACAACTCCCTGCCGGTATTTCTTGCGAAGCGGACACTGAACTTCACCTTAACCCTTACCGCTCCGCGATGCTCTTATGTTGTTTTTTTATATTGCTTTTTTTCGTTTTTTCGAACGTAACGTAACAGCCACCTAAGCAGCGTGTCAACGCCATTTTGTTCTTAAAAACAATGAGCAACGAAGAAAACAACATTTTTTACTCTAACAACGAGCACCCAACTCAAAGCGGTAAGGCGTAAAAATCATAAAAATTGATGCCACAAATGCGAAGTTCAACACCGTTTTATCCTGCGCAATAGAAATCACCCACTAAAACGGCAATAACCGGGTAAAACTTTAACCCTCCGAGCGCACTTAAATGCTTCTGGAGAGAGAACGGCGGGGCCCATTGCCTCCTAGGTGTTTGTCGCCACGAACAAAATAGGCGCTGGGGCGTGACCCGAAAAAATTTGAAACAGGAGGGGATGGTGGCTTCTGGAAGGGGCGAATGCCCCCCGGAATATCCGCCCACCCCAAGGCGGCGGGATTCCATCAGGGAGCGTTGTGGTCATCGAATCGACATGGCTTTCTGCTAGAGTATCCTTGTCAAGACTGGCATAATTGGTTTTATCGTTCTTGCCTCGGCAGGAAAACCCCTATTTTCCAACGGTAACTTTAATTTAAGAATGTGAATTGGCCATGCTGATTTTTGAATCCTCACGTCCAGGTCGCCACCCTCGCACCCAAGCCCCCAAGGCGGCTGCCCCCACCGATTTACCGGCGCAATTTCTGCGGCGGCAGCCCCCGGCATTGCCCGAGGTCTCCGAATTGGATGTGGTGCGCCACTATACCCGCTTGTCCCAGAAAAATTTTTCCATTGACACCCATTTTTACCCCCTCGGCTCCTGCACCATGAAATACAACCCCCGGGCCTGCCACACCCTGGCCAGCCTACCGGGGTTCCTGGAGCGGCATCCAGCCACGCCGGAAGCCATGAGTCAGGGTTTTCTGGCGTGCCTCTATGAGCTGCAAACGATCCTCGCTAAGATGACGGGAATGCAGACCATGAGCTTGGCGCCCATGGCGGGGGCCCAGGGAGAATTTAGCGGGGTCGCGATGATCCGCGCCTACCATGAAGCCCGGGGCGACCAAGCACGGTGTGAGATGCTGGTCCCCGATGCCGCCCACGGGACCAACCCCGCCACGGCCACCATGTGCGGTTTTCGGGTACGGGAAATCCCCACCAATGCGGCAGGGGACGTGGATTTGGAGGCGTTACGCAAGGCCTTGGGGCCCCAAACAGCGGGAATCATGCTCACTAACCCCTCCACCCTAGGGATATTTGACCGCAACATTAAAGCCATTGCCGAGAGCGTCCATGAGGCGGGAGGGCTGCTTTACTATGACGGGGCCAATCTGAACGCCATTCTCGGCAAGGTCAAGCCGGGAGATATGGGGTTTGATGTCATCCACCTTAATCTCCATAAAACCTTCGCTACCCCCCATGGCAGTGGCGGCCCAGGGGCTGGTCCGGTGGGCGTGGGCGATAAATTGCTGCCCTTCCTCCCCGTTCCCCGGGTGGAGCGGGCTGAGGATGGCCGCTTCCATTGGCTGACCGAAGAAGACTGCCCCCAAACCATCGGCCCCCTTTCCGCCTGGATGGGGAATGCGGGCGTCCTGCTGCGCGCCTATATTTATATCCGCTTGCTGGGCCTGGAAGGCATGCAACGGGTCGCGGATTTTTCCGCCCTCAATGCCAATTACCTGGCCAAACGGATGGCCGAGGCAGGGTTTGATCTGGCTTACCCGGAGCGCCGTGCCGGCCATGAATTTGTGGTCACCCTTAAGCGCCAAGCCAAAGAGCTAGGGGTCACCGCCACGGATTTCGCCAAGCGCCTGTTGGATTTGGGGTTTCACGCGCCGACCGTTTATTTTCCTCTCCTGGTGCCAGAGTGCCTGCTCATCGAGCCGGCGGAGACGGAAAGTAAGCAAACCCTGGATGCTTTCGTCGCGGCCATGGCGCAGATTGCCCAAGAAGCCCAAGAGGATCCAGAGCAGCTCAAGGAGGCCCCCCGCAAGTTACCGGTACGCCGCCTTGATGAAGTCAGAGCCGCACGGGAGCTGGATCTCATCTGGAAGCCCGCCCCCCATGACTAAGCCAATGCCCCCGAAAGATGAAGGCCTCCGCCATTTGTTTTTGGCGGCAGGCTACTCTTTCAAAGGCTTTCGGGCAGCCCTCGACGAACCCGCTTTTCGCCAGGAATTGCTGCTATTGCTGGTGGGGGGGCCCCTCGGCCTATGGCTCGGTGAAACCGGAATAGAACGGGCCCTGCTGGTCGGCAGCTTATTGTTGGTGCTGATTGTCGAACTGCTCAATTCTGCGGTGGAGGCGGTGGTGAACCGAGTCAGCTATGAGCATCATATTCTTTCCGGGCGGGCCAAGGATTTAGGCTCCGCCGCCGTCTTTACCAGCCTGGTTTTGGCCGCTTTCGTGTGGCTCTCCATTCTCCTCTGAGTGGTTTATCGTGCGCATGGCGCACGCTACTTGGTAGGCTTTTTTACGCGGGGTAGCGTGCGCCGTGCGCACGAGGAGGCGCTCAGCCAATCGTTGTGGGTGAGGCTTTGGGGGACGCATGCCGCCGTGCTCACGAGGAGGCGCTGCTTAAAAAACTGGATACCCGCTTTTCCAAGCAATGCAACGAAGAAGGGAAAAAAATGACAGCTTTAATTTGCGGTTCTTTCGCCTACGACACCATTATGGTGTTCCATGACCGATTTAAAAACCACATCCTCCCCGACAAGGTCCATATCCTCAATGTTTCCTTTCTGGTACCGGAGTTACGGCGGGAGTTTGGCGGTTGCGCTGGCAACATTGCCTACAATTTAAAATTACTCCAAGGGGACCCTTTGCCCATGGGGACGGTAGGCGGCGACTTTGGCCCTTATCAAAAATGGCTGGACCAGGAGGGTATTTCCCGCCGGCATATCCGCCTGATTGAAGAGACTTACACCGCCCAGGCTTTCATCACCACGGATATGGACGATAACCAGATCACCGCTTTTCATCCGGGGGCGATGAACTTCGCCCATGAGAACCGGGTTCAGGATGCGGCCGGGGTCACCATCGGAATCGTCGCCCCCGATGGCCGTGAGGGGATGATTGAGCATGGGCAACAATTCCAGGAGGCCGGAATCCCGTTTATCTTCGATCCGGGACAAGGACTGCCCATGTTCACTGGGGAGGAGTTGCTAAAATTCACTCATCAGGCCACTTGGATTACCCTCAATGATTACGAAGCCCAGCTGTTTCAGGAACGAACGAGGCTTTCCGCCCAGCAACTGGCCGAGCGGGTCGATGCCTTGATCATTACCCAAGGGGCAGAAGGCTCCACCATCCACACCCAGGGGCAATGCCTCCACATTCCCGCCGCTAAAGCCACAACCCTCGCCGATCCCACCGGTTGCGGGGATGCCTACCGGGCTGGCTTGCTTTACGGGCTTTCCCAACAAATGGACTGGGAGATAACGGGCCGTATTGCCTCCCTGATGGGCGCCATTAAAATCGAGCACCATGGCACCCAGAACCATCGCTTCGAGCTCACGGAATTTTGGCATCGTTTCGAGGAAAACTTCGGCTACCGGCCCTGATCCGCCAAATGGGCTTCAAAAGCCGCCTGCCGGGTCAGCGGTGGCGAGCAAGTGTGGCCGCTACAGACATAAGCGGCCACCCCCTCCCCCTGGGGGCGGTATTCCCCCAATTGTCCCAATAAATCCCGGGCTCCCGTGGGAATCGCCAGGCTCACCCGCCGGGGCGCGTATTCCCCGGTGGCGATGGCCTGCCAGGATCCCATGGTTTCCTCAGGGCCCCGCAAAATGATCACTTGGGGGGGATAGAGCCATTCTTCCAGGGCCTTGAGTAAGCTGCAATGGGCATGGGGGGTATGCTGAATACTGGCCCAGCTAGCCTTTAGGGTGCGCTCTGCCGCCTTCAAATACCGCATTTCTCCCAGCAAATGCCCCAATCGTTGCAAACTCCAGGCGAGCACCCCGTTTCCCGCCGGGGTGGCATTATCCATTAAGGGCACGGGACGGTGGATGAGGGTTTCATGATCATCGGCAGTGAAATAAAACCCCCCTTGGGCCGGGTCCTCAAAATGGGCTAATGCCGCCTCGGCAAGTTCAACCGCAAAGGCCAAATCCCCCTCGCGCCAGCGGGCTTGGAGTAATTCCAGCAGGGCATCCAGGAGAAAGGCATAATCGTCTAGATAGCCTGGGTGCTGGGCCCGCCCATCCTTGTAACTGACCAGCAGGCGACCGTTCTGCCACAGATGCCCACGCACAAAATCCAAGGCCCGCTCGGCAGAGGCAATGAAAGCGGGCTCCGCCAACGCCTGCCCGGCAGCGGCCATGCCCTTGATCATCAGGCCATTCCAAGCGGTCAGGATTTTATCGTCCCGCCCCGGGCGGATGCGCTCTTCCCGGGCGGCAAACAACTTTTGCTTGGCAGTGGCCAGCTTCTCTTCTAGGATCTGGGGCGATAAATTCAGCTCCTGGGCTAGAGCCTCGGGGGTTGTCGCCCCATATAAATGCCAATGACCTTCAAAGTTCGCCGGTTGATCAAGGCCAAAATAGCGGGCCACTAGCCGGTATTCATCCTCTTCCAAGCATGATCGCACCTGCTCCCGGGTCCAAATATAGAATTTTCCCTCCTGACCCTCAGAATCCGCATCCAGGGAGGAATAATACCCCCCTTCAGGGGACTGCATTTCACCCATGGCCCAGTGGCCGGTCTCCTCCAAGGCCTGCCGGCAACGTTCACTACCCCAGAGCTCATAGGCGTCGGCATAGAGGGCCAGCAATTGGCCATTGTCGTACAACATTTTCTCAAAATGGGGGATTCGCCACTGGCTATCCACCGCATAGCGGCAAAACCCGCCCCCCAAGTGATCGTAGATTCCCCCCCGGGCCATTTGCTCAAGGGTGAGACGAGCCAAGTCAAAAGCCTTTTGCCGCGCCTCCTCCGGCAAGTGTTCCCCCCGGGCGTCGCGCAGGCAGCGCTCGATGCTACTTGGATTGGGAAATTTAGGGGCCCCCTTAAACCCGCCATAGCGGGGATCGAAGGATTGGACTAATTGTTGCTGGGCGGCCTTTAGGGGCGCCGGCCCCAGCCTATCGGCCTCTACCGCTGAAGTTCGCGTATCCAGATCCTCAAAGGCGGCTAGCAAGCGGCTATTCTGGGATTGGATTTCCTCCCGGTGGGCATGAAAATATTCGGCTATCCGTTCCAGCAAATCCTTAAAACTGGGTAAGCCATGTCGCCCTTCCGGGGGAAAATAAGTACCCCCGAAAAAGGGAATTTGATTATCCGGTTCCAGGAACATGGTCAGGGGCCAGCCACCGGGGCGGCCGGTCAGCATTTGCTGGGCCAATTGATAAATCTGATCGAGATCCGGCCGTTCCTCCCGGTCAACCTTAATGTTGATGAAATGCTTATTCATCACGGCCGCGATTTCAGGACTTTCAAAAGACTCATGGGCCATGACATGGCACCAATGACAAGCAGAATAACCAATGGAAAGCACAATGGGTTTATCCTCACGGCGAGCCCGTGCTAACGCCTCTTCGCCCCAGGGATACCAGTCCACAGGGTTATCTGCGTGTTGCAGCAAATAGGGACTGGTTTCCCCCTGTAAGTGGTTCTTAGCTGATGGATTTGGCATAGGACACATTCCCACATAAATTCCGAGTCATTCTCTCCACTATAGGCTATGCATGAGGTTTCGTGAACTACCGGCCGCCCAATCAAAGCTGTCGATGGAGAATTCCGAAGCGCCATCGTGCGTTACCGCTATATTGCCTAAATGGTAAAATCCGCCTTAAGTACCTATGAATAAAATATGAGGTGTTTTAGGAGCGAGCCGGAGGTGTTCCGCAAACCCGTTTTTTCTCCCTGAAAAAAGGGTTGGATGCGCGCCCTCCCTGGCGCGCCCCCTGAGGGGCCTCCTCCGGATGTCCCGATTCGCTCCCGGCGAATCGGTGTGGGGACTTCCCTGTCCCCTGGCTCCACGCCACCGGCTCGCTCCAGGAATACTGCAAAACTTTTACTGAGATACTTAAAACCCCGTAAGTCCAGAGAGAGTTCCTAAAATCCCGTGCAGGACACCATAGAACTGAACACCACCCTTCCTCCCGAATTGGCGGGAAAACGTCTTGATCAGGCCCTGGCCTGCGTTTTCCCCGCCTATTCCCGTAGCCGCCTCCAACAATGGATCAAACAGGGGCAGGTCAAGGTGAATAATGCCCTGGCACGCCCTCGAGATACGGTTCGAGGGGGGGAATGGGTGGTACTCGTTGCTGAAACGGAGACGGCAGTGGTTTGGCAAGCCCAACCTCTGCCCCTGGAGATTGTTTACGAGGATGAAGCGATCATTGTGGTCAACAAGCCTGCTGGCCTGGTGGTGCATCCGGCGGCGGGTAATCGCGACGGCACCCTCGTCAATGCCCTATTAAATCATGCCCCGGAGCTGGCAGAAATCCCGCGGGCGGGGATCGTCCATCGCTTGGATAAAGATACCAGCGGCCTACTGGTGGTCGCCCGGACCCTTGCCGCCCATCATGGGCTGGTGCAGCAATTACATGCGCGCCAGGTCACCCGTCAATACCGCGCCATTGTGGTCGGGGTCATGACCGGAGGGGGAACCATCAAAGCCCCTATTCACCGTCACCCAGTGGACCGCAAACGAATGGCGGTAGTCCCCACAGGAAAACCCGCCATCACTCACTACCGGGTATGGGCCCGTTTCCGGGCCCATACGGATGTGGCATGTCGCCTGGAAACAGGCCGGACTCATCAAATCCGAGTCCATTTGGCCCATAGTGGCTATCCTCTACTGGGGGACCCCGCCTATGGGAAACGTCTGCATATTCCTAGGGAGAGCGGAGAAGAACTGACCACGGCCTTGCGTCATTTCAAGCGTCAAGCCCTGCATGCCGCCCGCTTGGGTTTGCTTCATCCGCAAAGGAAGCAGGCAATGAGCTGGGAAGCCCCCCTGCCCGAGGATATGAGCACACTTCTGGCCTTGCTTGAACAGGATCGGCAACGCCATGCCCATTGATTTCTTTGTGAGCTTAGTGCCTTTGTGGTGATCTCATGAATTATCCAGGCTAACCCACCTCAAGGGCTAATTTGCCTATCATCCCCCCTTGCTCCAGCAAACGGTGGGCCGCCGCCGCCTCCTCCAAGGGAAAGGTCTGGCGGAGGTGGAGAGATAGATGCTCGGAATCGAACAGCTCAGCACAGCAGCGCAGGATATCCGCCTGATGTTCCAAGGCAGAAGCAAGGCCCAGATGCATGGGGGTAAGCATCAATTCCAAGCTAAAACGAAGATTGCGCGTTCGCGCCGTACTCCAATTCATATCGGCGCTTGGCTGTAAAGTGGTCACTAAATCCCCATAAATGGCCACCGCTTCGCAGCTTTTTTCAAAGGTCCCTCCTCCCACGGTATCAAACGCTACCTCGATCCCTTTGCCCTCAGTCCATTCCATAATGGCTTCCACAAAATCCGTTTCGCGATAATTGATAACATAGTCCGCTCCCAGAGAGCGAACGAACTCCCCTTTCTCTTCGGAACCCACGGTGGTACAGACCCGAGCACCGGCCCGTTTGGCCAATTGAATGGCCACATGACCTACGCCTCCCGCGCCGCCGTGAACCAGCACCGTGTGTTCCGGCTGGATGCGGGCGCGATCGTGCAACGCCTCCCAAGCGGTAATTAATACCAGCGGAGCCGCCGCCGCTTCAAGGAAGGATAGGGATTTTGGTTTTTTGGTGATGGAGCGATAGCTTACGGTGACATATTCTGCATAATTTCCTTGTGGACCACCAATTCCCCCGAAGCAGAAATAAACCTCATCTCCTTCTTTGAAATTTTTAACTTCCGCCCCCACAGCTTCCACCGTTCCCGCTCCATCACAGCCGAGAATGGTGGGAGAGCGGTCTGGGTAGAAAGTACCGCGAGTGCGCAACTTGGCATCCACAGGATTAATTCCCGCCCCTTTGAGGCGAACCAGAACCTCATCGGGCCGCTGGATGGCGGGCTTTGGCAATTCTTGCAATTGCAAGACTTCCGGTCCGCCCGCTGCCGTCATCACTATTCCTTTCATTTTTCTAACCTAATACCGCCATGCATAGCCCCATTAAAGCGCCGGGAAAGATGCCCAACCCCAGTAAGGCCAGGCCATTGGCGCTCATGCCCCAACGCAGACCGGCCCCGCCTTCTAGGGAAGCAGTTTCCGTGGGGCTATCGAAGTACATGAACTTCACTACCCGAAGATAATAGAAAGCCCCAATCACGGAAAACAGCACCGCCGCCACCGCTAGCCAAATCAAGCCCTCATTCACAATGGCCATAATGACTGCCCATTTGGCATAAAAGCCTACGGTAGGCGGAACACCGGCCATGGAGAACATCAGAATAAGCATCATGAAGGCAAACCAGGGGCTGCGCTCGTTCAACCCTTTGAAATCCTCTAGCCGATCCGCTTCAAAACCCGCCCGGGAGAGAAGGATAATCATGCCAAATCCCCCTAGACTCATTAAAGCATAGACCAGAACATAAAACATGGCTGAAGCGTAGCCTTCACCCGTACCTGCCAAAATGCCTAGGAAGAGAAAACCCACATGGGAAATGGTGGAATAGGCCAGCATGCGTTTGAGGTTGCTTTGGGCAATGGCGACAAGGTTACCCAGGGCCATGGAAAGCACGGCAAGAATGATCAGCATATCCTGCCAGTGGGCCTGCACCCCGCCCAGGGCTTCCACCAATAGGCGCATGAACATGGCAAAGGCCGCGATTTTGGGGGCCGTACCAAGATAGAGGGTCACTGCCGTGGGCGCCCCATGATAAACATCCGGCAACCACATGTGGAAAGGCACGGCGCCAAATTTAAACGCGAGACCGACCACGATGAAAACAACCCCAAAGACCAACACTTGGCTACTGCCGCCTCCTTCCCGGATGGTCTCCGCCACAGCGGCCACATGGAGATCGCCGGTGGCGCCGTAGATCATCGACATGCCGTATAACAACATGCCTGAAGCCAAAGCACCCAACACAAAATATTTCATGGCCGCTTCGGTGGCCCAACTGTTATCCCGGCGCAAAGCCACCATGGCGTACTGACTGAGGGAAAGCAGCTCCAAACCTAAATAAAGGACCAAAAAGTGGTGGGCCGAAGCGAGGACCATCATTCCCAACATCCCAAAAAGGCCCAGCACATAGTATTCGCCCTTATCCAGGTCTCTCGCCTGTAGATAGCTGCGGGAATAGAGAAATACCGCGAAAACAATTAAATAAATAAATAGTTTTAAGGTATCGCTCAGGGGATCCTTAATGTAGCTGCCACTAAAAGTGATACTTTGGGAGGAAAAATCTGAATAATAAAAGGTCAGTAGCGCAACGATGATAAGAGTTAATTGAGTCAGTCTATAGGCGATTTTGCCACTTTGCTCACCACTATAAGCCACGGCTAACAAAAGTACGCAGCCCATGATAAGGACAAATATCTCTGGTAACGCAGGCAGAAAAGCCGGTATATCGAAATTCATCGTGTCACTTCTTTCAAATACAAGGGGAAGCGAAAATCGCAGCCCACTATTAAACCAGTTTTGATGCCGCCATCTGGGACAGCAGATGTTCTATGGAAGCATGCATCACTTCCAGCAGGGGTTGGGGCCACACGCCCAGCAACAACACCGCTGCGGCCAACGATCCCAACACCAGAAATTCCCGTGAGTTAAGGTCCTTCAAAGCCGCCACATTATCATTAGCGACCTCGCCGAAGACCACCCGCTTCACCATCCAAAGGCTATAGGCAGCACCCAAGATAAGCGTCATTGATGCCAAGAAGGCATACCAAAAATCGGCCTGAAAAGCACCCAGAATAACCAAGAACTCACCGACAAAACCGGAGGTCCCTGGCAAACCGGCATTGGCCATGGCAAACAAAACCATAAAGGAGGCAAAGACCGGCATGGTATTGACCACACCGCCATAATCCTTAATCATTCGGGTGTGCATCCGGTCATATAAAACCCCAACACACAAAAACATCGCCGCAGAAACGAGGCCATGGGAGATCATCTGTACCAACGCCCCCTCTAGACCCATAACGGCTCCTTCACCTTCAACACCCCGAGCAAAAATAACAAAAGCAATAAATAGTCCCAGGGTTACAAACCCCATATGGGCGATACTGGAGTAGGCGATAAGTTTCTTGAGATCTTCCTGCACCATCGCCACCAAACCGATATACACCACCGCAATGAGGGAGAGGGCAATAATGAGCCAATTCAACGCCAGGCTCGCATCGGGGGCAATTGGCAAGCTAAACCGCATAAAGCCATAGGCGCCTATTTTCAAAGTAATCGCGGCCAATATCACCGATCCCCCCGTCGGTGCTTCCACGTGGGCATCGGGCAACCAAGTATGCACCGGCCACATGGGCACCTTCACCGCGAAGGCAAGCAAAAAAGCCAAAAATAGCGCGACTTGAGCCTGCATTCCCAAGGGTGCCTGATGAAATTCCAATATGGAAAAGCCATCGGTAACACTGCGCAAATAGAGCAGCGCCAGCAGGAGAAAAACAGAGCCTAAAAAAGTATAAAGAAAGAACTTAAGGGTCGCATAGATTCGGTTTGGCCCCCCCCAAATTCCAATAATCAAAAATAAGGGAATTAACATCCCCTCAAAAAAGACATAAAACAGCACCCCATCTAGGGCCGCAAAAACACCATTCATGAGCCCTTCCATTATCAGGAAGGCAGCCATATATTGCGCCAGCTTGTGCTGGATAACCTGCCAACCGGCTATCACTACCAGTACGGTGGAAAAGGTGGTCAGGATGATGAGCGGCATAGAAATGCCATCCACCCCGAGATGGTAATACACCTTGAAGGTTTCAATCCAAGCAGCCTTCTCTTGAAATTGCATGGCAGCCGTGGTGGTATCAAAGCCCGTGTATAACGACCAGCTCACCACAAAGCTCAATCCTGAAACCCATAGTGCCAGCCAACGAACACGATCTACCCGGTTACCCATGGCCAATACTAGGAGGCCTCCTAGAATGGGCATCCAGATAACCAGGGAGAGAAGTGGCAATCCAGAAAACATTCCCTAGCCCCCGTAAATAACAAAACCGCCGATAAAAAGAAGCAATCCTAAAATCATGGCAAAGGCATAATGGAATAGGTAACCGGATTGCACATAACGAACTATCTTGGCTATAGCTCCCACCATTCGCGCCGTTCCATTGACGATCAAGCCGTCAATCAATACTCGGTCTCCAAACTGGTAAAGCATCGAACCGGTACGGCGCGCTCCACCTGCAAAGACAATTTCATTAAAGCGATCAAAACCATATTTATTGTTTAAGGCCCAATAAATCAGGCCCAAGCGCGCCTGCAGTTGCTCCGGCAGTTGGGGCCGAACGAGATACAAATACCAAGCCGCCACCACGCCAGCCATGGCTAGGGCAAAGGGAGCCCCCTGAAAGCCATGGAGGGCAAAAGCCATTGCCCCATGAAATTCAGCCCCTACCGCCGCCAGTACATCGTGTGCCGGTGAAACCACAACTGCCTCAGCAAAAAAGCCGCCAAACAAGATCGGCTCAATATAAAAGCCTGCAACCACCGAGGGTATGGCCAACAATATCAGGGGAGCGGTGACTACGGCCGGGGATTCTTTTAAGTGTTCTTGGGTATGGTGATCCATCCGTTCCTTACCATGAAAGGTGAGAAACAGCATCCGAAAGGTATAAAAGGCGGTGATAAATACGCCGGAAAGCACCATCACGTAAGCAAAACCAGCTCCCGGAAGCTCGGAAGCATGGACGGCTTCAATAATGGAATCCTTGGAGAAAAACCCAGAAAAACCTGGAAAGCCGATCAGCGCCAACGCCCCCAACATGGAGGTCCAATAGGTAATGGGCATATATTTTTTAAGCCCACCCATTTTGCGCATATCCTGCTCGTGGTGCATGGCAATAATAACGGAACCTGCCCCCAGGAAGAGCAACGCCTTAAAAAAGGCGTGAGTCATGAGATGAAACATCCCCGCCGCGTAAGCGGAAACACCCAGGGCGACCGTCATATATCCTAGCTGCGACAAAGTGGAGTAAGCGATCACCCGCTTGATGTCATTCTGAACAATACCTATCAGCCCCATGAAAAAGGCGGTAATGGCCCCAATGATGAGAATCACGCTCAGTGCGGTCTCGGACATTTCGTAGATCGGCGACATCCGGGCGACCATAAAAATACCCGCGGTCACCATGGTCGCCGCATGGATAAGCGCCGAAATGGGGGTAGGGCCTTCCATGGAATCAGGCAACCAGACATGCAAGGGGACCTGTGCCGATTTCCCCATGGCGCCAATGAACAGCAAAATGCCTATTACGGTAAGCACCGACCAGGCAGCATCCGGCCAGAGAGCAATGGTTTCCGCCGCCAGCGTAGGAACCGCGGCGAATACTTCCGTGTAAGCCAAGCTGCCCGTATACATCAGCACGCAGGCAATCCCCAGCAAAAAGCCAAAATCCCCCACCCGGTTCACCAAAAAGGCTTTAAGGTTGGCGTAAATAGCAGATTCCCGCTTATACCAAAAACCTATCAACAGATAGGACACCAACCCCACCGCTTCCCATCCAAAAAAGAGCTGGAGGAAATTGTTCGCCATGACCAGCATGAGCATGGAAAAGGTGAACAGGGCAATATAGCTAAAAAAGCGCTGATAGCCCGGATCATCCGCCATGTAGCCGATGGTATAGATGTGCACCATTAAAGAGACAAAAGTCACCACCACCATCATTAAGGCGCTTAGGCGATCAATCAGGAAACCAACTTCCAAGCGCAGCTCGCCAATGGCAGCCCAAGTGTAGACGGCTTCATTATAGGTGACCCCATCCACAACCACCTGCTTAAACACCATCAAGGATAACAGGAACGCAATCGCCACACCGGCAATCGTGACCCGATGGGACCAACGGCGCCCAATTTTTTTCCCAAATAAACCGGCAGTGACACTGCCGATTAAAGGCGCAAGCACAATTCCAAGAGTTTGGGCTTCCATCATGCTTAGCCCTTCAAATTATCCAAATCACCCACATTAATGGTCTGTCGATTGCGGAATAAGACCACCAGGATCGCCAAACCAATAGCGCTCTCTGCCGCAGCGACTGTCAGTATGAAAAAGACAAAAACTTGACCGGCCATATCTTCTAAAAAATGAGAGAAGGCCACAAAGTTCATGTTAACCGCCAGTAGCATGAGTTCAATGGACATCAAAAGAATGATGATATTTTTCCGATTGAGAAAAATTCCCGCGACAGAGAGGCAAAACAATAATGCCCCTAAAATCAAAAAATCTGATAATGCAATCATTTTTGGTTTAATTTGTTTTTTGGGTCTTTTCGGCAGCCATCTTGACCAATCTAACTCGATCTTGACGCCGTACCCGTATCTGCTGTACTGGGTCCTGAGCCTTGCTGGTACGACGCCGTAAAGTTAGCGCAATAGCCGCAACAATAGCCACCAAGAGGATGACCGAAGCCAATTCGAAGGGGTAAACGTAAACGGTATAAAGCAGATTACCTAGCTCTTTCGTATTGCTGTAGTCAGGCCCCTGGGGGGGAGGTGAAGTGAACTGTTCAAGGCCAAAATTTTCTGCCCCCAGTACCGCCACCATTTCAAAGGCAATTAGCGCTGCCACTAGAAACCCTACCGGCAAGTATCGGGCAAAACCCTCCCGCAGGGGGGCAAGATTGATGTCCAACATCATGACCACGAACAAGAACAACACCATTACCGCGCCAATATAAACCAGCACCAGGACAATGGCTAGAAACTCGGCTTCGAGCAAAAGCCAGATAGCGGCACTGGTAAAAAAAGCCAAGACTAAAAACAAGGCTGCTCGCACAGGATTGCGGACAGTGATAACCATGGTCGCCGCAAACAGCAAAATGGCGGCGAAGCTGTAGAATAGGATCTTTTCCATGGGTAGCTCGGGACTCTACACTAGGTTAACGGTAGGGTGCATCAGCGGCCCTATCGGCAGCAATCTGGGCTTCGTACTTGTCACCAAGCGCCAATAACTGCTCTTTATGGAGGATGTGCTCGCCCCGCTCTTCAAAATGAAAATCAAGAACCCGAGTCTCCACAATAGAATCAACTGGGCAAGATTCCTCGCAAAAGCCGCAATAAATGCACTTGAAAAGATCAATATCATAAAGCGTCGTACGCCGAGTCCCATCTTCCCGCTGTTCGGAATCAATGGTGATGGCTAAAGCAGGACAAACCGCTTCACAGAGCTTACAAGCGATACAACGCTCTTCGCCATTGGGATAACGACGCAACGCATGGAGACCACGAAATCGGGGTGATTGAGGCGTCCGTTCCTCCGGGAATTGGACCGTTACTTTTCTTGAGAACAAATAACGCCCCGTCAACTTAAGACCAAGCAACAATTCCCAAAGTAGAAAACTTTTAAAATACGAACGCAGGGTATTCATAATGATTACTCTTTACGCAAACCAGGGGCCTAACTGAGCGACCCGCGCACCTCCTACTACCAGCAACCAAACAATAGTAATAGGAATAAATACCTTCCAACCGAGACGCATGATTTGATCGTATCGGTAACGAGGGAAAGTGGCCCGCATCCAAAGATAAAAGAATAAGAATATCGCCGTCTTGATTAGGAACCAGACAATACCGGGCACCCCTTCAAAGGCGGCTTCCAGCGGGGTTCCCTGAAAGGGGGACAGCCATCCACCTAAAAACATCAAAGAGGCGAGCGCCGATATCAGGATCATCTCGATGTATTCAGCAAGGAAAAACAAGGCAAAAGCCATGCCGGAATATTCTACATGGAAACCGGCGACGATCTCCGATTCCCCCTCTGCAACATCGAAAGGAGCCCGATTGGTCTCGGCTACCCCCGAAATAAAATAAATTAGAAGCAAGGGGAATAAAGGTAGCCAGAACCAGTGCCATAAACCGCCCTCCTGGGCCTGGACAATCTCGCCAAGATTAAGGCTGCCACCGGCGATCAGTACCCCCACCAGGGCAAAGCCCATGGCGATTTCATAGGCGACGACTTGAGCCGCAGAACGCATGGCTCCCAGAAAAGCATACTTAGAATTAGAAGCCCAACCCGCCAAAATCACACCATACACACTCATAGAACCAATGGCGAGAATATAAAGCAGGCCAGCATTGATATCCGCCAGCACTAGATGGGCGTCAAAGGGGATCACCGCCCAAACGGCAAGGGCAGGAGCAATAGCCAGCACCGGCGCCAACAAAAATAGAAACCGATTGGCGCTTGCCGGAATAATAATTTCCTTAAGAAGGAGCTTAACGGTATCCGCAATAGGCTGCAGCCAACCGCGGGGGCCAACGCGATTCGGTCCCACCCGAACTTGCATATAGCCAATGATTTTCCGCTCAGCAAAAGTCAACCAAGCGACCGTTAATATCAACGGCGTCACGATAGCCGTGATTTTCATGAGAATCGAAAATACAGAGTCCATCATACCCCTACTCCGTCCCAGAGACCTTAATCGGCGCAAATGACGCCCCCAAAGCGGCGGCCTCTGCAAAACCGGCGGCTAAGCGCAGACATCCCTCTGCCACGGAGTCATCAATCACAAGGGGCAAAGTGACTTGCGCACCCCCCTGGCTAACTCGAACCCGCTTAGCGCCACTTAGACCGAGTCGAGAGGCGTCGGCACTATGCATATAAGCTCGCCGAGCGGCCAGGCCATCCGGAGTTTCCTGCAATACTTGGCTGCGCCGAACCAATCCGTCCGTGCCATAAATAGCCACTTCCGCGATCCGCACTAGCTCACCGTTATCCTTGGTATGCCCAAAGTCAAGGGATTCTGGACGCCACGGGCTTATCCCCGGGGGCTTGATGGCATTCTCGATTTGACCACGCAGCTCATCATGGATCTCTTCAGAGGAAAGGTAATCGAATCCTGGGATCTGCAATATATTGGCAAGGACTCGCAACACTTTCCAAGCGGGGCGCGCCTCTCCCGGTGGGCTGACTGCTCCAGAAAAACTCTGCCAGCGACCTTCCGCATTGACATAAGCTCCCGAGGTCTCAACAAAGGTTCCGATAGGCAATAACACATCGGCGTACTCAAGCATGGCAGGGCTGCGAAAAGCCGTTAAGGAAACCACAAAGTCCGCATTCCCCAAGGCCTTCTGAGCCAACAGCGGGTTGGCACAGTCGAATTCAGGCTCAACGGCCAACAGTAGAAAACCGCGGAGATCCCTTTCCAACATGGCCTGCCCATGGAGCCCTCGCACCGGCAAACGACCGCCACCGGGCCCGCGATGGGGAAGGGCACCGGCCAAAGCCGCCCCTACCCCATTACCCCCAGAGGGGAAAAACCCCAATTGGCATCCACTCAGCTCACCGACCAAACCCGCCAAGGCTCGCAGCACGGACAAATCAGGATGCCCTTCTGCCAATCCCCCTAGGAAAACCCGTCCGCGCAAAGCATTAGCCAACTGATCGGCCATTGCCTGCTCCGTCTCCGAAGGCTGAATATCGGCCAATAGAGAAGCCCACCCGGCCTCCAAGGCCTCCCCCCGGCTCTCCGCCAAGCTCTTAGCAATGCCCGCCAGGGCACGAACCATACCCTCAGGTCCTGTAATCACCTTCTCCGCGACGGGGAAATGCATTGGATAATCCACGGGATTAATAAACATCAGGGCCGCGCCCTGAAGGGCTGCTTTGCGAAAGCGCACCCCAAATAAAGGTTGTTCTTTTTGAACGTTGGCCCCCACGATTAGAATGCAGTCCGACTGCTCCATTTCTTCAATAGTGCAGCCCAGAGGTGCAGTCTGTGGTTCAGATTCCTGGTCACGAAAATCTTGTCGGCGCAGGCGATGATCAACATTATTACTATGCAGACCCCGCATCAATCTCTGAAATAGATAGAGTTCCTCCACGGTCGCGCAGGGAGAGGCAAGGCCCCCTAATTGAGTACTCCCCGCATCTTCAGCAACCCGCTGAAGCCCCTTGGCGGCTGCTTCCAGGGCTTCTTCCCAGTCACTTTCCTGCCACTGACCCTCCCGCTTAACCAGCGGCCGGTGTAACCGCTCTTTATGGGCTAGTCCGTGGCAGCTATAGCGATCCCGATCGGCAATCCAGGTTTCATTGACCGCTTCGTTATCCCGCGGAACAACACGCATCACTTCATTGCGCCGTACATGCAGCTCAATGTTGGTGCCCACACTATCATGGGGGGAAATAGCAGGGTGCCCAATCATTTCCCAAGCCCGTGCCCGGTAGCGAAAAGGCTTGTCTGTCAGCGCTCCCACGGGGCAGAGGTCAATCACATTCCCTGACAATTCCGATACCAAGCTGTGCTCAATATAAGTGCCAATCTCCATGTGCTCACCACGGCCCGTCGCTCCCAGTTCCTTAATACCGGCAACCTCTTGACCGAAGCGAACACAGCGGGTGCAGTGAATACAGCGCGTTAAGTCGGTTTGAATCAGCGGGCCAATGTCCTTGTCTTTCACCACCCGCTTACGCTCGGTAAAGCGGGAGATATCATTGCCATAGTCCATGGCCAGATCTTGTAACTCGCACTCGCCCCCTTGATCACAGATAGGACAATCCAAAGGATGGTTAATCAACAAGAACTCCATCACTCCCTTCTGCGCCGCAATGGCGCGGGGTGAATCGGTAAATACCTTCATCCCATCCGCCACTGGGGTAGCGCAAGCAGGCATAGGCTTTCTAGCTTTCTCGACCTCTACCAAACACATCCGACAATTGGCAGCGATCGACAACTTTTTGTGATAGCAGAACCGAGGGATGTAAATGCCAGCCTCATCAGCCGCCTGGATGACCATCTTCCCGGCTTCTACGTGGAACTCAGTGCCATCAATCTCAATCTTGACCATTCCCGGTTTCATCTCCTAAGACACGCTTCCGACTAAACACCGCTTATGGTCGATGTGATATTGAAACTCATCTCGGAAGTGTTGGATAAAGCTTATGACCGGCGCTGCCGCAGCATCCCCCAAAGCACAAATGGTATGACCATCAATGTTCTGGGCTACATTGACCAATTTGTCCAAATCCTCTTGTGTCCCCTGGCCGCGCTCAATGCGGCGGACCACCCGATACAACCAACCTGTGCCTTCCCGACAAGGCGTGCATTGGCCACAGGATTCTTCATAATAAAAAGCCGAGATCCGCTCTAGGGCCCGCACCATGCAAGTGGTCTCATCCATGATGATGACTGAGCCTGCACCCAACAGGGAGCCAGCCTTAGCGAGGGAATCGTAATCCATATTCGCCGCCATGATAGCTTCTGCAGGCATTACCGGTACCGAGGTCCCCCCTGGAATAACCGCCTTCAGGGCATTCCCATTACGCATCCCGCCTGCCAGTTCCAATAAATCTTTGAAGGGCGTTCCCATGGGCACTTCGTAATTACCCGGTCGGTTCACATGACCGGAAACGCTAAAGATTTTGGTGCCGCCGCTGGTCGGTGTCCCTAACTTCAAAAACCACTGGCTTCCCTTCTCCAAAATTACCGGCACCGAAGCCAAACTCTCGGTATTATTAATGGTCGTAGGCCGACCATAAAGACCGAAGCCAGCAGGAAACGGCGGCTTATAGCGGGGCATGCCTTTCTTCCCCTCTAGGGATTCCATCAAAGCCGTCTCTTCGCCACAGATATAAGCGCCGGCACCGGGATGGGTGTAGAGATCAAAGTCGATCCCCGAACCCAAAATATTCTTGCCTAACAAGCCGGCCTCATAGGCTTCTTCTAAGGCAGCTTCACAGCGTTCGATGGGCTCGGCAAACTCACCCCGGATATAGTTGTAACCGACTGTTGCGCCAATGGCATAGCCGGCGATGGCCATCCCTTCAATCAATTGGTGAGGATTGTAACGCATGATATCCCGGTCTTTGAATGTACCTGGTTCCCCCTCATCCGAATTACAAAGGAGATACTTGATGCCGGATAAATTCTGGGGCATAAAACTCCATTTCAGCCCCGTTGGGAAGCCTGCCCCGCCGCGACCTCGAAGACCAGAAGCCTTGACTTCTTCAATGATTTTGGAAGGTGGAGTCTTTTCTTTCAGGATCCGCCTCCAAACTTTATATCCCCCCACTTTGAGATAGTTTTCCAATCCCCAGGGAGGATCAAGATCCAGGGTGCGAAAACAGACTTGATTGAGAGCGATCATTTCAGGGCCTCAAGGATTTGATCGATCTTTTCCGGAGTCAGATTTTCATGGTAGGTCCGCCCCACCATCATCATAGGGGCGCCGCCACAGGCGCCTAGGCATTCCACTTCTTTAATCGTGAAGCGCCGATCTGGGGTTGTTTCTCCGAAACCAATCCCCAACCGCTTCCGCAAATGAGCTATCACTTGATCAGAACCGCAAAGCTGACAAGAAATATTGGTGCAAACAGAGAGTTTATGACGTCCAACAGGCTTTAACTCAAACATGGAATAGAAGGTTGCCACCTCACAAACACTGATAGCAGGCATTTCCAAATATTCGGCGACCGCACCCACGAGTTCATTGGTTAAATAACCCCCATTAGCCGCTTGAACAATATGCAACGCCGGAATGACCGCAGATTGTTTCTGTCCAGGGGGGTATTTCGCAATCCAATGATTGATTTGTTGGCGTACCTCTGCGGAGAGAAGGTTCTCCTCTTCTTCCAATTTTTTCAAATTCTCCTTTTCCAGTTGCCCTAGGCTCACCGATCAATCTCCCCAAAAACAATATCCATCGTTCCAATAATGGCGACTACGTCGGCAAGCATGTGGCCCTGCACCATTTCATCCATGGCTGCTAAATGGGCAAACCCCGGCGCTCGAACTTTAAGCCGGTAAGGTTTATTGGCCCCATCCGAGATGAGATAGACCCCAAATTCACCTTTAGGCGCTTCTACCGCCGCATACACTTCACCTTCCGGGACACAATACCCTTCAGTAAACAACTTAAAGTGGTGAATCAACGCCTCCATATCATCTTTCATCTCCTCCCGCGGAGGGGGGGCGACTTTATAGTTGCCCACCATGACCGGACCTGGATTTTTTCGCAGCCAATCCACGCACTGCTGGATAATGCGATTGGATTGGCGCATTTCTTCCACCCGTACTAAATAGCGGTCATAACAATCCCCATTGACTCCCACGGGAATATCAAAATCCAGCTGATCATAGACGGCGTAGGGCTGCTTTTTCCGTAAGTCCCACTCTACCCCCGAACCCCGCAGCATGGGACCTGTAAACCCCAACTGGAGGGCCCGCTCAGGCTCTACCACGCCAATGCCCACGGTACGCTGTTTCCAAATTCGGTTATCCGTCAGCAGGGTTTCGTACTCATCCACATAGGTAGGAAAACGAGCACTAAAATCCTCAATAAAATCAAGCAATGAACCCCGCCGATTCTGATTAAGCGCCGCTATTTCTTTTTCATCATGCCACTTGGAAGGCTGATATTGGGGCATCGTCTCCGGCAAGTCACGATAGACCCCGCCGGGGCGGTAATAAGTCGCATGCATGCGGGCCCCCGAAACGGCTTCATAGCAATCCATGAGGTCTTCCCGCTCACGAAAACAGTATAAAAATACGGTCATGGCGCCAATATCTAGCCCGTGAGCCCCTAACCACATGAGATGGTTAAGAATACGGGTGATCTCATCAAACATCACCCGAATATACTGGGCCCGCAACGGCGGCTCGATTCCAAGGAGCTTTTCAATAGCGCTCACATAGCCGTGCTCGTTGCACATCATGGACACATAGTCCAGTCGGTCCATATAACCGATACTCTGATTAAATGGCTTGCTTTCGGCCAGCTTTTCCGTAGCTCGATGCAACAGACCCACATGGGGATCAGCTCGCTGGATGACCTCTCCATCCATCTCTAGCACTAACCGCAAAACCCCATGGGCCGCCGGATGTTGCGGGCCAAAATTAAGGGTGAAATTTCGGATCTCAGCCATGTTCGCCCTCGCCCTCAGTAGCCTTCACTTGATAACGGTGATCGTCACGAATAACCCGAGGGACTAGCACTCGAGGTGCGATACTTACAGGCTCGTAAATGACTCGCTGCTGCTCTAGATCGTAACGCATCTCCACGTTACCAATTAGAGGGAAGTCCTTGCGGAAAGGATGGCCAATAAAACCGTAATCCGTCAAAATACGGCGTAGATCAGGATGACCATCAAATAAAATCCCAAAAAGATCGAAGGCCTCACGCTCAAACCAGTTGGCCGACGCCCAAAGTTCGCTCACCGAAGGAGCAACCGGAACCTCCTCTTCCACAAAGGTTCGCACCCGCAGGCGCCAATTATAGTGAATGGAAAGGAGATGAGTGATGACGGCAAAACGCCGCCCGTTCCAAGTATGCTCCTGGTGTTGCCTGCGCTCTACAGCACGGCCAAAACCCTGGTTCGTGGCCCTCTTCGTCTCCCAATCGCTAAGGCCATACTCCAGGTAGTCCACGCCACACAAGTCAATTAACTGCTCAAAGGCAAAGTCATCTTCATCCCGCAGTGCTTTGCAGACAGCAAAATAGGATTCACGAGGGACCTGAACCGTGAGTTCCCCACGATCAAGGCGACAGGAGCTTATTTCACCTTCGAAGCGGCGTTCAATACGCTCCCGTAATTCCATCACGCCGGTAGCCATAACTATTTAAGTTCCTACACTTATCGGGCAATCGTATAATTACGTTTTATCTTTTTCTGTAGTTGGATAATACCGTAGAGCAAAGCCTCAGCAGTCGGAGGACAACCGGGAACATAAATATCAACCGGCACAATACGGTCACAGCCCCGAACTACAGAATAGGAGTAATGATAATAGCCACCGCCGTTGGCACAAGACCCCATAGAAATCACCCAGCGGGGCTCTGACATTTGGTCATACACCTTTCTCAGGGCAGGCGCCATTTTATTCACCAGGGTACCAGCGACAATCATGACATCAGACTGGCGCGGACTAGGGCGAAAAACAACGCCAAAGCGGTCCAAATCATAGCGGGAGGCTCCCGCATGCATCATCTCCACCGCACAACAAGCAAGCCCAAAAGTCATCGGCCAAAGGGAACCGGTTCGAGCCCAGTTGACAAGCTTGTCGGCAGTAGTGGTCACGACCCCACGCTCTAGTACACCCTCTATTCCCATTCCAAGGCCCCCTTTTTCCATTCATAGACAAACCCGGCCACCAAAATGGCTAAAAAAACAACCATTGAGAAGAAGCCAAACAGGCCGATATCATCTAGAACCACGGCCCATGGAAAGAGAAAAGCAATTTCCAGATCGAAAATAATAAATAGGATCGCCACCAGATAGTAACGGACATCGAATTTCATGCGCGCATCTTCGAATGCCTCAAATCCACATTCATAAGGGGAGAGCTTCTCGCGGTCGGGGCGGTGCGGCGCTAAGCTAAACCCGAGAAACATCATGACACCGCCCATGACTAAGCCAACAATAATAAATATTAAAACAGGAATATAATTCTCAAGCATAATTTAGACTGTGCGGAGTGCCGTTACAGCGGCGCGAAAGACCATCTCATCGGTTCTACTTTCCATGATCATGGATTTATTACGAGAACCGCGCTCTGTATCAGTGTATCAGAATATGGTGCCGATGGCCGGAGTCGAACCGGCACGGGTTTCCCCACTGCCCCCTCAAGACAGCGTGTCTACCAATTCCACCACATCGGCGATGCGGTAACTTCTATTGCTCAGACGGTGCGGGCTCAAGTGGCAGCGCGGGAACATCTGATGCTGCTGGAGCCTCAGAGGATTCAGCCTTCTTTTTCTCTTTTTGGTCAGCTTCTGATTGCTGAGCACCTTCAGAGAATTTATCTTCAGCCGCCTCATCTTTAGGCAAAGGGGGAATCACCATATCCTCATCAGCTACAATCCTTGGCTCTACAGTTTGCGTCACACTGGCTGTTTGCGGCTCTCGTACAGAAAAATAGGCCAAAGATAAGCTTGTAATAAAGAATACTGCTGCCAATATACCACTGGCTCGGGTAAGAAAATTGGCCGAGCCACGCGCTCCGAAGACTGTGGCCGAAGCGCCACTACCAAAAGCAGCACCCGCGTCAGCCCCTTTGCCATGCTGTATAAGCACTAAGCTGACTAACGCTATGGCGACTAAAATATGAAAAACCAATAATACGCTATGCATGATCTCTACTTAGCCTGCCGCTTGGCAGATTGTCAAGAATTCCTCGGCATTCAATGAGGCCCCGCCAATCAAACCCCCATCGATATCGGGCATTGACAATAATTGCGTCGCATTGTTCCCCTTAACACTGCCACCATAGAGGATAAGTAATTCCTCAGCTACGCTGGAACTCTGTGCGGCCACATGGGAACGGATAAGTCCATGAACCTCTTGGGCTTGCTCGGGGGTTGCGGTACGGCCAGTACCAATAGCCCATATGGGCTCATAGGCGATAACGGCTTTACTCAAAGCACTGACGCCGATCCGCTCCAAAACAGCATCTAGCTGACGTTTCACTACCTGCTCGGTAACATCCTGTTCGCGCTCTTCCAAGGATTCCCCAACGCAGAGGATAGGGGTAAGCTCTGCCCCCTGGGCGGCGATCACTTTTTCAGCCACAAGGCTATCGGTTTCCCCATACAAAGTGCGCCGTTCAGAATGGCCGACGATGACGAAACGACACCCTAAATCCCTCAGCATAGAAGGGGCAACTTCCCCAGTATAGGCTCCCGCTTCGTGCTGGGATAAATTTTGAGCCCCCCAGCTCACAGCCGACCCTTGGAGCGCGGACGCCGCATCAGCAAGATACACAAAAGGCGGGCAAACCGCCACTTCTGCAGCTACCCCAGCTTCTACTCCCTCACGCACAGAGTCCAACAGGGGACGATTGGTCGCCCGCAAACCATTCATCTTCCAATTACCAACGACTAGGGGTTTACGCACCTAGCACCTCATGTAAGCGTTGATTTAAAACGGCCCGGTAGTCTACTGTAGAAAATTGCAAAAAGCAATTTCATCTGAGCAGGGTTGCTAAATTTATTTAAATTTACTCAGGAGTTCTGGGGGGAATCTCCCAATTGGAAAGCCACCTCTTGGGCAAGTTGCTGGGCCAAGGTATTCACCTGGGATGCATCTCGACCCTCCACCATGACCCGCACCACCGGCTCAGTTCCCGATGGCCGCAGCAAAACCCGCCCTTCTTCCCCTAACTGGTTTTCTATCTCCTTCACGGCACGAGCAACTCCCCCATTGCCATGCAGATCGATGCGCCGTTCGACTCGGACATTGATGAGACACTGGGGATATTTGGTCATCGCAGACTTAAGCTCATGGAGGGAGCAACCCGTAGCCACCATCTCGACCAAGACCTGCAGCGCGGAAACAATACCATCCCCCGTGGTAGTCCGATCGAGGCAGATAATATGTCCTGAAGACTCTCCTCCAAGAGAGTATCCATTGGACTGCAACATCTCTAGGACATAGCGGTCTCCCACTTGGGCCCGCATTAAGGGAATACCTAAAGCAGCTAGCGCTTTCTCTAACCCTAGATTGCTCATTAAGGTGCCCACCACCCCCTCAATCATCCGCTCGGTTCGCTGGCGGGCCCTGGCAATAGTATAAAGTATCTCATCGCCATCGACGATCTCGCCCCGGTGATCAACCATGATGACCCGATCTCCGTCCCCATCTAAAGCAACCCCCACATCTGCTTTACACTCAAGCACTTTGCGTTGGAGGGCTTCAGGGGCAATCGAACCACAACCTTCGTTAATGTTTAAGCCATTGGGAGAAATACCAATGGCAGTAACGTCTGCGCCCATTTCTGCAAAGACCTCAGACGCCACATGATAGGTCGCCCCGTGGGCACAATCGACGACCAACCGTAACCCCGAAAGGTCGACGCTTGCCGGCCCTGTCCCCTTGCAGAACTCGATATAACGACCGGCTGCATCCACCACCCGCTCTGCCTTACCCAAGCGAGAGGAGTCAACTGTCTGCATCGGTCCTTCAAGTTCCTTTTCGATGGCAAGCTCAATTTCATCCAGTAGTTTAGTCCCGGCGCTTGAGAAAAATTTAATGCCGTTATCATAATAGGGATTATGGGAGGCACTGATGACAATCCCTGCTTCAGCATGAAGAGTCCGGGTAAGATAAGCAATCGCCGGTGTTGGCATCGGCCCCAGCAAACGAATATCCACGCCGGCGGCTGAAAGCCCCGCCTGGAGCGCCGATTCAAACATATAGCCGGAAATCCGTGTATCCTTGCCAATCAGAACCTTACTTTGCCGCCCCCGAGCCAAAACCCTTCCCACAGCCCACCCTAAGTGGAGGACAAAGTCTGCAGTAATAGGGCATTCCCCCACTCTCCCTCGTATCCCATCGGTACCAAAGTATTTTTTTTTCATCCTAAAGACTCCCCTTATCCCCTGCCTTTCTGACGCTATCGCAGAGAATCAATGCTTGCGCCGTTGCCCGAACATCATGGGTTCGCACTATAACAGCCCCCTGCCAAACAGCAAGGGCAGCCACAGCCAAGCTACCATAGAGGCGCTCTTCTACGGGTACTTTCAACATTGCTCCAATGAGGGACTTACGGGAAAGCCCCACTAGCACGGGGAAACCCAGCTCACAAATGCGATTAAGGTGCTTGAGGAGCAATAGGTTATGGATAGATTTTTTCCCAAAACCAAAGCCTGGATCAAGAATCAGGCGCTCCCGAGAAATACCCGCCCGTTCACAAGCAACCACTCGCTCTAATAGAAAACCACATACTTCCTTCACCACATCACTATAGACGGGATTTTGTTGCATAGTCTGGGGCTTGCCCTGCATATGCATCAAGCAAATGGGTACCCCCAGCTCACTGGCAGCGGGTAATGCCCCTTCTTCCTGCAGGGCGCTGACATCATTGATTAAGCCTGCACCCGCTGCAACTGCGGCTCGCATCACTTCGGGTTTGCTGGTATCAATGGACAGGGGAACAGGCAATGCTTGGCTAAGTGCCTCAATAATAGGAATAACCCGGCGCAATTCTTCTTCTAGGGGGACAGGGGTGGCGCCAGGGCGGGTGGATTCACCACCGATGTCAATAATCGCAGCCCCCTCTTCCACCATCTGGTGTGCCCGCTGAAGTGCCTGTTCTAAAAGCAGATACTTGCCACCATCAGAAAAGGAGTCAGGGGTGAGATTGAGGATTCCCATAACCTGGGGGCGATTAAGATCGAGAACCTTGCCCCCACAATCAAGAGAGAGCGGCAGGGGCGATGAGCAATATGCCATCGGTTTCAGAGCCTTTCAACCCAAAAACGAAGCGCTCAGCGTGAGGTTCTCACTGACACGCTGAGCGCTGCTTACTTATTTCCTTCAATAATTAGAAGTCAGAAGTCACTCGATGCTGACCAGCAGGGATAGACGATCCCTCTGGGGGTCGTTCTTCCTTGCCCTTAGCAGGGGCGCCACTACCACTAGGCGGTTCTACATCAGAAGGTCCCCCGCCTGTTTGAGGTGGCCGTGGTTCTCTACCGGCCATAATATCATCAATTTGTGCCTTATCGATGGTTTCATATTTCATCAGCGCATCGGCCATGAGGTGCAACTTTTCCATGTTTTCCTCTAAAAGCTTCTTCGCCCGAAAATAATTGCGATCAATAATCGCTCGGACTTCAGTATCAATTTCTGTGGCCGTGGTATCCGCGATACCCTTATGTTGGGTCACAGAGTGACCGAGAAAGACTTCGCCTTCCTCTTCACCATAGGCCAACGGCCCCAGCTTCTCCGATAACCCCCACTTGGTCACCATATTGCGGGCTAACTCAGTAGCGCGCTGGATATCGTTAGAAGCTCCGGTGGTCACCGACTCCGTACCAAAGATTAACTCTTCCGCCAAACGCCCCCCAAAGAGGCTGGCAATCTGACTTTCTATCTGCAATTTGCTCAGGCTGTAACGATCCTGTTCCGGCAAGAACATGGTGACCCCGAGGGCTCGACCCCGAGGAATAATGCTCACCTTATACACCGGATCGTGGGCCGGCATTAAACGGCCAATGATGGCGTGCCCGCCTTCGTGATAGGCGGTGAGTCTTTTATCCTCCTCGCTCATCACCGATGAACGCCGTTCGACCCCCATCAGGATCTTATCCTTGGCCCGCTCCAAGTCATTCATATCGACCAAGCGCTTGTTACCCCGGGCGGCAAACAAGGCAGCCTCGTTAACCAAGTTGGCAAGATCGGCTCCGGAAAATCCTGGAGTACCCCGCGCAATAAGAGCCGGCTCAACATTCTCTGCCACCGGCACCTTACGGAGGTGAACTTTAAGGATTTGTTCCCGTCCCCGAATATCCGGTAGAGAGACCACCACCTGCCGGTCAAATCGGCCCGGCCGCAGCAAGGCTGGATCAAGGACGTCAGGACGGTTGGTCGCCGCGATCACAATAACGCCCTCGTTACCTTCAAACCCATCCATCTCCACCAACATCTGGTTGAGGGTTTGCTCCCGCTCGTCATGGCCGCCGCCAAGACCGGCACCGCGCTGGCGCCCCACGGCATCAATTTCGTCGATGAAGATAATGCAAGGCGCATGCTTTTTGGCGTTCTCAAACATGTCGCGTACCCGCGAAGCACCCACACCGACAAACATCTCGACGAAATCAGAACCGGAAATAGTGAAGAAGGGCACCTTCGCCTCACCCGCTATGGCTCTGGCCAGCAAGGTCTTACCGGTTCCTGGAGGGCCTACCATGAGTACACCTCGAGGGATTTTACCCCCTAATTTCTGGAAACGGCCCGGATCACGGAGAAAATCAACCAATTCCTTGACTTCCTCCTTTGCTTCGTCACAACTGGCAACATCTCCAAAGGTAACTTTTACCTGCTCTTCGCTCAGCATACGAGCACGACTCTTACCGAACGACAGAGCTCCACGACCTCCAGCGCCCCCCTGCATCTGCCGCATGAAAAAAATCCACACTGCAATCAGCAGTAACATCGGGAACCAGGAGATAAATACCTGCATCAGAAGCCCAGTACCCTCTTCCGGTTTAGCCTCAATCACAACTCCGTTGTCCAGAAGGTCACCGATCAAACCTGGATCATCACCCGGACTATAGGTCGTAAAGTGTTTTCCCTCAGTTGTCTCGCCACTGATGGTACGCCCGTCAATCACCACCTTGTTCACCTGCCCACTTGTAACATCGGCAATGAACCGAGAGTAGTCAATCTGATGGCCGTTCACCTGACGAGGCCCGAAGCTATTAAAAACCGACATCAGTACTAGGGCAATAACTACCCACAAAATGATATTTTTTGCCATGTCGCTCAATCTGTTATGCCTCGTACGTTAGGTTCCTGACTACTGATAATGCTTGCAAATCCCTGCAGCTACCAGCCTCATCCCGCGCCATTGTTCCTCCGTGGCCGCCTGGCGACGATATAGACCTCGCGGCTACGCCCTCGTGAGGCGGACGGCTTATTAATCCGCACTCCAGAAAAGCTCTGACGTATTGCCTCATAAAATGCCTCAAATCCCTCACCTTGGAAGGTTTTAAGTAAAAATGAGCCCTCCGGCCCTAAATGCTCTTGGGCAAAGGCGAGTGCCAATTCCCCAAGGTAAATGGCGCGGGGTTGATCTATTGCCGCCATACCGCTCATATTAGGAGCCATATCCGACATTACAAGATCTACCACACGGCCTGCGAGGGTATTCTGTAACTCAGCTAGAACATTATCCTCGCAAAAATCTCCTTGGATGAACTGTACCCCAGCGGGGGGAACCATGGGAAGAATATCCAGGGCAATCACTTGACCCTGCGCTCCAACCCGTTCAACTGCCCACTGGGACCAACCTCCTGGAGCCGCGCCGAGATCTACTACCACCATGCTTGGGCGTAATAGACGCTCTCGGGTATCTATCCCTTGTAGCTTAAAAACAGCTCGCGATCGATATCCTTGCGCCTTAGCCTTTGTGACATAGGGATCTCGGAAATGTTCCCGTAACCAACGGGCGCTATGACTCTTGTGTTTCGCCATAATTTACGGGGGAATCAATTAATATTGCCGTCACCACTACCCCGGTTCCAAGCGCACCCATCCCATCCATTAGAGCGTGCCGCTAAAGTCTCTGCAATCGGGTAAGCAAAACAATTTTAAATGGGAGCGGTGCCGATAAAAGAAAAGTAAAAAGCAAACCCCGGCAGAAAAGCCAACGAATCATTACTGGACCACCGACGCCAGGCTGGAATCGTTATCCAGGGAATTATTTTATTTATAGCATACAGCAGCAATTTCATAAGTAATGACTCCACTAGGGGCTTGCACCTGCACCTCATCTCCCTCTCTTTTGCCGATAAGGGCGCGGGCAATAGGAGAATTTATAGAGATTTTATTCTCTTTAATATCTGCTTCCAAATCGCCTACGATTTGATAGCTCACTTCTCCATCAGTATCCATGTTGACCAAGTCAACGGTCACACCAAACACCACGCGACCATCCTTTTGAAGCTTGCTGACGTCAATTATTTGGGCATGGGCAAGCTGGTGCTCAAGATCCCTAATCCGCCCTTCAATAAACCCCTGCTCTTCCCGGGCAGCATGGTACTCTGCGTTCTCTTTAAGATCACCATGGGCGCGAGCTTCAGCAATAGCTGCCACCACCCTTGGTCTGACCACGGTCTTAAGCTCTTGCAGCTCTTCACGCAACTGCTGCGCCCCTTTTCCCGTCAAGGGTACCTTACTCATTTTTGCCTCTCCCGCTGTAAATCTTGTAATCCATAGACCGAATCAATTGTACCCACGCGCAGGGCTTCGCAAGTCGCCCAGGCGCCCGCGACAGTTGTGGTATAGGTCACTTTGTGCTGTAAGGCCGAACGGCGAATGGCATAAGAATCGGAAACTGCTTTACGACCTTCAGTGGTATTGATAATAAGCGCGATCTCATCATTTTTTATCATATCCACAATATGGGGTTGCCCTTCAAGCACCTTGTTGACTCGGGTACAAGTAACTCCTGCCTGCGCCAATACTGCGCTAGTCCCCCGAGTCGCTAAAAGCTCGAAACCCAAATGGGCAAGCTTCTGGGCGATGGGAACAATCCGCTGTTTATCTACATCCCGGACACTAATAAAAACCTTGCCCCCCTGGGGCAGTACCACCCCTGCTCCAAGAAGCGCCTTATAGAAAGCTTCTCCAAAACAGCGCCCAGTTCCCATCACCTCGCCTGTTGATTTCATCTCTGGCCCTAAAATGGGATCGACACCCGAAAACTTGATAAAGGGAAAAACCGCTTCTTTTACCGAAAAATAGTGAGGTATTACTTCCTCCGTTATCCCTTGACTCACTAGGCTCTGCCCCATCATGCAGCGGGCGGCGACCTTGGCGAAGGGAATACCAATAGCCTTGGAAACAAAGGGCACCGTCCGGGAAGCGCGGGGATTAACCTCAAGCACATAGACATCATTTGCTTGAATAGCAAACTGGGTATTCATTAGACCCACCACCTTAAGCTCACGAGCCATTGCATAGACCTGCTCCCGTAATTGGTCCTGCACCACGGCACTCAGGCTAAAAGGCGGCAAGGCACAAGCGGAATCACCAGAGTGAACACCCGCCTGTTCAATGTGCTCCATAATCCCGCCCACGATAACTCGCTCCCCGTCACAGATGGCATCCACATCGACTTCAATGGCTTCATCTAAAAAACGGTCCAACAGCACTGGCGAATCATTAGAAACCGTGACTGCTTCTCTCATATATCGATTTAACTCATCCATGTTGTAGACGATCTCCATGGCCCGACCTCCAAGCACATAGGAGGGCCTCACCACCAATGGGTAGCCGACTTCATCAGCCAAACGGATCGCTTCTTCCTGGGTGCGAGCAGTGCGATTAGGAGGCTGCTTAAAGCCAAGCTGCTCAATGAGACGTTGAAACCGTTCCCGATCCTCAGCCAAATCAATAGAATCCGGAGAGGTCCCAATAATCGGTGCCCCTGCGGCTTCTAAAGCCCGCGCTAGCTTAAGTGGAGTTTGCCCGCCATACTGAATAATCACCCCCTGGGGTTGCTCCAGGGCAACGATTTCCAGAACATCCTCCAGTGTCAATGGTTCGAAGTATAGCCGGTCAGAGGTATCATAGTCGGTGGAAACCGTCTCTGGATTACAATTGACCATGATAGTCTCATAGCCATCTTCCCGTAATGCCAGCGCGGCATGCACACAACAGTAATCAAACTCGATGCCCTGGCCAATGCGGTTGGGCCCTCCCCCTAACACCATGATTTTATTCCGCTGGCTAGGGGCTGCTTCACACTCTTCATCATAGGTAGAATAAAGATAGGCCGTGGTGGTGGCGAATTCGGCACCACAAGTATCCACCCGCTTATAAACCGGACGTACCCCAAGCGCATGCCGCCGCCGCCGCATTTCATCTTCTTTAACCCCGAGAAGAAAGGCCAAACGGCGGTCTGAAAAGCCTTTACGTTTCAAATGATAAAGCGCTTCTTTATCCAATTGCTCCAGGGATAGCCCCCGTAATCCCTGCTCAGTCTGCACTAGCTCTTGAACCTGAGCCAAGAACCAGGGATCAATATGGCTTAACTCATAAACCTCCCTCATGGAAAAACCGGCACGAAAGGCATCCGCAAGATAGTAGATCCGATCTGCATAGGGCACCCGCAGTTGATACCGTAGGGTCTCTAGGGTCTCGGTGGTATCTGCTGCCTCTAAATCCAATTTTTCATTGAAACCATCTGCACCTGTCTCTAAGCTCCTGAGTGCCTTCTGTAAAGATTCCTGGAAGTTCCGGCCAATGGCCATCACCTCACCCACTGACTTCATCTGCGTGGTCAAACGGGCATCGGCCTGAGGAAACTTCTCAAAGGTAAAACGGGGTATCTTTGTGACCACATAATCGATACTAGGCTCAAAGGAGGCCGGGGTTAGACCCCCGGTAATCTCATTCTGAAGCTCGTCCAAGGTATAGCCCACCGCTAGTTTGGCAGCGACCTTCGCAATAGGAAATCCCGTGGCTTTGGAAGCTAAAGCCGAAGAACGGGACACCCGGGGATTCATTTCGATAATAATCAATCGCCCATCTTCTGGATTAATGGCAAACTGGACATTGGAGCCACCGGTATCCACCCCAATCTCGCGCAATACCGCAATGGCTGCATCGCGCATTATCTGATATTCCTTATCCGTGAGGGTTTGAGCGGGTGCTACGGTAATGGAATCACCCGTATGTACCCCCATAGGATCGAAATTCTCAATAGAACAAACAATGATGCAGTTATCCTTACAGTCCCGCACCACCTCCATCTCGAATTCTTTCCACCCCAACACCGACTCCTCAATGAGAAGCTCCGAATTGGGACTGAGATCCAGGCCACGTTCACAAATTTCAACAAATTCTTCCCGGTTGTAAGCAATACCTCCTCCCGACCCTCCCAGGGTAAATGAGGGCCGAATAATAATCGGAAAGCCCAAATCTCTCTGAACCTGTTGGGCTTCCTCAAGGCTGTAGGCAATCGCTGAACGGGGGACATCGAGTCCAATCTTGCCCATCGCCAGCCGGAAGAGATCCCGGTCTTCAGCTTTATTAATGGCGTCCTGGCTCGCGCCGATCATCTCTACACCATAATGCTCCAGGACTCCTTCACGAGCCAAATCCAAAGCGCAATTCAAGGCTGTTTGGCCGCCCATGGTGGGCAGTAAAGCATCAGGACGTTCCTTTTCAAGGATTCGGGCCACGGTTTTCCAGGTAATCGGCTCAATGTAAGTGGCATCAGCCATCTCGGGATCGGTCATGATGGTAGCCGGGTTAGAATTCACCAGAATCACCCGGTAACCTTCCGCTTTAAGGGACTTACAGGCTTGGGCACCAGAATAATCAAACTCACAGGCCTGACCAATAACAATCGGTCCGGCACCCAAGATAAGTATACTTTTGATGTCGCTGCGTTTAGGCATAGGTAATCTGTTCTCAGCGGGCCAATATCTGCCTTGGATGGACACTCATACACCGTATCAAGGGCTAAAAGAACCTATCACTAGGTATGGGCTGCTTGCATGAGGGCAATAAAACGATCGAATAAGGGGGTAATATCACGAGGGCCAGGGCTAGCCTCAGGATGTCCTTGAAAACTAAATGCTAGCTTATCCGTGTGTTGAATGCCTTGCAAGGTCCCATCAAACAGAGAACGGTGGGTAGGTTTTAGGCTCGCGGGTAAAGTGTTCTCATTAACCGCAAAGCCATGATTTTGGCTGGTAATAAACACCTCTCCAGTAGCCAAATCCTGGACCGGGTGGTTGGCTCCATGGTGACCAAACTTCATCTTCACTGTAGTGGCCCCGCTAGCAAGGGCTAATAATTGATGACCTAGACAGATACCAAAGAGCGGTATGGATTGGGTCAGGAATTGCCGGATCGCCCCAATCGCATAATCGCACGGCTCCGGGTCTCCAGGCCCATTAGAGAGCAGTATTCCATCGGGGGATAAAGTCAATACTTCATCAGCTGAAGTCCTGGCGGGCACGACTGTTACCCGGCATCCCTTATCCACAAGCAGGCGCAAAATATTATGTTTGACACCAAAATCATAGACCACCACATGAAAGCGGCCTGGGGCCTTCTCATTGGAGACAGAATCACTCTTCTCCAGACGCCAACTTCCCTCAGACCAGCCATAGAGAGTGTCCGTCGTGACGACTTGGGCAAGGTCCATGCCCTTAAGGCCCGGGAATGCCCGTGCCTGCGCTATCGCCTCTGCCTCATCAATGCCCTCACCGGCCATGATGCAGCCATTGAGGGCGCCATGTTCACGCAGGCAGCGGGTCAGTCTACGGGTATCAATATCTGCAATGGCGACCACCTGATTTCGTGCTAAAAAAGCATCCAGCGGTTCTTGCGCCCGCCAATTACTGAAAGTGGCAGGGTAATCACGGATAACCAAGCCGCTGGCATGAACTCGACTGGATTCCCGGTCTTCCCTATTGGTCCCCACATTGCCAATATGAGGATAGGTCAGGGTGACGATTTGCCGGCAATAGGAAGGGTCAGTCAGGATTTCTTGATATCCTGTCATCGCCGTGTTAAATACGACTTCACCCACCGTCTGCCCGGGGCAGCCAATAGCGGTGCCTCGAAATATACTGCCATCTTCGAGCGCAAGTAGGGCGTCAGGACGCAAGTCAACCTCCAACAGATACAAAAAAGCGGGACACAGCTCCACTCGTCCCGCTCGCCTGATAGCGAGGATAGTAAACTACCATCCGCGATGTTCTCCCTCAATTTTACTTTACCAACCCGTAGGTGTCCATGCGCAAGCGTGGTACATGACAGCTACCGCTTCCTATGGGATGATTTATTTTCCACTGGATATAATAGGAGGATTTTAGTCTTGTCGACACGCCTTTGGAATAGCCGATCTTTTCCCCGCGCGCGCCCCCGCCGTATGCGGCGGGATGATTTCTCTCGGCGGTTGATGCGGGAAGGCCATTTAAGCTGTGACGATCTTATCTATCCGGTATTTGTCCTCGATGGCCGCAGCCGCCGCGAAGCGGTCCCTTCTATGCCGGGCATTGAGCGGGTCACCATTGATGCTTTACTGGATGAAGCAGAAGAGCTCATCACACTTGGCATTCCTGCCATCGCCCTGTTCCCTGTAACCCCACCAGAGCGAAAATCGGACGATGCGCGCGAAGCCTATAATCCAGAAGGTCTCGCTCAACAGGCAGTACGGGCTTTGAAGCAGCACCTTCCCCAGTTGGGGGTAATTACGGATGTGGCCCTAGACCCTTTTACGAGCCATGGCCAAGACGGCCTTGTTAATGCCCAAGGCTATGTCATCAATGATGAAACAGTCGAGGTTCTAGTAAAGCAAGCCCTTTCCCATGCAGAAGCTGGGGCTGATATTGTCGCCCCCTCTGACATGATGGACGGCCGTATTGGTGCTATTCGTCAGGCGCTGGAAAGTGGTGGATACTCTAATACCCGGATTCTTGCTTACTCGGCTAAATACGCCTCCAGCTTTTATGGGCCTTTCCGAGATGCGGTAGGCTCGGCAGATAACCTGGGTAGTGGTGACAAGTATACCTACCAAATGGATCCGGCTAACAGCGATGAAGCGCTACAAGAAATTGCTTTAGATTTGGAAGAGGGCGCAGATATGGTCATGGTCAAGCCGGGAATGCCTTATCTCGATATCGTCCAACGGGTCAAAACCACCTTTGGCATTCCCACCTTGGTATATCAGGTCAGTGGCGAGTATGCCATGCTAACTGCTGCTGCCCAGAACGGTTGGCTAGAGCGGCAAGCGGTCGTGATGGAATCGCTCATTTCCATGAAACGGGCCGGGGCCGATGCCATCTTGACCTATTTTGCCAAAGACGCCGCGCGCTGGCTACATAATCAGTAAAGGGGGATAGCATGCCGGACCGCTACGCTGTTATGGGCAATCCTATCGCCCACAGTAAATCGCCCCAAATTCATACCGCCTTTGCCCAGCAAACGGAGCAAGATCTAACCTATACCGCAATCCAAGTAGAAAAGGGGAAGCTAAAAGAGGCTATTACTGCCTTTCAAAACCAAAAGGGTAAAGGATTAAATATTACCATTCCTTTGAAAACTGAAGCCTGGGAACGAGTTGATAATTGCAGCCCTCGAGCCCAGCGCGCCAGGGCAGTGAATACCCTTACCCTCGCGGAAGATGGCTCACTCCGAGGCGATAACACTGATGGCATAGGACTGGTGCAGGATCTTAAAGAGAATCACGGCGGCCACATCAGCGATCAACGGCTCTTACTGCTAGGGGCCGGTGGCGCAGCTGCTGGCGTTATCGAAGCCCTATTGGGCGAAAAACCCGCCCACCTTGTGGTGGTTAACCGTACTTCCACCAAGGCCATTGAACTGGCAGCCCGATTTAGCCCATTGGGTACTGTAACCGGCGGCGGCTATGAATTGCTTGCAAGCGGCACCTTTAATCTCATCATCAATGCTACTGCCAGTAGCCTTCAAGGGGAACTCCCTCCCCTTCCCCAAGGGATATTGCACCCTGGCGGCTGGGTTTACGACATGATGTATGGCAATGAGCCTACCGTTTTCATGAGGTGGGGCCAAACTCAAGGAGCGGCGCAAGCCTTGGATGGATTGGGCATGTTAGTGGAACAAGCCGCGGAAGCATTTTTTATTTGGCGCAAGCTACGGCCTCAAACAGCGCCCGTCATTGCGCAATTAAGACAGGAGATGGCAGGTTAAAACCCCGCGGTGCCGCTGTGAATATCGCTCTTGAACCGAAAAGTTCAAGTGGGAGCTCCGCGTGATACCGTAGGCTTTCCACTACTTGGCGGACATGCACATTGGTATCATCGAATCCTGCCCCCTAGCGAGTAGTATAGGCTCAAGTAGTATCCAATCCACTGGCGTACACCGCAGGGACTCTTATTGTACTCTAATTTGTCACAGAATCCAGCCGCCTGTTTTATGGATCAACCTGACGACACTCTTCCAGTGCTGCCTCAACCTTATGTCGAAGCGTTTCAATTCGTTTGCTTAACTCGCGCTCCTCTTCCTTCCGGCTTTGCTCCTTAAGCAACTCATGGGTGATGTTTAAAGCCGTCATTACCGCTACCCGTTCTACACCGATAATTTTACCGCTCGCTTTGATTTCCTCCATCTTCTTGTTAAGGTAACGGGCTGCTGTTAATAGCGCTTCTTCTTCATCAGGTGGACAGGCCACCCGATATTCTTTACCCAATATATGCAACACTACCGGCTGGGCTTCATCATTCATGATGCCTGCTCCATAGACTTTAGGCGTGTAATCATCGCCTCGACCCGACTTCGCGCAAGCTCAGTTTGTTCAATAAGCTTCGCCCGCTCAGAAGTGAGCTCAGCGTTCTGACCACGCAAAGCTTGGTTTTCTTCCCTTAGGCAATTGCACAGCTCGATCAACTCATCGATCCGCCGCTCTAATTGTTTAACCGTATTCTCTACCATGCTTGGTAGCCTCTTGTTTTTACCCAATATAGAGTGGCAGCAAAGGCGGGTCAACGGCAGTAGCCGAATTGGCACAAAGGTACCTTAAAGTTATCATTAATGTTACGATGAATATTATCCTTTAGCATTAAAAAATGGCTGAAATTTATTCTCATCTTTTAGAAGCTCTCTGCAATATTGAGACGTGGGCAAATCCCTATGAAATTCACGGGTCTTTGTGCGGTTTTCTTTGTGCCCGACAAAAACAAACCGCTGAGGCCTGGATAGAGGAAATCGCCCCCCAGGCCAGCCGCGACGATAAAGAAAAGCTGGCGGCTCTATTTGAATTTACTGAGCAGCAACTTAACAGCCCCGATTTGAATGTGCGCCTCTTACTCCCTGATGATAGCGCCCCCCTTAGTGAAAGAACCGAGGCCCTTGCCAGCTGGTCTCGGGGGCTCCTGTACGGCTTAGGCATTGGTGGCTTAGAGAAAGAGGCTGCCCTGGATGACGATACCCAGGAATTCCTAACAGATGTCGCAAAGATTGCGAAAGCGGCCCATTATACCAACACTGACACCCATGAGGATGAAGTTGCCTATAGTGATCTCGTTGAATATCTCCGTATGGGGCTATTGTTGGTATACGAAGACCTCCACCCCAGCGAGAGAGGTTCACCCCCCAAAAACTAACTTTAAGGCATCACACCTTAACTTATGGAATCCAAAGAATTCGCGCGCCGACGTAAACAATTATTACAAATGATGGGGGAAGACAGCATTGCTATCCTGCCTACAGCGAGCACTTACCCCCGTAACCGCGATGTGACCTTTCCCTTTCGTGCCGATAGCAATTTTTACTACTTAACGGGTTTCCCCGAACCTGAGGCAGTGGCCGTCCTTGTCCCTGGCCGTAGCCATGGGGAATATCTCTTGTTTTGCCGGGAGCAGGATCCGGAAAAAGAGGTCTGGGAGGGACGCCGTGCCGGCACTAACGGCGCTTGCAAAAATTATGGCGCTGATGACGCCTTCCCCATTACCGATATTGATGACATTCTTCCTGGGTTAATGGAAGATAAAGCCCGAGTTTACTATGCCATGGGCTATTATCCCGCCTTTGACCAACGTATGGTGGGGTGGGTTAACTTGATCCGGCAGGCATCTCGCGCTGGCAAACGTCCGCCAGGAGAGTTCATTGCGCTGGATCATCTGCTTTATGAAATGCGTCTTATCAAAAGCGCACAAGAAATCAAAACCCTGCGTGAAGCTATCCGGATTTCGGCCGAAGCGCATATCCGGGCCATGCAGCTCTGCCACCCTAGCATGATGGAATACCAAATAGAGGCGGAATACCTTCACCATTTCGTTAGCCAGGGTTGCCGAGCCCCGGCCTACCCCCCTATCGTAGGCGGCGGTGGCAATGGTTGTGTCCTCCACTACACTGACAATAACGCCCGCCTCAGGAGAGGGGATTTGCTTTTGGTGGACGCCGGTGCCGAGTATGACTATTATGCGGCGGACATTACCCGGACATTTCCCACCAGCGGCCGCTTTTCCCCCACCCAAAAAGCAATTTATGAGCTGGTCCTGGAAGCGCAACTGGCAGCTATCGCTGAGATCCGCCCCGGCAATCACTGGAACGAACCCCACGAAGCGGCAGTGCGAGTACTAACAGAGGGTCTGGTGGCCCTCGGCCTACTCAAAGGACGGGTGAGCACTTTGATTAAAAAAGAACATTACCGCCGCTTTTATATGCATCGTACAGGGCACTGGCTTGGTATGGATGTCCATGACGTCGGGGATTATAAAGTCGACGGCGAATGGCGGGTTTTTGAACCTGGCATGACCCTGACCGTAGAACCGGGATTGTATATCCCTGCCAATAGTCAGAGAGTAGCCAAAAAATGGTGGAATATCGGGATCAGGATTGAGGATGATGTGCTTGTGACCAAAGAGGGCGGTGAAGTCCTAAGTGCAGCAGTCCCTAAAACTGTAGCCGAGGTTGAGGCCCTGATGGCTTCCTCACAGATACGGGTACCCACACAATGACCCTGCCTGCCGACTATGATTTACTTATTGTTGGGGGTGGCCTTATTGGCAGCAGCTTGGCCTTAGCCTTGGCCTCCCAACCCTTACGCATTGGTATTATCGAAGCGGTCCCCCCAAACACTCAAGAACAACCCAGCTTCGATTCCCGGGCCATTGCTTTAGCCTTCGGCTCCCGCCGTATTTTTGAGGGCATAGGCTGCTGGTCCGCCATTGCCCCTGATACGACCCCCATCCGCCATATCCATGTCTCCGATCGGGGCCACTTTGGGGTCACTCGCTTAGATGCTTCCCAGGCTTCCCTGCCTGCATTAGGCTATGTGGTAGAGGTACGTATTCTGGGTCAAATTGTCTATCAAAGACTTCAAGACTTTCCCCAGATTGAGCTTATTTGCCCCGCCAAGGTCGTCAACATCGCCTCTGAGGCAACCAAGACCCACGTACAAATTGCCTCCCATGACCATATCCGCACCCTCTCCACCCGTTTGCTCGTGGCTGCCGATGGAGGACACTCCCTCGTGCGGCAATTACTGCAAATTCCGACCCAAAAGAGAGACTATGGGCAAACAGCCATTATCGCCAATGTAGCCACCGAGCGCCCTCACCAATACCGGGCTTTCGAACGCTTCACCGATACCGGTCCCTTGGCACTACTGCCCCTGGATGAGAAACGATGCAATCTGGTCTGGACAGTGAAAAATATTCAAGCCCCTTATCTCACCGCCGTGGACAAGGAAACCTTTCTTGCTCGCCTGCAGCAGCGCTTCGGCCAGCGTCTGGGTCGTTTTACCCGGATTGGTAAACGCCATGCCTACCCTCTTCAATTGCTTCGAGCGCAACAACAAGTTGCACCCCGGACAGTGCTCATTGGTAATGCTGCCCACAACCTCCACCCGGTTGCCGGGCAAGGCTTTAATCTGGGCCTCCGGGATGTGGCCGTTTTAGCGCAGACTCTTGCCGATGCCCAAAAGGCCGGCCACGATCTTGGGGCGCCAGAGACTTTATCCATTTACGCCCAATGGCGCCAAGGGGATCAACATCTAGTGACTGGATTGACGGATACCCTCGTACGTCTATTTTCCAATGATTATCCTTTGCTCGGCCCAGCCCGAGGCTTAGGTCTGGCAGCTTTAGATTTATTTCCTCCCCTCAAGCAGCAGTTTATGCGTCAAACCATGGGACTTGCAGGACGGCAGTCTCGACTGGCCCGGGGATTAGCACTATGACCTCACCTCATTCCCCCTATGATGTTCTCATCGTCGGTGCCGGCATGACGGGCTCTTGCTTGGCGTTAGCGCTAGGACAATCCCCCAAACTCCGAATTGCCCTGGTAGAAGCCAATCCGCCTAATCTAGAGGACGTTCCTCCAGATACTTATGATCTTCGGGTCAGTGCCATTACCCGTGCCTCTGAAAATATTTTTAAAAACTTGGGGACCTGGCAAGAAATAGCGGCGCAACGCATCAGCCCTTTTCGGGAAATGCACGTATGGGACGGAACAGGCGCCGGAGAAATCCATTTTGACAGTGCTGAGATCGGGGAACCCTGCTTAGGGCATATCATTGAAAATCGAGTGATTCAAGGGGCGCTCCTAAAGCAATGTGAGGGTTTGGATAATATCGACCTGTATGCTCCTGCTCACCCTAGCGGAATAATCCAAGACGATCGCAAAATTTACCTGCAACTGGAAGGAGGCCATTGCCTAGAAGCACGCTTGCTCATTGGCGCAGACGGGGCCAATTCCAAGATAAGACAGTGGATGGGCATTAGC